>WRNW01000032.1 GCA_009776375.1 Candidatus Saccharimonadota bacterium | reverse complement strand
AAAGACGATCTCGCGAGCCAGAATCCTTCGCGTCGGCGCTGCTGCCAGTTTCGTTAAAATATTTCAGCGCCGCGATAATCTGTTCAGCGGCTCCCTGGCCCTGGACTTGCACGGGCGCGACCAAAATTTCTAAACCACCAAATCGTTCGCCGAGAATTTTGATAAAATCCTGATAGCCCGCCGCATCGATCGAAGAAATCACCCCGATTTTCTGCGGCAATTCCGGCAAAGGACGTTTTCGCTCCAGAGCGAACAATCCTTCTTTCGCTAGTTTCGCCCGCAATAGTTCGAACGCTCGCTTGATCGAACCCTCGCCGACCGGTTGGATGGTTTGGACGGTTAGCGAAAACTTGCCCCACTTGGTGATGTTGGGGCGCGCCATGACGGCCACTTGCATACCATCCTCGATCGCTATTCGTAAACTGAACACGCTCATGAAACAGCTCAGTGAACATTCGTCGTCCTTGATATCGAAAAAGACCCATTTGCCTTGACTGACTTTGAAATTGGCGATTTCGCCCACGACCGTAATCGTCGGTGTGGCGGTTTCGAGCATTTGGTTGAACAACGCCACCGCGTCGCTCACCGAAAAGGTCGGCGTGATGCTTTCGCTAGCCATGTTTGACTCGTTCGATTTCGTCATCTGGCGTTAGGTCGATTTCTCGACGCAAATTCGGTCGACCGTATCTGCTGAGCGCGCGTTGATAGACCACAAAACCGCTCGCTAGCGTACCAATGATCAAAATCGCCCGCGCCAAAATCACTCCCGCAAAGGCCGTCCCAGCCGCCACGCCGCTAGCCGTCAAAATGCCAATCATCAAGGCTTCGTACGCACCAGCTCCGCCTGGCGTCAGCATAAACATCCCCGTCAAAGTCGCCGCGCCATAGGCGATCAGCAGAGTCGCCGGATTCACCCACGCACCGAGCGCCCAGAAACTGACCATAAATAATAAAATTTCAAAAAGATTAAACAAAAACGACCAGATAATCGGTCGCAGTAGGAGTTTCTTGTCACTCTTGAGCACCATAAAATCGCTGTGAAAGTCAAGGAAGAACCGCTCCGTCCGTTCCAGCGTCAAAATCGCTGGTTTACGACCCAAAGTCAACCCTTTGACCAACGAGTTCAGCGCTCCGGTCAACCAATGAGCGAAACTTTTCATCCGCGATCGAGAACTGACTAAATAGCCACCAAAAATCACTAGGAAAACCAGACTGGTGATGCCGATCGCCGTCACCACCACCACCCAATTGGCCGCCCGGTTTTCGAATGTTGCCCAAACTAATGCGAAACTGATTAGAACCATAAAAGTGCCCATCTGCACGACGTACCTCATAATTTGGGCCATCGTCGCCTGGCCCGCCGTGACACCCAGTTTACCCAGTCGCCAAACCATGTACGACATCCCACTGACTCCACCCGACGGAAAAACGTGGTTGACAAAATTCAGTTCTAGCGACATCGCCGTGGCCTGGAGAGCGCTCGTTCGTTCCAGCTGGCCGCGCGCGCGCAGATAGGTAAAGAAAATCTCAGTACTCGCATAGTACGACGCAAACTGAATCGGAATCAGTAGAACCAGAATTAACAGATTCGCCTGCCCGACTAGGTGCCAAGCTTCGACCAACTCGTGCCGCGCCAACACTAAAACTACCACCACCAACGCAAAAGTCACCAGATTCAGTTTGGTCTGCCAGCTTGTCCGTCGAATACGCCCGGCTAGCTGTTTGAAAAAGTGTTTTTGCTGGTGCATGATAACTATTCTAGCATAAAAACTTCGGAAAAGATGTCGCGCTAATATGTTACAATCTAAGGTATGTATTTATTTATTCTCGGTCGCCAACCAGAGATCGGGCTCGCTGAACTCCGCGCGGTGTTTGGTCGGGTTGAGCTAATTTTGCCGCACGTAGCGCTAGTTTCGACCGACGAAACACCCGGCATCGATCGCCTCGGTAGCGTGCGCAAAGTTGGCCGTGTGATCTATGACGCAGACGGTCAACCTGGCGAGTTCTTGATCGATAAATTCTCCGCCCTACCGCCCGGGAAAATCACACTAGGGATTAGTCATTACGGCCAAAGTGTTTCCATCGTCACCGCCAGCAAAACCGCCAAATTTATCAAATCGAAATTGCATCGTTCGATGCGAATCTTGCCCAATTCTGGTCCGGAAATCGCCGACGCCGCCACACTCGGCAATCATCTCGGATCATCGCCGAACAAGGTTGAACTATTGATGGCCTACGTTGGCCATTGTTTGATTATCGCCGAATTAATCGGCGTCCAAGACCTCAACTCCTACACCCTCCGTGATCGTGGTCGCCCGAAACGCGACGCCCACGTCGGCATGCTCCCGCCCAAACTCGCCCAGATTATGATCAATCTGGCGGTTGGGGTTAGCAGTAATCCTGGCTTGACTTCGAATCGTTCGGCAAAACTGGGTAATGATGCGCTGAAATCCATTGACCCCGACAGGGCTGTTTGGGTGACGCGAGGCGGGGCAGCTCCCAAAAATGTTTTGTTCGTAGAACAAAAATTTTTAGGGGCGGACCGAGCGGCAGGACCCAAACACCCGGAGGACGAGATGGATTTCAGCCCTTCCCTGCTTGATCCATTTTGCGGCACTGGCGTCGTTTTACAGGAAGCCGCCCTAATGGGGTTTCGCGTCCACGGCACCGATCTTGAACCGCGGATGATTGAATATACTACAGCTAACCTGGATTGGCTCAAGAAACAAAACGTCACGAAACACTTGAGCTGGCGAGCGCCCGAGCTAGCTGTTGGCGATGCGACAAATTTTAAGTGGGTTCAGTGGCTTGACAAAGTAACGCACGAAATTAACCTGATTGTGACTGAAACTTACCTTGGGCAGCCTTATACTACCCCACCGCCAACCGAAAAATTACAGGAAAATATCACTACTTGTAACACGATTATTAGCAAATTTCTCATCAATCTCGCAACCCAAATTACCCCTGATGCTAGGCTCTGTATCGCGGTGCCGTGCTGGTTTTTGAATGACAAAACTTATCATTTACCGCTAACACACCAATTGTCCGCCGGCAGTTACGAACAAATTTTTTATTCAGATGACCAAAAACCTTTGATTTATCGTCGCGAAGATCAAATTGTTGGACGCGAGCTTTTGGTCTTGCGAAAAAAACCGTAATTTGCTAGAATGTAGCGAATATGTCACACGTCAAAGCGGGCGGCAGCTCGAAAAATGTTCACAATAACGCTGGTCGTCGGTTAGGCGTCAAGGTTTTTGGTGGTCAAACGGTCAAAAATGGCGCGGTCATCGTTCGCCAAGTTGGCGCGACCAAAATCGCCGGCCCTGGTACGTATGTTAGCCGTAATTTTACCATTCACGCCGGACAAGACGGCGTCGTCAAGTTCGTCAAACGAAAAGTCCGGACTTTTACTGGAAAAACCACTTATCGCACACAGGTTTCGGTGGAATAAATTTTTTAATCAAACACCCGCATCTCTGCACGTAGGTTGGCAGTTTTGATTGACGGTTAGTAATTTTACTCAGATGGTGATGGCGCACTCGGTTGCGCGCTGTTCGTTGCGATACCCAGTTGATATTTGATTCTCGCTACGACGTCGCCGATGACGACTTGGGATTTGACCAAAAAATCATCAACACCGAGTTCGCGGGCACGTTCGGCGTCTTTGGGTTGAGATAGCGCGGTCAGCATAATGATCCGAATACCTTGCGTCTGGGGGGTGTTGCGGAGGATATCGAGCACGTCAAAACCGTTCAGTTTCGGCATCATCACGTCCAAGAGAATCAATTCTGGCATAAAACTGATTGCGGCGTCGAGGGCTTTTTCACCGTTGCCGACGTGTTGTACATCGAAACCTTCGAGCTCGAGACGCTGTTTATAAACCGACGCTAACGTCTCGTCATCCTCGACCAATAAAATCTTGCGTTTATTGTTCATATACCTATCTATCATAAGCGATTTGGGGTTGCTTGGCAAGTCTTTTTATCGCTGGCTCAGGATTTCCATCGCTTTCGCCCGTTGGGTGTCGTTGCCAGCGTTTAATTCTTCGATCGTCAGCTCGACCCGGATATCTGGATCTAGACCGTTGCCATCGATGTTTTGACCTTTGGGGGTGTACCACTTGGCGATCGTCACTTTCAGGCTGGCGCCACTACTTATTGGTAAAAGTTCCTGGACACTACCTTTGCCATAAGTTGTCGTGCCGACCAGCGTGGCCGCGCCGTTATCCCTCAAGGCTCCCGCCACAATTTCGCTAGCCGAAGCCGAACTGCCGTCGATCAACACCA
>WRNW01000031.1 GCA_009776375.1 Candidatus Saccharimonadota bacterium | reverse complement strand
GGTAACATCCCAGCTGGTGAAATTTGATTCGGCTGGGGGGGGGCCATTGTGGTTGCCGGTTGTTTTGGTGGTAGTACATCCATTGTCACACTTCCCTACTATTAAATACAAACTAGGCCATGGTATCCTCTTTTTGTGCTAATGTCAACCCCTTTTACGATATTTTAATAATATTTGCAATTTTGTAATATTTTATTCCTTTTGCTCAACGTCTAGGTCCTCATCTGAACATGGCATGTACATACAACTCTGCTTTATTTCTTTCATATACACCATAACATTATTGATCCACCCTGGTACTTGCTCAATGCGCACGTTATCAGCTATCACAGGACAGCCGAGAAGATTAAAGGCGCATGACCCACACTTCTGTCTTTGCTCAAATAAGGATATCAACTTTTGTTGCAACTCTTTGTCTGTAAGAGACCGACCATCATGAGCGGGCCTCTTGAAACAATAACCATGCATCGGAACTCCTTTATCATTAAACAATTACTATCCTACCCCCCCCCCTCATGTATTTGTCAATACTTAAATTTGATTTTATAATTGGTTGTGCTTAATCTATCGCGATGATTGTCAATGATCGCTAAAATATGCTAGAATAACTCTATGAATCAGCTGTACAACGAGATTAGTTTGGAGAAACACGTTCAGGCAGCGTTCGGGCTACACGTTGACATTAAATCGATTATTGCCGATAAAATTCCGGCCGGCGCTAGTACTGGCGCGAGTGTTTTTCTGTCGGAAAAAGGTCTGCTCTACGCGCTGATCGTCACTCACGGTGGTCAGAATCTCGGCGATGTCAAGAAAATCCTGACGCGGATGAATTTGAGAGCCGAACAATTAATGCCGCCGCACGCCGATGCGGGTTATTTTGATCGCATCGCGACCGCCAAGTTTCGCGAAATTTTTCCCGGTCGTGCGCCCAAAAACGACAACGATCTAGTGTTTTATCGGACGTTGGCGCCGTACAATCCAGCGCTGGTGCAAATCGCCGAGATCGCGGGCGGGGTGATCCAACAATACGATAGCGATGCTGTTGGTCATTGGCGTCCGAGTGTCAAATTTACTTATCGACGGATTACCACGAGCTAACTCGGGCGGACGAGACTTCCATCCAAAATCAAAAAGTGATACAATGTTTGAATTACATCAAGGAGGGATCAATGAGCAGCAGGTCGGTCATTGCGGCCAAAAACTTAACCAAAATTTATGGCAAGAAATCTTCGGCGGTCAAAGCCCTGAACGGTATTGATTTAGAGATTCAGCGCGGCGAAACTGTGGCGATTATCGGTAAAAGTGGTTCTGGCAAAAGTACGCTGATGCATATTTTAGCGCTACTCGATAGTCAAACTGCTGGCCGGGTGGAAATCGGTGGACAAAGTACGACCAGACTCAAAATGCGTCAAATCAATCGTTTACGCAATCGACGATTCGGTTTTGTCTTTCAACAATTTTTTATGAACGCGCGCGACACAGTGCTCAATAACGTCATGTTGCCGCTCAAAATCGCTGGCGTGCGCAAATCCGAGCGCAAGCGTCGGGCGATGGAAGCGCTAGAAATTGTCGAACTGACCGCCAAGGCCAAAATGCGCGCCAACGATCTGTCTGGTGGTGAAAAACAACGAGTTTGTATCGCCCGCGCGCTGATCAATAATCCAGCGATAATTTTTGCCGACGAACCGACGGGGAATCTCGATTCAGCGACTAGCCAAGCGGTCGAGGATTTGCTGTTCGATCTGAACAAGAAAAAAGATATCACGCTAATTATCGTTACCCATGACGCTGATCTAGCGGCGCGTTGTGATCGACAACTCTATATCAAGGATGGCAAAATCATCTCAAACGTAGCAGATGACAACAAAGGGAAAAGAGCAGCCCGAGACGAAAATCACACTTTTCGTCCCGGCGCGATGAGAAAAACCGTAGGTTTGTCTCATAAGCGAAGCGCAGGTCAAGGAGGTCGCATACTATGAAACTTATCGACATTATCAAAAGTGCAAATTCGAATTTGTTGCGCAACAAAGGTCGAACTTTCCTAACAATCCTGGCGATTTTCATTGGCTCATTCACGATTATCGCAACGAGTGCAATTCGAACTGGCGTGAACGGTTATATCGACAAGCAAATGGACAGCGCTGGCGGCGAAGGTTACATCGAAATCATGCCCCAAGCTTTCCAGGAAATCATGCAAAGTGTGATGAGTTTTGGCAGCAACGGACCAACCGAATATGATCCAGACAAAAACAGCACCGAAATGACGATTATTTCGGCTGATGATATGAAAAAAATCGCCGAAATTGATGGCGTCGAATCGGTCAAAGGTGCGCGGATGGTCGAAGCGGAATATGTGACTTCGGACAAAACTGACAAGAAATATTTGATTTCACCGCACGCGCTGCCATCAACTCGGATCAATATCGACATCGCCGAAGGACGTTTGATCAACATCAATAGCCACACGCCGGAAATCAACCTCCAACCGGGCTACGCAACGGTTTTGGGATACGCATCCGACGCCGACATTATTGGCCAAACTATTCAACTCGCCATCGTCGAACAGGCAACCATGAAGATCCAGCTGGTTGAAGCCAAAGTGGTTGGCGTGCTTAATAAATCGATTATTAATATGGGGCGCAGTTGGATCAACGAGTCGCTCCAGGACGATATTCTCGATGTGCTCTACGCTGGCATGCCCAGTAGCTATCGCGACATGACGATGCTGGCGACTGCCGAGTGGGATACTAGTTTGGGCGACGATGGGCTGGATAGAATCAAGGACGATCTCGAGGAGCTCGGTTTTGTTGGTACGACGATCAATGATCAGGTCGGGATGATTAAAACTTTCTTTGATGCGATCATTTTAGTGTTTACGATTTTTGGTGGAATTGCGTTGCTGGCGGCCAGTATCGGGATTATTAACACCCTGTTCATGGCGGTCCAGGAACGCACGCGCGAAATCGGCCTAATGAAAGCGATGGGTCTCGGTAAAGGCAAAATCTTTATGATGTTCAGTATCGAAGCGATCTCCTTAGGTTTTTGGGGTTCGGCGCTCGGTGTTGGTGTGGCCTACTTGGCCAAAGCGATTATCAATCCGCTAGCGGCGAACACTTTCTTAAAGGATTTACCAGGCTTTAATTTGATGGAATTTGATATTTTACTGTTGGTTTATTTGGTCGCGTTGGTGATGCTGATTGCTTTTTTGGCCGGCACCCTGCCCGCTCGCCGCGCCGCCAGGAAAGATCCGATCGAAGCGCTCAGATACGAATAATTACACTTCGATCACGAATTTGCGATTGGTCGATTGGTAGGCTTCGTATTTGATACCACAAGTGTCGAAAATCTTTCGCGAAGCCACCCAAATTTCGTCATCGTGATATTTATCCTGCAAATAAACTACTCTTTTGAGATGACAATTAGCGATAGTTTTAGCGCACTCGTTACACGGAAACATCGTCGCATAGAGCGTACCGCCACTAATATCGCGCCGAGTTTTGATCAAGGCGTTAGCTTCGGCGTGAACGACGTAGGCGTATTTTGTCTCACTATATTTACCTTCACGTTCCCAAGTAATGTGATCGTCACTAATACCGATGGGCATACCGTTATAACCGACCGCGACCTCATAGCCATCTTTGTCGACGATACAAGCACCAACCTGAGTGTTAGGATCTTTGCTGCGCTGGGCTGCCCAGAGCGCCAAACCCATGTAAAATTCGTCCCACGAAGTGTAATCCGATCGTTTAGTTATTTTCTTGGCCATGTTTTCTCCTTCCCCATCGTTTCGTTACCCACTTTAGCATGAACCATGATAAAATTAAAGAGTGAGAATTAGTAAACAGACGCTCTACATGATTGTGGTAGCGCTGTCGGTGACGGTTTTGATCGTGAGCAACATCGCTAGCACCAAACTGTTCGATTTTTTCGGGACTGGTTTGGTCTGGGACGGCGGCGCGGTTTTGTTTCCTTTAGCCTACGTTCTCAGCGACGTCATCACCGAAATTTATGGTTTCCAGGTCGCGCGGCGGATCGTTTTCGTGACTTTTGCGATGAATTTGTTGGCCGTTTTGATATTATGGATCGTCCAAATTTTGCCGCCAGGCGTTGGCTGGGACAATCAAGCCGCCTACGAAGCGATCATCGGTTTCATGCCGCGCTTGGTGGCGGGCAGTTTGGCGGCTTACACGGTCGGTCAAATTACTAATGCCTTTGTTTTTGCCAAAATCAAAGTCGCCACTCGCGGTCGAAAACTCTGGCTGCGCGCGCTGGGTTCGAGCGTGGTCGGTGATCTGGTCGACGCGGTGATTTTTGTGACGGTCGCCTTTGGCGGCGTGATTTCGACCAAACAATTGTTCGGTTTGATTGGGATTGCTTATGTGACGACGCTACTTGGCGAAACAGTGCTGCTGCCCGTCACGTATCAGGTGGTGAAATTTATGAAAAAGATCACTGGTGATGAAGCAACCTTTTAGTTTTGAAATTGTCGCCAAATCTGGTGGTTTAGCCCGAGCGGGAGTGATCAGGACGCCGCACGGGCCAATTGCAACGCCGACGTTTTCTGTCGTCGGGACGCACGCCGAGGTGAAATGTCTGACGCCCGATGATCTACGCGCGGTCGGTGTGCAGGTG
>WRNW01000030.1 GCA_009776375.1 Candidatus Saccharimonadota bacterium | reverse complement strand
GAATTAGAAGATTATCTTGACTATTACAACCATCATAGATTACACTTGTCCTTACAGTGTAAAACACCCGCTAGTGTCGCGAAGGTGGTGGGCTGAGGACGTTGCGATATAGCGTGCAGTCGACGGTGTTAGGGCAGTATATAGGCTCTTAAACCAAATGTTTCGACCACCTTTTTTTGCGCAAATCACCGAAGAATCATCAACTGTCGCAGAACTCTTTTTGAAAATATCCAACGTATAGCCACGCTTTCTTGCCTCATCGGCAATCAGCTTGGTAGTAATATTGATCTTTGTAGTTCCACCAACCATAACATAGCAATTATATAACAATTGCGCATCATGCGACAAGGCTTGCGCTTCTAATTAACATTTGAGCCAAAAGTTCCATATATTCATTGTCTGCAGAGCCATACTCGCTTTCATGGGCCAAGCCGGGCGCATTGTTTAGCTCAAACAACCTCCATTCGTTTGTCACTCTATCATATCCCCAATCGGCACTAAAAAATCTAGGTACATTGACTTTAAAGCGAGTATCAATACATTTGGTCTTCTCGATCAATATCTCTGGGATCTCACTTACGAACAACCCCCGCGCCCTGCCACCAAGTGCAAAATTTGCTCTAAGCTCACCCTCTGCAACTGGTTCACGTAGTAAACCGTGGATTGGCGTCCCATTAAATAATCCCACGCGCACGTCATGGATTCCGTTTGCAAGCCCCTCCGGTGTACCGCCACTGGTATCGATAAATTCTTGAGCCAATAAGGGAAAGCGCAAATTTTCATGATAATTGCTAAGATGCCCGATAAAAACTTTTTTACCGCCGTTAGAATCCAATTCCTTAAGGGCGATTATACCACTATTTGACAGCGCTAGTGTGGCTAGCTGAGAGCCATCGTTTATGAAATAGCAAGGCGCATGAAATTCTGGCGCAAACAGGTACGACAAATATTTATCTGCAGTAATGTCTTGTACAATATCTGGGTTTATCTTTAACAAGTCGTTGGATTTGAAGCCAGCCCTATATTTATTATATAAAATATCAACCTTTATCTCCCCATTAAATTTTTTGTAGGTAATGCCATTGTTGCTCTGAACAGCTAGCCAGTATTGCTTAAATATACCATTACCGAGATAGTTGTCTGCGGCATTATACACGCAAATTGCACTAGCACCCTGTTGTATGAGTTCGTGGAAGAGCTGTTCGTAAGCCAAACGATAATAACCATTAGCAAACTGTGGTGGTGTACTATTGTCGGCACTAGCGACGTAGGTAGCTATAATTGTATGTTGCATGAACCGCCATACTATCACAACTGAAGAAAGGTAGCAATAATTGACAATTTACGCACGTTAAATTAACATGTAGCCATGACAGATACACGAGAAAAAGTAACTATAGGAAGAACAGAATATGTCTGGTTGGTGGCAACTAGGCAAAAGAAGATCCCAGCACGTATTGATACTGGTGCGCGTACAACGGCCATCTGGGCTTCGGATATCAGTGAGACGAACGGTGTTTTAACATGGAAATTTTTTGCTCCAGGATCAGAATTTTTTACCGGCGAAATTTGTAAAACTAACAAATTTGAGGAACGAATTGTGATGAGTTCCACCGGGCACCAAGAAGTTCGCTATCTCGTTCCAATTGTTTTACAGATGAAAAAACGGCGCGTGCGAACGTTTTGTACATTGGCGGATCGTGCGCACGCCACCTTTCCAATTTTAATCGGCCGTAATACACTAATGGGGAAGTTCATTGTCGATGTATCGCATAGTTCACGTAGACTGAATGAGCTCGATGACGCAGGTTTCAATAAATTACAAAACGATTTAAGAGGAGAAGATTTATGAAAATCGCAATTTTAAGTAACGGCACTGGTAACTATTCAACCAAACGGTTGAAAGAAGTTGCCGAAGCGCGTGGCCATCAAGTCGACATTATTAAATACAAAAACTGTCTGGTGTCGGTGGACAAAGAAAACCCCAAGGTCATCTATAAAGGTAAAGAAATCGACATCAAAACCTATGATGCGATTATTCCGCGCATTGCTAATTACATGACGCGTTATGGTACATCGGTCGTGCGTCAACTAGAGCGCGAGGGAATTTTCACGACCGCCAGTGGGATTGCAATTGCTCGGGCACGCGACAAGCTGCGGGCGACGCAGATTTTGGCGCGTACGGTCGATGTGCCCAAAACGATCTTTAGTCGCAATTCAATCGATATTGATACGATGTTAGAGGAAATCGGTGGCGAGCCGGTGATTATTAAACTAGGTACCAGCACGCACGGCAACGGCGTAGTTCTGGCCGAGACGAAAAAAGCTGCACGCTCGGCTCTGCAGGCCTTTTACCTCTATAACGAAGACGGCACCAACGTCATGATTCAGGAATTTATCGCCGAATCAGCCGGCACCGACATTCGTGTTTTCGTGGTCGGTGGTCGAGTTGTCGCTAGCATGAAACGTCAATCGCTAAATGATGATTTTCGCTCGAATTTGCACAAGGGTGGCCAAGGCACAGCGATCAAACTGACCGACGAAGAACGCAAAATTGCCATCAAATCCGCCAAAGCTGTAGGTCTCGGCGTGGCCGGCGTCGACATTATGCGCAGCAACCGCGGACCATTGGTACTCGAGGTCAACGCCAGTCCGGGCTTTGGCATAGAAAAAGTAACCGGTCGCGATGTCGCCACACCGATCATTGAATATATCGAGCAAAATGCTAAACGTGGACAAAAGAAAGATAAAGTTGGCGCCTAGCGGGACCGACCACCTTGTCAAAAGCGTTTTACTCTGATATACTGCTGGACGTCGATGGAGCCATAGCTCAGTTGGTAGAGCACGGGCCTTTTAAGCCTGGTGTCGCGGGTTCAAGTCCCGCTGGCTCCTCCAAACTTTAAATCCGGCCAGAGGCTGGGTTTTGAATTTGGCAAGAATTATCGAATTTGCATCTGCGACACCTTGGTGTCGCGGGTGAGGACTGCCAGTCGGCAGTCCTCGGGGAGAACTTTCGGATTTTCGATGAACTATTCTTTGGCCTCTAAATAGGTGGTGTCTTTTAACTTCTTCAATGATTTTATAGGGTCAATATCAGCTAACGAACGACTTTGCGACATCACCATAACGCGTAGGTTTTCAAAACGCTGCTTTTTGTTGATACCCTGGCGAATCATTTCGGCATTATAACTTTCCATATTGGAAAGAATTATTAGCTCGTTGATACTAGCACTGTCACGGACGTTCTCACCGTTCTTAGCACGAAGTTTGTTAGCTCGACGCCAATTGGCAGCAGTTGTGCCAAACAGTGCAACGTTGATTAGGTCGGCTTCGTCAGCATAAACCAATGACTGGTCCCACAACGTTGCAGAAATCAAGCGATCTTTGACCGCGTCGGTGTGGACGGTGTAGTTTGCCTTGCTGATCATCCGGCGGACATTCCATTCCAGGTTATATTGGTTGTTTTCGATTTCTTTAAGTCGTTGGTATTCTTTAATGAGATAAAGTTTGAACGCTGGACTGATCCAAGTACCGAACTCAAAAGCGATGTCTTTGTGGGCGTAGGTGCCACCGTTTCGGCCAGGTTTACTGATAATACCAATGGCGTTTGTGGCTGCCACCCATTTGGTGGGTGTCATATTAAATCGATTAGCGCCCGATTCGTATAAAAAGGTGTCGAATTCGACACCTTTAAAATGTGGGTTATACATTACCTCCCATGCGCCCAAGAACTCAAGAGTGCTGCGATTGCGCATCCAGTTACGAATATGATCTTCGCCATCTATGTTACGTACCATATCGGTCAACGATATATAATCGTCACCACCAAATTGTTGGACAATGATTTCTGTGTTATCTACAATTATTGTGCGAGATCTCTTCATATATGCTATATTAACACGTTTTCGATTAGCTTACCCAAAACCTTGATCAATTGCTGCTTTTTTTGACCAACCACGTCGTGTCCACTTGGGGCGATGTGGACTGTGATATTTTTTTGTTCAGCAAAATGTTTAATATTAGCACCACTCACCAACAGATCGAGCGAACCATGAAAGATGTGAATCGGTAGACGCAGTTTCTTGATCTGATGAAAAGCTCGACTATCAATCACCACGCGTTGCATCGAGCGCCGGGACGATGCTTTGGCGGCTGCGTCGGCTTCGAAACTCGTAAATTTATCAAAGAAACCAGCCACAGAGTCGAGCTTTTTGACTCGTGCGGCGGTCAGTATTTTGTCGTAAAGTTGGCGATACAGCCGATCCCGATTGGTACCAGGCTGGAGCAGTGGCGGCGAAACCAGCGCCAGCGCTCTAATACGATTATCAGGATAAGCCGTCGCATATTCCACCGCCAGTAGCGCACCCATCGAATGACCAACCAAAATAATCGGTGTTTTGATGTGCAATCTGCGCACAGTCTGCCGAAGTGCCCGTAAATGATCGTCGATCGTGTAGTCCGACCAATCCGGCGCCGGCGATTTACCAAAACCGAGTAGATCAATAGCCACCAACCGCGCCTGATCAAATGTCGAATCATGAGAGATCGTGTCAAAAGTTTTATCCCAAACCGCACTACTCGCCGCCACACCGTGCCAAAATATCAGCGTCGCTTTTTCGTTCTGTCCGCGCCGATCATGTGCTACCCGCAGACGATAGGGCAGGTGCAGGGTTTGGTGAAGGAATTTATCTAGCACGTCCTTACGTCCCCACCACCGCCGTATAAACGACCACGGTTTGGTATTTGCCGCTGGGTTTGGCGAGGTCAACTCTGGCACCGAAATAAACGTCGGTTGGGTCG
>WRNW01000029.1 GCA_009776375.1 Candidatus Saccharimonadota bacterium | reverse complement strand
CCCCCCCCCAGCCGAATCAAATTTCACCAGCTGGGATGTTACCAGACGAAAATGTACAATTGGTGCACGTTGAAACTTTAGATGACAAAGATATTGTTCCTGTTTACACCGAACTATTGGACAGTAGGGCTGGCTTTTATGTAATAGAAAACAACGGTGCATATTATATCCTAACTAAAGAAAAAAGCTTTTTCGAAATTGATAATCTGCAAGAATTTATTGAGCAATCTAAACAAGATATTTATTTCAAGACAATCCTAGACGACAAGACAAATCCGTTGCCGGACGAGGATTTAAATCTGTATTACAGATACCTCGAGGGTAATAGAAGTAGAATGCCAATAGTTGAGGCTGGATCGCACACATATATTTTTGGATCTGTTGCAGTCAAGACGACAGACGGCAGAATGATTACAACAACGAGGGGCAAAAACGATCTGACCAAATATGCTATTGTATCGGGTGTTGATTTCAACAATCATATTGTTTACGCCGATAAAAAAGCAACACTTAATGCGCCACTTCTGTATAGATTAATAGGTATGAAAGGCGTCAAGGCCGTCGTTCACACTCACGATTTTGATGAAGCATTATTACCATATCTGCCTTACGCCTTCCCCGGAACTGTAAGAGATAGTCTGCGAGATGTTAAGGGTTCGTTCAACATTTCACATCACGGCGTTTTCGAACTTTTTGACAATAACGGAAAAATAATAAAAGGTAGTTTATAATGGACACAAAATATCCATCGTACGAAGTATATGAAAAACTCTATGCGAGATACTTTAAGCGGTCGGTAACGGAATTGACCGATTCAGCAAACGTCCAAAAAACGGATAAAGTTTTGGATATCTGCGGTGGTGGCGGTAGACTAACCCGTCAGCTTGTTAAACTTAGCGATTTCGTGTCATACCTTGACCAAGAGGCTGATATGATACCAAGCGATTTAGCCATAATGGGTGTAAAAATTTACAACTTGTCTATCCAAGATTTTTTGAAAACAAATAAAGAAAGATACAACAAGGTATTTTGCCAACAAGCAATAAATTATTGGTTGAATGATATTGATGTTGAACAGTTCGCGGGTATTTTTGAAGAAAACGGCTTGTTTGTTTTTAACACTTTTAACAACAAACCTACTGAAAAACCCATGGTAAAGGAATACGAGTACGACGAGGCTAACTTCATCGAAACCTCACTCTTGATCGGTGACAAAGTTCACCATGTCCAGATTAGAGAGGGATATGCCCCACACTATACAGTTTTTGACTGGATACCCGGCGAAGACATAGAGGAAAAACTGTCGCCATTTTTCAGTATCAATGTCGCAGTAAGTGGAGCCACTGCAATTTACAAATGCGAAAGAGCGATGAAATGACACAACTCGAAAAAATCCAAGCCTGCATAAAAGACGTGGCAGACAGTATGTCTACTTTTGATGATTATGCCACTCCCAAAGGCTCGAAATCACTGCGCAAGACCATCGCAGGATATCTGGGTGAAAAATTATGTACCGAGGTGTCCACTGACAACCTTTTCATTACATCAGGTTCGCAACAATCAATAGATTTGCTAGCAAGGTTGTTGATTAATCCAGGAGATACAATTATCTCGGAAGAGCCAACATATTTTGGCGCAATTGGTTCATTTGGCATGCAAAAAGCTAACGTTTCAACAATCGGTATTAGTGATAACGGCGTGAATCTCGACGACTTAAAACAAAATATCAAAAAGAATGACCCAAAACTTATTTATGTAGTTCCAACATTTAATAACCCGACAGGCATAAGTTGGAGCAACGACCAACGACAAGAATTTTTAGAAATTGCAAATGACTACGACATCCCTATAATCGAAGATGACCCATATTCAGAGTTTAACTACACAGGCAAAGAGTTCAACCCGCTCTACAGGTTAGACAAGACAAGCAGTGTAGTATACTTAGGCACATTTTCAAAAATCATAGGTCCCGGAATAAATGTTGGTTATATCCTTGCAAAACAATCCATAATTAATGCTTTATATGAGAAAAAAATCTTTGCCGATATGCATACATCACCATTTTCTCAGGCATTCATAGATAATTACTTGAAGAATTATGATATTAAAAGCGATATTGTAAAGAAGCAGAAAAAATATCAGAAACAATTTACCTTGACAAAGAATAGTTTATCAAGAACACATCCGGAGATTAGGCTGTCTAACACGGAGGGAGGTTTGTACATGGCAGCCTTCTTGCCAAACGATGTTGAAACAGATATCTATACTACGAATTATTTTGATTCGACCTCGCAAAACCTCCATAGAGTAAATATCAAAGACCCGATCGAAAAAACCATAGAGGGATTAGAGTCTGCGTTGGTGGGAAACGGGCGGTTATGAATATCTTAATAACCGCCGGTGGAACAACGGAATCAATCGACACAGTTCGCGGTATAACAAATTTTTCATCAGGGCGCTTGGGGGCGAAAATCGCAGACGAGTTTTTGCGATTAGACAACTTGAA
The DNA here is from genome assembly GCA_009776375.1 of Candidatus Saccharimonadota bacterium. GTDB lineage: Bacteria > Patescibacteriota > Saccharimonadia > Saccharimonadales > Saccharimonadaceae > WQXA01. The sequence continues at coordinate 2,576 of WRNW01000029.1, read as the reverse complement.
TACACTTTACTATTTATCAGCCCGCCAATCGGTAAAACCGGCTATCCAATCGGACAAAGTAACGATAATTGATTATACCGATGTTGCGAGCCTTGAAAAGATTGCCTGTGAGTTATTACAAGACGAAGACATAGATGTAATCATTCATAGCGCAGCAGTAAGTGATTATAAAATTGCAAAAGTGCTTGGCCCTGATGGTAAGATTTTGGATAGAAACGAAAAAATAAATTCGAGCATGTTAAAGCTGACTGTAGAGCTTGAACGCACGCCGAAAATTATTTCGGAGCTCAAAACCCTCTCGCCAAAGTCCTCTCTCGTCGGTTTTAAGTTATTGAGCAACGCAACAGTTGAACAACTTCTCACTGCTGCTAATGAAACTTTGACTGAAAATAGTTGCTCTTTCGTTTTAGCAAATAGATTAGAGGATATTGCGGGCGAAGAACACAAAGCCTATTTGCTAAGTTCAGCAGGTCTTGTTGCTGAGTACGACACGAAAACAGAGATAGCAAAAGGCCTAGCAGATCATTTGGGTTTAGTCGCCAATAGAATGGTCGGGCTATAGATACGCCGTCTTCAGGCCATTGAATTTAACATCTCCCAATAGGTTTTCTTTTCATTCACCCACGTAGTAAAATAGTTACTGTGAATTTTGATGAGGAGTACCAGAAACTAAATCCCGCCCAAGCCGCCGCAGTTGATCAAATCGATGGCACGGTGATGGTGATCGCAGGACCGGGGACTGGCAAAACCCAGTTACTGGCCATGCGGGTGGCGAACATTTTGAAAAAGACCGACACCGGCCCTGGCTCGATTCTTTGTTTGACTTTCACCGAATCGGCCGCGACCAACATGACCGAGCGGATGGCACAGATTTTTGGCGCCGACGCTTATCGGGTGGCAGTTCACACTTTTCACAGTTTCGGTAGCGAAATTATTGGCCGTTATCCTGAATATTTTTATGACGGCGCGGTTTTTCAACCGGCCGGCGAGCTAACGACGTTAGAAATTTTGGATGAAATTTTGAGTGATCTAGCGCACGACAACCCGCTCACCGCGACGATGAACGGTGGGTGGACGTATCTCAGCGAACTCGCGCGGACGATTTCTGATTTTAAAAAAGCCGGTCTCGCGCCTAGCGAAGTTAGTCAACTATTAACTCAGAATTTGGCTTTCACGGCCGGCATCACGCCGCTACTACGGAAAATTTTTTCTGACAAGATTACGCTAGCGACCGTCGAAGCGGCGGGGGAATTATTACAAACCGCCGAAAAAGCGATGGCCGAGACGCCGCGCCTGCCGTTTTCGACCGAACCGACTCTCGCGGAAATTTTTACGCACAGTCTAGCGCGCCACTTAGGCGAAGCCAAAACGACCAACAAAACTAAACCGCTGACCGAGTGGAAAAAACTTTGGACGACCAAAAATCCGCACGGCGAGTTGATTTTAAAGGATGATAAACTTAGTCAAAAATTATTGTTCGCGAGCGAGGTTTACGCCAAATACACCGACGCGATGACCGCGCGCGGTTTTTATGATTTCGACGATATGATCCTCCGCGTCATCGCGGCAATCGAGAAAAATCCCGACCTGCGCGCCGAGTTACAAGAAACTTTTCAATATGTTTTGGTCGACGAATTTCAAGATACCAACGACGCCCAAATGCGCCTGCTACGAACGCTGACTGATTACGACGATAATCCGAATTTGCTGGTCGTCGGCGATGATGATCAGGCGATTTATCGTTTCCAGGGCGCCGATATTAGCAACATCCGGCAGTTCGCCACGCGCTTCCCGACATTGACCGTAATTAGTTTGAGCGAGAATTACCGCAGTGGCGCAGCGATTCTGGATTTGGCAGGAAACGTGGTCTCCCAAATTTCCGAACGCTTAACATCGGCTGATGGTTCGGCCAAACAGTTAGTCAAGAAAGTCAATTTCGCATCAAAAGTCCGTCGCATTTCGACCGCTACGCGCGAAGCTGAATACGATTTTATCGCCCAGGAAATTCGACAATTACTTGATACTGGTGTGGATCCTAGCGAAATCGCCGTTATTTCGAGAAATCATAAACAGCTCGAGAGGCTGTTGCCGTTCTTGGCCGCGCAAAATATCGCGATTGATTACGAACGACGACGCGACGTCCTAGGTAGTGAACCAATTCAACAATTAATCAACCTCGGTCTCGTTGCCGAAGCCATCGCGCGCGGCGTTCCGGCGGTGATTGATGAATATCTGCCACAGGTTTTAGCCCATCCCGCCTGGCAAATCGCAGCGTTCGACCTCTGGCAAATCAGCCTCAATGCACACGAAAAACGCCTCAATTGGCTCGACGCTCTCTCGGCCGAACCCAAATTCGCCCCACTTGTCGCTTGGCTGCAAACTGTTGCTCAATTGTCGCAGAACGAACCGCTCGAGAATATTTTGGATGAGTTGATCGGGTTTGCATCACCTGCAAGTCCTGCCTGGTGCGAAACATTCTCTTCCTCAGACCCATCGGTTTCAGAAACGTCATACACTGGTGCGCCGGCAGAACCGTCCTTACGGACGAACCTGTCGGGCACGTCAGGATAGACGTT
>WRNW01000028.1 GCA_009776375.1 Candidatus Saccharimonadota bacterium | reverse complement strand
ACATTATCGTCAAATTTATCTGCCCCAGAAACAACATCAACGGCCGATCGTGCCTGAATACTTACCACCCAAAGGGATTTCGATTTTCGCCGCGCGGGGCATCCTTTATCGCCTGAGAAGGGGTGGTAACGTCATGACCGCCCAGATTATCGACCTAGCGGTGCGTCATCACCTGAAAATTATTGAGGAAGAAAGTAAGGGAATCTTTGGTATCAAAAAGAAACTCTATTTTCTCGAACGATTGTCGGGCAAAGATCTCCTAGACGAAGAAACCGCTCTCCTCGATATCCTCTTCCTCGGTCAAGGTGACAAGGTCGAAATTAAAACGCCGACGCCCGAGCACACCGCTCGCGCGCTGCAAGCTTTTAATCTGACGAGAGATGTGCGATTGCAAAATGGCGGGTACTTTAATAAAAGTAAGAAAAAATCGCCTCCCGTCATCAACTACGCTGCGTTTTGTTTGCTAGTGATTTTCGCCCAAGCATTTATAGCTAGCGTGATTGCTGATTTGCCGGGCAAAATTTTTGCGGGAGAAATTTTTACATTAGCGATCGGTGTTAATCTGGCGGCGATTGTCGGGCTGTTTTTAGCTGGCGCTAGGAGCAGCGTCGTCCCCGCGAAATTGACCGACCAAGGTTGGGATATGTACTATTATCTCCAGGGGTTAGAAATGTATATCAAGTGCGCCGAGGTCGATCGCCTAAAATTCCTCCAATCCGTCAAGGGCGCCGAGCGGATCAACATCGACGACAAAGCGGCGGTAGTCAAACTGTATGAAAAATTGTTGCCCTACGCAATTTTGTTTGGTCAAGAAAAATCCTGGGCATCAGTCATCGAGGCCTACGCTAGCGAAACTGGTACTTCACCCGATTGGGTGAGAACCGCTGGCACCTTTAGTTTGGTTCATTTTATGTCGTCGTCGAGCGGTAGTTTTGCTAGTTCGATGTCGGCCAGCTACAGCGGTGGAACCGGTAGTTTTTCGTCCAGCGGCAGTGGTTTTTCGGGTGGCGGTGGCTTTTCCGGCGGCGGCGGAGGTGGTGGCGGCGGCGGTGGTCGCTAGAGAATCAAAAGTTAATTGGCACGGCATGAAGCGATTTTATCATATATGTATGGCTAACAGGTGCTTGGCACGGGCGGACGGATTTGAACCGCCGACTTTCGGTTTTGGAGACCGACGTTCTACCACTGAACTACGCCCGTATGCTGACTATTTTAACATAATTCTTGGAGAATCTAATTATCGTTGTAATACTCACAACACTTTTTATCTATTGCACCGCCCAAAATAGTGTGCTATATTAGCACGGTACAATGTTAATATTGTTGTAAGCTTTACAAACAATAATTTAGAGGAAAATCAAGACTTTACGTGTCAAAAAAAACGACTTATAATGGATATGTTTTTAACTAAAAAGTGAGTAACGATAGATAAATGAAACTACTAATGCTGGGTTGGGAACTACCGCCGTATAATAGCGGCGGTCTTGGTGTCGCCAGCTATAACATGGCCAAAGCGCTGGCTCACCGTGGCGTCGATATCCAATTTATCCTGCCCTACGCAGCCAAACACACCGAAGCCGAGAGGTTTATGAAAATTATCCCGGCGGCGAATGTTCCACCGCTGATCAACGAAGCTGGTGAATATGTGGCGATGGGCGCGTATTCGGGAACTTGTTCCGTGTGCCACAGTCGCGACTGCGAGCATGCCCGCGAATACGGTAACGATTTTGTGGCGGCCACGCGTCGTTACGCTGATCAAGTGGTCAAACTAATTCTGCGTCGTAAATTGCGCCCTGATGTTATTCACGCTCACGATTGGCTGACGATGGAGGCGGGCGTGCGAGCTAAACTGATCAGTGGTCGACCGTTAGTCGTCCACGTGCATGCGACTGAATTCGACCGCGCGGGTGGACACAGCGGGAATCCGTTGATTCATGAAATCGAATATCAAGGCTTAGTGATGGCTGATCGGATTTTGGCGGTCTCGCAACTGACCAAGGATATCATTGTCAAGGAATACCACATCCCGCCCGACAAAATCGAAGTTGTCCACAACTCGTTCGAACCTAGTGATCTCGAGGATATCGTCGTCGATGTCAATGATTATCTTTATGCTAAGGAATTAAAACGGCACGGTTACACGATTGTTTCGCCTGGTGGTGTGCGTTTAACCGCGCAAAAAGGGATTTCTTATCTGCTCGAAGCGATGGCGCTAGCAATGTCGAAGAATCCGAAACTGCTCCTGCTCGTACCGAGTTCGGGTGATCAACGCGATCAAATTATCGAATTATCGGCCGATCTGGGGATTTCTGATCGGGTGATTTTTCTCGGTTTCGTTCGTGGTTCCCGGCAGCGTGAATTGTACGATATCACTGATATCTTTGTCATGCCGTCGGTTTCTGAACCATTCGGTATCACCGCGCTCGAAGCAGCCCACTCGGATACTGCCTTGCTGCTGAGCAAACAATCGGGCGTTGGTGAACTGTTGCGCAATGTCATGCGTTTTGATTATTGGGATACTCGCCGCTTGGCTGACGAAATCGTTAATATTTCCCTGTCGCCAGGATTGTCGACCGAACTTCGCGAAGGCGCCCAGCGCGAATATCTGCGCTTTAGTTGGAGCGACGTCGCTGAAAAATTATCGCACGAATACCAGAAAGTCATCGCCCGTTCTCGCCAAAGTTCAGTCGATTGGGGCCGCATCATGAGGGAGGGCGCCTACTATGCCTAAGGCGATTTGTCTCTATATGCACGTTCACCAACCTTGGCGGGTGCGCCAATATTCGGCCTTTGATACCGGTGTTGATCACAATTATTGGGGCCCGGGCGATGGCGAAATTTTGCGCAAAGTCGCCGACAAATCTTACTTTCCGACTAATGCTGCGTTGATCGATATGTTGAATACTTATCCGGAATTTCGCGTTAGTTTGTCGATTACCGGAACTTTTATTGAACAGTGCGAATATTATTTGCCCGAACTGCTCGATTCGTTCAAGGCGCTCGTTGACGCTGGTCGTTCGCCGGACGATCCGACGAAAAACCGTGTGGAAATTATTGGTGAAACTTATTATCATTCGCTGGCGTTTTTTTATAGTCGCGCTGAATTCGATCGTCAAGTAGCGCTGCATGCGCGGAAAGTCCTCGAGACTTTTGGCGTGCGACCGACGGCTTTTCGGAACACCGAGTTGGCCTATAATGATGATCTCGGTCGTTGGGCAGATGCGCACGGTTACAAAGCGGTTCTGGCCGAAGGTTGGGACAAAGTCCTCGGTTGGCGTTCGCCGAACTGGTTGTATCAACCACCGAATGCGCAGCAAGTCAAACTCTTGCTCAAAAACTACAAACTATCGGATGATATGGCTTTTCGTTTTTCGAATCGTGCTTGGACAGAATATCCGCTGACCTCTGGCAAATACGCGGCCTGGTTGGATGCTGACGACGCGCCGCTGATGAATTTGTTTATTGATTATGAAACCTTTGGCGAGCATCATTGGGAAGACACTGGCATCTTTAATTTCCTCCGAGCGTTGCCGGGTGAGTGGTTAGCGCGACCGGGGCATACTTTTATGACGATTAGCCAAGCCGCCGATTCTTATGAGGTCAAGGACGAAGTTTCGATGCCGCACGTGGTGACTTGGGCGGATACTGAACGCGATTTGTCGGCCTGGCTCGGTAATCGCATGCAACAGGAATCCAATCATTATATTTATGCGATGGAACAGGCGATTTTGGAAACTGGCGACGTCCATTTGATTGGTGATTGGCGACGTTTGACGACGTCTGATCATGCTTATTATATGAGTACGAAATATTGGAATGATGGTGATGTGCATGCTTATTTTTCACCCAAATCATCACCGTTCGAGGCTTTCATGGATTACATGAACGCGCTCCGGGATGTGCGTTATCGCTTGATCAAATCTCAGGTAAAAATACACTAATCACTGTCGTCGCGATTTTCTAACACTCTTAGTGCCTGGTCAACTATACCCTGCGCGAAACGTACCGTGTCATTATCGTCGTGCAAATCCAATCCTTCACCCTGGTCAATTAGCAATGTTTGGTAAGGGAGTTCAGACTGAATCTTTCTTGGATGACCATAGCTTCCGTTACGATATGCTCCGATTTCCTTCCGTCGTTTATCTGGCTCAATCTCTTTCAAAGCAAAGACTAAACGACGGAAAAATGATGGCGATATCATGCACCAAGCTAAAATATCTTGACTAAAATAATCCCCAGGTCGCACAATAGGGATATGATATTCGATGATGTCATAAGTTCGGTCGAACTCTGTTGTCGACACCATCTCTACTCCTAGCGAATAACCTGCTGCTGTTACTGCTGCGTGTGCCGCTGCAATTACAGCACCACGTCTTATTATTTGCTCAGACGAAACGCCTACAGATACTGTAGCATTAATCCATAAATTAGCAATTTTATCTTTAGCCGTTAATCCTAAAGGACAGCTGACCATATCACACGGTTCACCGAGAAGAAATCGCGAAACATCCGGTTCGTCCCCCGCGACATCAAACCGTGGCTCAGGTCGGTGATATCGGCGCAAGAGTTCATTAATATTTATCTGCTCTAATACAGCGTTCATTTTTTCACGACCCTTTGGCCACCCAAATTCAGCTTGCTGGACCGCTTCTTCCATGCTCCGCGTGCCGTACCAGTCTGGCTTTTCGGTTGACAAACTGGACTCACCGAGATCAGTTTGCCCGCGCGCCAGTATAAATTTCATTACATCAACACCAGCCGCGAGTCCAGCCAATCGCCGTACGTACAGCGTACTACCCGGCCGCTCAATCTCTTCGCGGATAATACCGCTACCGCTATATTCTGCTGTCATTAATAACTCCTAGTTATGGTATCAGCCGCCTAGAGCACCTCAGGCCACCTCCATCTTCTCAGTTAACCGCGACCGATCCTGTTCCGACATGCCCTTATAAATCAGTAGATTCTCCAAATGAGTTATGCCGATCTCGCAAGTTTCGAGTAGTTTTCCCCCATACAAGGTGGCTCGTTGCGAGATAAGAGTGCGGAGTCCCACCTCATCAACAGCCTTACGAAAATCAGTAACTCTCCCATACCACTCGAGCATATCGGGCACGCCACCCAATGCAAGATCGAAAAACTGCTTTTTCGGCATTTCGCCGGTTACCATATATTCCTCCAGATCCTTGTCTATATCTACTTGAACAAAAGCGAAACGATCAATAGTCGCTGTGTCGATTGGCGCACGGCCAACATACTGGGCGGTTGCGCCACGACCTATTGTGTTAGCGGCAGCAATAAAACGTGTATTTTGGTGGCGCTCT
>WRNW01000027.1 GCA_009776375.1 Candidatus Saccharimonadota bacterium | reverse complement strand
GACTTTAGGGGGGGGGGCAGGAGGGTCAAATCACAAAAAAGACAATGAAGAAGAACAACCGATAGAATCGCTAATTACGAGCCCCGAGGGTGCGCAGAGATTCATTATGGCTGTGTTGGATAACATAGCTAAGAAAATCGTCGGTGGCGATATCTATGGGGACTTGCTTAATTCGAGAGATTTAGTTGAGGGCGAGATAAACGAAAGGTTTTTTGCTATCCAGGTGGGGCTTTATGCTGTCCAGCAGTTGTTCAATGAGTTTAATGTAATGGAGTGGCCTGGGAAGGAATCATCGGAGACCAGCGATGAACCACCCGAGTTTGCGGAAATTCCTACATGGCGAGCGAACGCTTTACGCATCATGGCAGATTTTGTAGACACTATTTCAAACCGAATGGAGAACAAGACACAGAATAGCCTGTATGTACGGCCGTATGCATCGAGGCTACCCCAGACAGGGTCCAACGACCAGGAATATGATTGGCTACTAAACAACGGTATAAAATCAACAGAACAAATTGAAAATTTCAAAACTGAGCTGGCGGAATCTGTTATGGAGATAGTCTATTATATAAGTTTAGCCACTGTCGGTGCTGACGCGTCTCCAACTAGAGACGAGTTGCTAAGCGCGATAAGCACCGACCTTGACGATTCTAGTCGGAAGTTCGCGCGGCAAGATTTGCCTTCAACACGACAGGAAATGAAGTTGTTCAGGCAGACTGCACTGGATGAAGACGAGGTCGCAATTTTAGAAGTCACTGCTTTGCGTCGTGGAGCCCTGCAACTTATCCGAGACTGTGCGATGAAGCTGGCAGACTGGGTGTCTTACTGCACATGATAGAGACGTGACAAGTGGCGGTTGTTGTTGCGGTAGCAGAAACAATATTAGGGGGCGCAGCCACGAGGAAAGATCCAGACAATCCTGATCAATAATAGCAGTAGTTTATCTTTCTTTCGGAATCATATAGACTATTTTGTATGATTTTAATCGACACCCATTGCCACATTCACGAAAGCGATTTTCCACTCGATCGGTCCGAAACTCTGGCGGCAGCACAGGCGGCGGGGGTTGAAAAAATCATTTGTGTCGGCACGAATATGACGAGCTCGCGCGACGTGGTCAATTTTGCGAAAAATCACAATTGTCATCCTGAACGAAGTGAAGGATCTTTACGAAATACCGGAGATTCTTCGTCTACGACTCAGAATGACAAGGTTCATATTTTCGCAATCATCGGCATCCATCCCCACGAAGCGCAAAACTCTCTTGCAGACTCCTTTGCAGGACCAGGTCCTGCAAAGGAGTTGGAATCAATTCTTGCAGGACCCGGTCCTGCAAAGGAGATTGTTGGTGTTGGTGAAATCGGCCTCGATTATTTTTACGAATACAGCCCGCGGGAGGCGCAGATCGAGATCCTGAACCAGCAGATCGAATTGGCGCTAAAATACGACCTGCCGATCAATTTTCATGTCCGCGATGCGTTCGACGACTTTTGGCCGATTTTCGACGGTTTCGGCGGCAAAATTCGCGGTGTTTTGCATTCATACACTGATAATATCGCCAATATGGAAAAAGCCCTAACGCGCGGGCTATTCATCGGCGTTAACGGCATCGCCACGTTCAACAGGGAACCGGACCTGTTGGCGGTTCACAAGAAACTACCACTTGATCGGATGCTGCTCGAAACCGACGCACCATACCTGGCACCGGTACCGTTTCGCGGTCGGCCGAATCAGCCGAGCTATATTCCTAAAATCGTCGAATTCTTATCAGAGTTGCGTGGCGAAACGCCTGCACGAATCGCGAAGCAAACGACCGCGAACGCTGAAAAACTTTTTCATATCTGATACAATGGGAGTATGATCTATTTGGATTACGCGGCGGCGACGCCGATTGATGAGCAAGTTCTAGCGGCGATGCAGCCGTATTTTGCCGAGGCGTTTTATAATCCTTCGGCCGTTTATGCGTCGGCGCGGGAAGTGCGGGCGGATTACGAAGCGGCGCGACACCAAATCGCACAAGTTGTCGGCGCGCGACCAGCGGAAATTGTCTTGACGGCCGGCGCGACGGAGTCGATTAATCTAGCGCTAAACTTTGCAAGCCTCGCGCTTGCAGGACCGGGTCCTGCAAAAAGAAAAATTGTTACGACGGCGATCGAACATCCGGCGGTTTTGGAAACGGCAAAAGCGCGCGGCGCGAAAATTTTACCGGTCGATCGGTATGGCTGTGTCGACTTGAACAACTTAAAGCGAGCGATCGACGACGAAACCGTGCTCGTCTCGATCGGCTATGCCAATAACGAAATCGGCACGACCCAGCCGATCAAAGAAATCGCCGAAATCGTGGCAGCGGTGCGGGCCGAGCGGAGCAAAAATGGCGTCAAAACGCCGCTGTTATTTCACACTGACGCTAGCCAAGCGGCGGGGTTGTTGGACCTCAACGTGGCGCGGTTGGGGGTTGATTTGATGACATTAAATGCTGGGAAATGTTACGGGCCGAAGCAGGTCGGGTTATTATATGTGCGGGCCGGCGTGGAGCTACAGCCGCTGATTCGCGGTGGTGGACAGGAGATGGGCTTGCGTTCGGGCACGGAAAACGTTGCGGGAGTGATCGGTTTTGCCAAAGCCCTAGAAATCGCCGAAAAGAAACGAAAGGGCGAAATCGAGCGCCTGCGAAAAATGCGTGATGATCTGGAAAAGTATTTAATAACGTCATTGCGAGGGTGTAACCCGAAGCAATCCAGCGACAGTCTGGATCGCCACGCTGCGCTCGCGATGACTGCTGTGGTTAATGGTCACCCGAAACATCGCCTACCGAACATCCTTAATTTTTCGATCGCGGGTCTCGATGGCGAGCGAGCAGTCTTCGCCCTCGACCAGCGCGGCGTCCAGGTAGCCACCGGCTCTGCCTGCGCGGCAAACAAAGGTGTACGCAGCCATGTTCTTACTGCCATCGGCCTCTCGCCCGAACTAGTTGACGGTTCAATCCGCATCAGCCTCGGCCGACCAACCAAGGCGGCAGAAATCGAAAAACTAAAACTCGTACTTTCAGAAACTATTCACGAACAATTAAAGTTTGGGAGCCAGCAGTGACGAAAATTTTCATCTGGATCGGTATCATCGTCGCGAGTCTAGCGATCATTGCAGTGGCGATCAGTGCTTTTCTGACACCCGACGATTTCCGGTTTTGCGACGAGCATCCGAGCAAAGATGAGAATTGCCAAGCGGCCGACGTGATCATCGCGGTCAGCGGTGGCGACACGGCGGCGCGAGCCAAATCGGCGGTTGAGCTATATCAAAATGGTTGGGCGGACAAGATTATTTTTAGCGGTGCGGCGCGCGATCCGAATTCGCCGAGCAATGCGGCGGCAATGCGTGAGATCGCTTTTCAGGCAGGCGTGCCCGAGGACGCGATGATTATCGACGAAATTTCGACAAACACGCGCGAAAATGCGATTAATACTGCCAAAATTCTGAAAAAGAATAATGTCAAAACGGCGATTCTAACGACCAGCCCGTATCACATGCGCCGCGTCCTCTGGGAATTCAAACGTGCTGCGCCAGAGGTCGAATTTCGCAGTCGCCCCGCCGAAGACGCCTCGTGGAACTTTTGGTTTATCAAACCGAGCGGTTGGTGGCGGGCGATTAGCGAACTCGGTGGCTTGGTTATGTTTGGCCTGCGCGGTCTATTTTAGTGTAGAATGGAAAGTATGAACGTTGGCACGAAACTTAAACAACTGTGGCCGAAAACCGGGCGGCAGTTCAAGGTTTTCAATCAAATTATCTTGGATAAGAAGGCCGTCCGGCACAACCTCGAGATCCTCAGACAAATTGGCGGAACGGATGTCATGCCGGTGCTAAAATCGAACGCTTATGAGCACGGGATTCGGCAAATGGCGGCGATTTTGCGGGAGCTAGCCGTGCCAATGGTGGCGGTCGATGGCTATTACGAAGCGACGGCTATTCGCCGGATTTTCAAGGGCCGAATCTTGGTGCTGGGAGTTATTCGGCGCGAAAATGTCGGTCGTTTAAGGAATCACCGGATTTCTTATGTTCTCCAAAATATCGACGATCTGCGTGCGTTTGGCCAAACTGGGCGGAAATTTAATATTCATCTGGAAATTAATACTGGGATGAATCGTTTGGGCCTGCGGCCCGAGGAGATCGCGGAATATCTGCGCGTCCTTGAAAAATATCAGAATCTGCATCTAGAGGGCGTGATGACGCATCTGGCATCGGCCGATGATCCGGACAGCGATTCGCCCGAACAACAGGTAGAGATTTTCGATCAAGCGGTTCGCGAAATCCTCGATGCGGGACATCAGCCCGAAATTATTCACGTCGCCAATTCGGCGGGTGTCGGTCGGGTCAACAGCCGATTTGCTAACTATATTAGGCCTGGCCTGGCGGTCTATGGTCTTAGCGAGCTGCCCGAGAACGACGATCGGTCCCAGCAATTTTCCAAACTGCGACCAGTTCTAGAGCTGCGCTCGACGATTGTTAAAACGATTAATCTGAGAAAAGGCGAGGCGGTGGGCTACGGCGGCAGTTTCATTGCGCCCCAAACCATGCGCATCGGTGTTTTGCCGCTGGGCTACTACGAAGGCATCCCGCGAGCGCTATCAAATCGTGGTCTGGTGACTAGCCTGAGTGGTCGAGAATTGGACATTGTCGGGCGAGTTTGCATGAATCACACGATGATTGATCTGTCTGATGCCGATCTGGGTGAGGGTGACGAAGTGGTGATTATTAGTCGCGATCCCAAAGCTCGCAATTCGGTGCACGGTCTGGAACGCGAATTCGATCTATTTGCGTACGAAACTCTGGCGCGCCTTTCGGAAAACATCCGCCGAGTGGTAGAATAAGGAGTGTGGATCTAAATGCGAAATTATCGAGCATCAAAGGCGTGGGGCCGAGGACCGTCGAAAAATTAGCGGCGGCAGGGTTTGTTTCGGTTGGAGATTTGATTGGTTTTTTGCCGCGGACTTATGAAGATTTTTCGGAAATTACGCCGATTGGGCGATTGCGACCAGGAAAAGTAACAGTGCGAGCGCATGTTGAAAAAGTCTCGACTCGTAATATTCGTTGGCGGATGAATATCACGACTGCTGTGCTGGCCGATGATTCTGGCAAAGTCCAGGCGGTCTGGTTCAATCAACCTTATCGTGAAACGCAGTTCAAAAATCCCGATGAAGAGTTCTATTTTTCCGGCGAATTTGGGTTCAATCGTGGCAAATATCAAATCACCAGCCCCAGTGCCGAAGCGGTCAAAGACCTGCCCGTGCAAACTGGGCGGATTTTGCCGATTTATCCAGCGACACGCGGGCTGAAACCATCGCTGACGCGGAGTATTTTGAATAAACTGCGGCCGATTATCACGATGCTACCGGAAACTTTGCCGGATGAAATTGTACGTGATCAAAAATTATTACCGCGAGCTGAGGCGATGCTGGGCTTGCACTTCCCTGAAACCAAAAACCAAACTGATGCCTCTCGCGAACGTTTAGCATTTGAGGAATTGTTTGAACTCCTACTCGCCAGTCGTTTAAACAAGCAAGAAAACAGCAAATTAAAAGGCTTTCATATTCCTTTCGACCAGCCAAAAATCAAAGAGTTTGTGGGCAAATTACCATTCAAACTGACAAATTCCCAACGTCGAGCCCTGTGGGACATCCTCTGTGATTTTGACGGTACTGTCATTGCGAGGAGTGAAACGACGAAGCAATCCAGTGCAACCAATGGGGATCCTGGATCGCCACGCTACGCTCGCGATGACAAGGGGGTGGCTTGCGATGACACGTCTCCGATGAATCGGTTGTTGCAGGGAGATGTCGGCTCGGGCAAAACAGTGGTGGCGGGTGCGGCGGCGTATCAGGCGAGCTTGGCGGGGTTTCAATCGGCGATTATGGCACCAACCGAGATTTTAGCGACCCAGCATGCCGAAACTTTGAGCAAATTATTATCACCATTCGGCGTGCGGGTGGCGCTGCTGACCGGCTCGGTCAAAGGCAAAGTCCGCACCGAACTTTATAAACAAATCGCAGATGGCAAAGTCGATGTTGTGGTCGGCACGCACGCTCTGTTCCAAAAAGATGTAAAGTTCAAAAAACTCGGTTTTGTCGTCATCGACGAGCAACACAGATTTGGTGTCAAGCAGCGACAAATGTTACTGGCGAAATCTGAGCCTGTCATTGCGAGGAGTGAAGCGACGAAGCAATCCAGCACAATTGAGGCTGGATCGCTTCCCGCCACGCTCGCTTCGCTCGCTC
>WRNW01000026.1 GCA_009776375.1 Candidatus Saccharimonadota bacterium | reverse complement strand
GAAGCGACGAAGCAATCCAGCACAATTGAGGCTGGATCGCTTCCCGCCACGCTCGCTTCGCTCGCTCGCGGTCGCGATGACGCGCAGGCGCATATGATGCCACATTTACTTTCTATGACAGCGACACCAATCCCGCGGTCGTTGCAACTAACGGTTTTTGGGGATCTGGATATCTCGACTTTGAATGAATTGCCGGCGGGGCGGAAAAATATCGAAACGAAAATTTGGTCGCCGAACCAGCGAGTGGAACTTTATAAAGAAATTCGTGAGCAACTAAATCGAGGACGACAAGCCTACATCGTCACTCCGTTGATCGAAGAATCTCTTGCAGGACCGGGTCCTGCAAGGAATGGTGAGAAGCGGGCGGCGGAGGAAGAGTTTAAGAGGATTGAGAAGATATTTGGGAAGTCATTGCGAGGCGAAAGCCGAAGCAATCCAGCCTCAGTCGCACTGGATCGCCACGTCGCTGACGCTCCTCGCGATGACAGGGCGGGATTCAGGGTTGGTTTGCTTCACGGCAAAATGCCAAGCGCAGAAAAGGAAAAAGTCATGCGGGATTTTGCGGAGCATAAAATCGATATTTTGGTGGCGACGACGGTGATTGAGGTCGGGGTTGATGTGCCGAACGCCACAGTAATGTTAATCGAAAACGCTGATCGGTTTGGGCTGGCACAGCTACATCAACTGCGTGGTCGAGTCGGGCGGGGCGAACATCAATCGTATTGCTATTTAATGATGACGGAGAGCGGCCGTCCGACCAGGCGTCTGCGTGAAGTCGAAAAATCCGCGGACGGATTTTACCTGTCCGAAATCGATTTGCAACTGCGCGGCCCTGGTGAAATTTATGGCACGATGCAACATGGCGACCTAAACCTACAAATCGCATCGCTCGCCGACACCAAATTAATCGCCCGCGCGGCGAGAGCCGCCGATTGGTTTATCGCGAACAGCGACCTCACCAAATTCCCAGATTTACAAAAAAACGTTATCAAATATCAACGACTAACGACACTGAATTAGTGTAAAGAATCTTGAATCTTTGATACAATGTTTGGATATGTATAGCGGTACAACAATTAGAAAAGGTTCCGGCAAAATTATCGGTACGCATCAGAAAATCGATCGGGTGGTGCGGCGCAAATTACAACCGCATATTCCGTCGAACATTCAGTTTCCAACAGCTCGGGAAATCCTGAAATTTGAAGGGTTGAATGGGCCGGATGGAATTAAGAAAAAGTCGCCCGCGCGTGACGAGCCGTGGCATTACATTGATCCAACAAACGCGGGCGATCGACAAATTCTCGATTTGATCCGCGGGCACGAGAATAATCTGATCGCAGCGCTGCGGGAAAAAAATCGCGAACGGGCGGCCTTTGAGGCGGCGTGGTTGGCGCACGCGATTACCGACGGACTGACGCCGGCGCACCATTTTCCTTACGAAGAGCGAATGGAAGAAATCCGTGGTGAAGAGTTGGAAACGCGAACAACTTTTGCCAAAAAAGTCATCATGCCGGGTGAAAATCTGCGTGAGAAATTGGTGAATAATTGGGAATATTGGAATTTAAAGGACGGCCTGCTGACCGCGCACGGTTTTTTCGAATTTGGCGTGGCTGGTATTGCAGCGCCGCTCAGGTTCGAGGAAATTCACCTGTCGTCGCACGATCGTTTGCGGATTCAACGGGCTGGTGGGATTGCACCGCTGTACATGGATATTGTTTGGCGGATTTACGATCTCCACATTTACGATAAATTTTTGGAAACTAGTTGGACGAATCGTCTGGCGCTAGTTGTCAAAAACGATCTAATGCCGACGATTATCCACACGGTGCTAATGTCTTGGTATTATTGCGCCTGGCGGGCGGCCCAAAAATAATTTGCTTTTTGTGCACTCAACTGGTAAACTGTTGCTCAAGCAGTTTTTGCTCGTCTTTTTGGTGGCGACAAGAAATAGCGAAGTTAGCTTTTAAAAGATAGGAACGGGATGACAGCTATTCCATTAGCAAAGTTTAGAAATATTGGGATTATCGCGCATATTGATGCGGGTAAAACCACGACGACCGAAGCGATTTTGTATCGGACGGGTCTCAGTCACAAAATCGGCGAAGTCCACGAAGGTGACACGACGACCGATTGGATGGAACAAGAGCGCGAGCGCGGCATCACCATCACCTCGGCGGCGGTGACTTGTTTTTGGAAAGATCACAAAATCAACATCATTGATACTCCCGGCCACATCGACTTTACGGCTGAGGTCGAGCGATCTCTGCGCGTGCTCGATGGGGCGGTGACGGTCTTTGATGGCAAAATGGGCGTCGAGGCGCAATCCGAAACCGTTTGGCGTCAGGCTAACAAATACGGCGTGCCGCGGATCTGCTTTATCAACAAAATCAACCAAATTGGCGGCGATTTTTATAAATCCTTGCAATCGATTCATAATCGTCTCAGTAAAAATGCGCTGCCGATTCATCTACCGATTGGTTTTGAAAAGGGTGTCAGCGGTGTGGTCGATCTGATCGATATGCAGGCGTATACTTACACTGAGTTTCACGATCATGAGCTCAAGGTCGAAGAAATTCCGGCCGACATGGTCGAAAAAGCTAAAAACGCTCGAACTCTATTAGTCGAAAAAGCTATCGAATATGACGATGAATTATTTGAACGATATTTAGATAAAGGTGAAGAATCGATCACCATCGACGAGCTCAAGGGCGCTCTCCGAAAGGCGGTCCTGACCGGCGAATTTTACCTCGTCACTGGTGGCGATGGCCGCGGCGTGATCGTCGAAAAAGTCCTCGACCTAGTCAACGATTATCTACCGGCGCCGACTGACGTCGAATCGATCTGGGGGACTAATCCGAAAACTGGCGACGAAGTCGAACGAAAACCGAGCAGCGACGAACCACTGGCGGCGTTGGCTTTTAAAATCGCCACTGATCCGTTCGTTGGCAAGTTGATCTTTATCCGAGTTTACAGCGGTAAATTAACGGCTGGCAGCTATGTTCTCAACTCAACCACTGGCGACAAAGAGCGCATTGGCCGCATCGTCCGGATGTTCGCCGACAAACGCGAAGACATCAGCGAAGTCGAAGCGGGCGACATCGCCGCGGTGGTCGGACTGAAAAATACCACCACTGGTACGACACTCTGCGATCCAGCGCATCCGCTCCAACTCGAAGGCATCACCTTTGTCGAACCACCGGTCAATATCGCGGTCGAACCAAAAACCAAGGTCGATCAGGAAAAAATGGCGATCGCTCTGCAACGTTTGGCCGAAGAAGACCCAACTTTTCGCATCCACACCGACGAAGAAACTGGCCAGACGATTATTTCCGGCATGGGTGAACTGCACCTCGAAATCATCGTTGATCGGATGAAACGCGAATTTAGCGTCGAGGCCAACACCGGCGAACCGCAGGTCGCCTTTCGCGAAACAATTCGCGGTACCGCTGAGGTCCAAGGAAAATACATCAAACAGTCTGGCGGTCGTGGCCAGTACGGCGATGTCTATTTGCGCCTCGAACCGAACGAGGCTGGCAAAGGTTTCGAATTCATCGACTCAATCAAGGGTGGCGTCGTCCCGCAAGAATATCGCCCCGCGGTCAAGGCCGGCATTATCGAAACTCTCGACGGTGGTGTCATCGCCGGTTATCCAGTGGTTGATGTCAAAGCCACGCTCTACGATGGTTCTTATCACGAAGTCGATAGCTCTGAGCTAGCCTTCAAAATGGCCGGTGCGTTGGCCACCCGCGACGGTGTCAAACAAGCCAAACCGGTGCTGCTCGAACCAATCATGAAAATGGTCGTCGTCACCCCCGAAGATTTCATGGGCGATGTCATCGGCGATATCAATAGTCGCCGTGGCCGCATTGATCAAATGGACGATCTGATGGGCGGCGCCAAACAGATCACTGCGTTCGTGCCTTTGGCTAATCTGTTCGGTTACACCACCGATCTGCGTTCAATGTCCCAAGGTCGCGCCGCTAGCTCGATGGAACTCGCCAACTACGAAGAAGTCCCACCAAACGTCGCCGCAGAAATTATCGAAAAACGATCTAAATAACATAAATCTGGCCTTGACAATGGGGGGGGGTAGTGTGTTACAGTGTTGTCTGAATGGCAGGCCCAAATAACTTACGGGGTGGCAGAAACGAGGCTAGTGCATCTAGTGATGAGATTGGCGAGCGCGTAGCAAGACACGTTATGGATGCTGTTACGGCGGCGGGCGCCAGCGCTGCTGCGGTGGCGGGCGACAGCGCTGTCAGACTGACGGGAGTGAGAGTCGAAGCCACTTGCACTTACACTTACACTAACACTTACACTTGCACTCGCGTTATTGAAGTCGATCCCGGCGATGTGTCGCAAGAAATAGCTACAACTGTGCAGGCCCAGGAAGAATCACCAGAATCAAATAAAATACCACTAGAACCAAGCGAACCAGCATCTAAAGCTAGCGAAGCAACTTCCGAGTCCGAGGAGACACCACTTGAACCCGGGTCCAACCCAGAATTACCCGACCCAGAGGATGATATCCAGCCCAATAAGCCGCCGACGAAAGGAAAGGAAAAGCGGCCGCGTGCTAAGAATAAGGAGAACCTTCAGACGATCAGGGGGATTTGCGAAGATCTCTACAAGGAGAAGAAGGAGAAGGAGACGGATGAAGAAAAAGTCACCTTCACAGCCAAGGAGATAAGAGAAAAGTTATCTTCGCGCGCTTCCAAGATTGGACCTACCAACATAAGGAGGTATTTGCCGCTGCTTGTCGAGGGAGGGTGGCTAGAAGTTGTTGAGCATGGCAGGCCAAACGGGCCCCAGGACCCGCGGCCAGCCGTATATCGTTGGTTGGGCGACCCTGCGGCTCGATCCAACCCTGAACCCGAACCCGGACCCGAACTCGAAGAAGTACCAACTAAGGCAACCCCAGCTGAGGAGCCGGATACGAAATCCGAAACAGACAATTTACCTGTTGTTACCGAGATTGGTAACGACGGTTCTTCGCTAGACCACGTGGCTAAGAACGTTGAGGCGGCTACAGCACCGGTAGTCGCAGCGGCAGCGGACACACCAGCCACCGAAACCGAGTCTAAGGAAACACCGGAGAGCGACTTTTTAGCAGCCCTCGAGCAGGCGGTTAATGCGAGCGATAAAGAGGTACCATTCGGCGTGAAATCAGAGCTGGTTAAAATTATAGCAGAGAATTTAACCACTGAGCTAATGGATGATGGCATAGTACAAATGTTAGCCGAACGACCTGATAAGACTGAGTTTTCGCGTCAAGAAACCCGGCAAATCCGCTTTTTCCTGCGAGAGTTGGCTAAGAACAATAATGATGATAGTGCACTCCTGACTAAGCGCGCGGACGACGATGGACATGAATTTTTTACACCTAATTTAAAACTGTTCGAACTAGATGATCCTAAAATATAAAAAGCGTGGGCCGGGGGCAAAAGACAAGTTGGTCGTGACTTACGAGTTGCTCTTAGCTCAAAGCTACCATTGTGCACATGTATGATAAATTACGCAACTATGTTACAATTTTGCTCATGAAACGACACATCGATCCAGCTGGTGATTTCGGCTATCTATCTGAGCCAGCTGTTTATCTCGATTCGGCCTGTCAGAGTCTCCGGCCGCAACCGGTGATCGACGCGCTGGGCGAATATTACACGAGCTATGGTTCTTGCGGCGAGCGGGTGAAATACGCTTGGGGTGTCAAGGTTGACGAGCAGGTCGAACACACGCGCGAGCTGGTTCTGAAATACCTGAAACTGCGGAGCAAAGATTATTTTGTTAGTTTTACGCTGAACACAACCTATGGTATCAATTTAATTTTGTCACAGATCAAAACCGACGGTATCAAAAAAGTCATGACTAGCGACATCGAGCATAATTCGCCTTTCTTAGCGACGATTACTTTTGCCGAAAAACACCAAATTCCGCGCGAAGTGATGACCCGCCAAGACGACGGTTCGATCAATCTAAATGATTACGATTTCACCGGTGCGTTAGTGGTGGTCAATTCGGCCTCTAACATCGATGGTCGACAACTGCTGAATCTCAATGATTTGATCAAGGCGGTACATCGGGGCGGCGGGATTATCATCATCGACGCCGCGCAAGCCATGGCGCACCTCTCGACCATCCTCGAAAAAACCGAGGCTGACGCAATCTGTTTCAGTGCACACAAAATGTATGCCCCGAGTCTCGGCGTGATCGTCATGCGGCGCGATCTGCTGCCGCGAATCCAGACGAGTTTCATTGGTGGCGGGATGGTCGACGATGTGACGAGCGAGAATGGTTATCTACTCTCGGCTGATCATCCAGATCATGCTTACACTAAATTCGAGGCTGGTCTCCAGGCGTGGGGTGAAATTATCGCGCTCGGTACAGCGATCGAGTGGCTAACCGAAGCCAAAAAATCTTCGCGTGTCGAAGAATACGCTAACCAACTTTTTCAAATTCTAAAAAACACACCTGGTATCAATGTCATCAATCAAACACCGACGCCGACAATTAGTTGGTATCACGAGAAACTCGACGCCCATCTCCTAGCTGAGGCGCTATCCGATCAAGGCATCATGACCCGCAGCGGTTATTTTTGCTGTCATTATTACCTCGATAAAGTCAAAAAATATCCGCCACTCGTCCGGATGAGTCTCGGTCTCCATAACAAAGCTACCGACATCGAGCGAATAGCCGACGTGCTAAAGCGGATTGGTTAATGAGTAATATTTGCTTTTCTTAATCTAGTTATGCTAAACTAGAGCTATTATGAAGGAGGGGATGAATAACCGAGGAAAAGGATTGTTCTGGTTAGCTCGGCAAAACACTCTCATCCGGTTCGCCTCGCTCGCCTCCGTGGCCGTTTTGGTCGTTCTCGGTTTTTTGTTCAATATGCCTACCCAGGCCCTCACCACCACCACCTCCACCGACGTTAATCTAACCATCAATTCAGTCATTTCTTTATCCATCGAATCTTGTGATACCAGCGCCCCAGATTACCAAACTAACACGA
>WRNW01000025.1 GCA_009776375.1 Candidatus Saccharimonadota bacterium | reverse complement strand
GCCAGCAGCGACCTTGGCAAGCCTCAGGCCACTACTGCTAAACAAATCACCACTCGAACCATCGGCGGGACTGACGGTGGCTGCGCCGTCCAGTGCCACACCAGCGGGCAGGGCGTCCTTGATCACCACATCGGTGAGTTCACGATTACCCGTATTACGAAAAGTCAGCGTGTATTTAATCGTGTCGCCTGGCTGGGCGGTTTCCTTGTCGGCAGTTTTTTCTAGATCATACTCGAATTCACAAACCGCTTCGACTGTCGTAGTTTGGTCGTTATTCTTAGGATCAGTTTCGTCGTTGTTGCCGTTGTCTGTCTTTTGATCAGTTTTGACGCTGGATTGATTCACAATTTGATTCTGACCACAGACCAGTTGTTCAAAAGATTTGACTTTGACACTGTACTTGATCGTGATGGTCTGGCCGACAGCGACACTGTTGATTTTTAGACCAGCGATGCTGAATAAATCACCGCTACTAGTGGTTGCGGGCGTGACGATCGGTCTACCAACTAGAGTCACGTACGGGGACAGGGCATCCTTGATGATGACGTTGGTCAGAGCGACATTACCCAAGTTTTTGAACGTCAGGGTGTAATTTAGCGTACCACCTGGTTGAATCGTTTTGGCACTAACTTCCTTGACTAGGTCATACTTGGGATCGGGTGTTTCCTTGATCGTCAAAGTTTTGCTGCAGGCAGCAGACGTCACCGTACCCGAACTGCCTCGCACATAGGCGGTGATTTTATAAATACCGGGTTTGCCAAATTTGTGATACCACCAATTTGACATACCTACCCAATCCGATTTACCAGTTTCCGGACCGCTCCACTCGATGTAATAATCACCAATAGTACCACCGTTTTGATACCAACCAGTTGGGCGGAATCGGTACTCGGTTTGACCAGCGACACCTTCGGCGGGTCCGCTGTTAACACTCGCCTCCAAACTCTGACAACCAGAGGCAGGAGGTAGTTTATTGAGGAGCAAATTACCGCACGGTCCCAGAATCGCAAAAGCACCGACTTTCGATGAATAACCTATGAGCGCATAATCGCGACCGCTCCACTGTAGCGGGCCATAATAATAATTAGTACCACTAGCCGTGATAGAACCAACTCTATAGTACGCGTCCGTCCGACCAAAAGTATAACTCCAACTACTAGCATAAGTTAGATCATAGGTACCAGCATTGAGATCATCTCTAGTTATCTCCATATAGGTTAGCAAGTCACGAAAACCCTGCCGGTTAGTATCCCAGGCGCTCAAAAAGCAAGCTTTGTTTTGACATCCACCAGAGAGCACATCGGTCGCATTAGCCGCGTTAGCCGATTCGGGTGGGGAAAACACGGCAAACGACTGAATAATCAGCGCGAAAACTGTAAATATTACCCCTAAACGACGCATCCATTGCTCTTTTTTGAGGCGTCGCGCGTAGAAACCCAACTGGGCTACCAATGATGGGCTGAATGGCAGATTGGATACTAGCTTCTTGAACATCCCGGACTTCTTTCTCTATTAAGTTACTTCTGCAGCTATTTTAGCATAACTTTATTGTTCAGTGCAATAGGAGTTATTTGATAATTTTCCACAGGTTTACCAGACATTTCCTAGGTCATAAATTTTGTGTTCAATTTTGTTGACGTAACGGATGACGAAGGATGCTTGACCAAAAACGACACCTTAATGTATAATGGAGCGGTTGAAACTTATTAGAACAAGAGGGGAGTAATGGCTAAACAAACAGCTACTGATTATGATGCTAGCCAAATTCAAGTTCTCGAAGGATTAGAGCCTGTCCGCAAACGTCCAGGTATGTATATCGGCTCGACCGGCTACGATGGCATCCATCACTTGATCAAAGAAATTGCTGATAACTGCGTTGACGAAGCTATCGCCGGCTATGCGACAACTGTTAGAATTGAACTATTGGAGGACGGCGGCTGTCGCGTGACGGACGATGGACGGGGAATTCCCATCGATACACATCCAAAAACTGGGAAAAGCACACTCGAGACGGTCTTGACCGTCCTGCACGCGGGTGGCAAGTTTGGCGGCGGCGGTTACAAGGTATCATCTGGCCTGCATGGGGTTGGCTCGTCGGTCGCGAACGCTCTGTCATCGCGGTTTATCGCCGAAGTGTCACACAACAACCAACTCTATCGTATCGAGTTCAGCGAAGGTAAACCAACCACAGAATTGGAAAATCTAGGTAAAACCGATATGCCGCGCGGCACGCGGATTACTTTTTATCCAGATGTGAAAATCTTTAAAGACATCGTCCAGTTCGATTATGATTGGGCGTTAAATTATTTGCGTCACCAAGCCTATCTAACCAAGGGCGTTCGCGCGGGAATTTACGATTATCGCCCGACCGAAGACAATCCCGACGCACCGAACAATCCGACACGCTACGAGTTTTACTTTGACGGCGGTATCAAATCGTACGTCAAACATCTGAACATTGGCAAAAATCCACTCGATGACGACATCTTTTACGTCGAAAAAGCGATCGAAGATAGCATGATCGAGGTAGCCATCCAATATAACGATGGCTACACCGAAAATGTCATGGCTTTTGCGAACAATGTTTATAATTCCGAAGGCGGCATGCATCTGGTCGGTTTTCGAGCAGCGATGACGCGGGTGATCAACGATTATGCACGCAAAAATGGCTTGCTCAAAGAAAAGGAAGAAAATCTAACTGGTGACGATATTCGCGAAGGCCAGACCGCGGTGATTTTGGTGAAATTGCCCGATCCGCAGTTCGAGGGCCAGACCAAAAACAAGCTTGGTAATCCAGAGGTGCGTGGTTATGTCGACAAGGTTGTCACCGAATATTTTGGCTATTATCTCGAGGAACACCCGAGCATTGCCAAGAAAGTCATTGGCAAAGCAGTCCTAGCGGCTCGAGCGCGCAAAGCCGCCCGCGCGGCTCGCGAAGGCGTACTCCGAAAAGGCGCTATGGAGGGATTCAACCTACCGTCAAAACTGGCCGATTGCTCGAGCAAATCGATGGAAGAATGCGAACTCTACATCGTCGAGGGTGATTCGGCGGGTGGTTCGGCTAAAAGTGGTCGTGACAGTCGCGTCCAAGCGATTTTACCTCTACGTGGCAAGGTGCTCAACACCGAGCGCGCCCGGCTCGACAAAATGTTTGCTAACAAAGAAATCGTTTCCTTAATCAAAGGTATGGGTGTGGGTATTGGTGATACTTTCAACATTGGTGGATTGCGCTACAATCGCATCATCATCATGACCGACGCCGATGTCGATGGTAGCCACATTGCGACACTTCTTTTAACATTTTTCTTTCGGTTTATGCGACCGGTGGTCGAGGCTGGACATATTTTCCTAGCGAAACCACCGCTGTTTTTGATTCGACAAGGTCAAACGAAACATTATGTGTATAGCGAAGAAGAAAAAGATCAAAAAATTGATCAACTGATCGAAACGCGGCGGAAAAACGGCATCAAAATTGATCCACAGGACGATCGTTCCAAACAGGCGGGCATTACACTGCTCCAGCGCTACAAGGGTTTGGGTGAAATGGATGCAGCGCAGCTCTGGGAAACAACCATGGATCCGGCCAATCGCGTCCTCATCCAGGTAGGGATTGAAGATGCCGAAAAAGCCGATGCCATCTTTACGAAACTGATGGGCGACGAAGTGGCTCTACGCAAAGCCTTTATCCAGCTCAAGTCCAAGGAAATTAAATTGGAAGATTTGGATGTATAGGAGGAATAACGATGGCAGATATTGATGACAAATCTACAACAAATAACAGCGATGTGAATGAAGATTTGCTTAACGAGGAGGTTAACACAAACAATGAGAGTGATGTAAATAATACATCAATCGAAATGAACGAACTCATTAGTAAAGTTGGTGGCAATAGCCGTCTCATCGAAACCGAAACGGTCGAAAGTGTCATGGAAAATTCTTTCATTCGTTACTCGATGAGTGTGATTGTTGATCGGGCTTTGCCAGATGTCCGGGATGGTATGAAACCAGTGCACCGAAGAATCCTTTACAGTATGGGCGAGCAGGGCGTCCGACCAGGTGGTAGTTTTCGAAAATCAGCACGTATCGTTGGTGATGTAATGGGTAAGTATCACCCACACGGTGATAGTTCAATCTATGATGCGATGGTCCGTCTAGCGCAAGAGTGGAACATGCGCTATCCGCTGATTGATGGTCAGGGCAACTTTGGGTCGGCGGACGGTGATCCACCAGCGGCGATGCGTTATACTGAGGCCCGACTAGCGCGAGCTGGCGACGAAATTTTGCGCGATCTGGACAAAGACACGGTTGACTTTCGCGATAACTTTGACGGTAGCGAACGCGAACCGACGGTTCTGCCCGCTAAATTGCCGAACCTCCTCTTGAACGGATCAATGGGTATCGCGGTCGGTATGGCCACCAATATTCCGACGCACAACCTCGGCGAACTAGTGGACGGCGTGATTCATTTGATTGATAATCCAGAGGCCACAACTGATGATCTAATGAAGTTCGTCAAAGGTCCAGATTTCCCCACGGGAGCCGTAGTTTACGGTGGTGTGCCGATGAAACAGGCTTATCAAACTGGTCGTGGATCAGTAGTTGTGCGCGCAGTCGGTAATATCGAAGAAGACAAAAAAGGCAAGAGCAAGATTGTTTTCACAGAAATGCCGTACGGTGTCAGCAAAGAAGATCTCAAGGAAAAAATTGCCGAACTAGCGAAAATCGGCAAACTAAACGGCGTGGCGGACGTGCGCGATGAAACCGCGCGTGGCAAAGTGCGCTTTGTCGTTGATCTAAAAAAAGGTGCCTATTCAAACAAAATCATGAATCAATTGTTCAAATTGACGGCGCTTCAAACTAGTTTTCACTACAACATGCTTGCCTTGGTCAATGGGCTACAGCCACGCGTCCTCGGTCTGCGCGATATTTTGCACGAATTCGTCAAACATCGTCAGAGTGTGGTGCGTCGTCGGACGGAGTTTGAGCTCGGTCGGGCCAAGGCGCGCGCACACATTTTAGAGGGTCTGAAAATCGCCCTGGATCATATCGACGAAGTCATCAAAACCATTCGCGCGAGTAAAACTTACGAAGAAGCCCGCGATAATTTGATGAAAAAATTTGGTTTGTCGGAGATCCAAGCACAAGCTATCCTGGCTATGCAACTACGTAAACTAACTGGTTTGGAACGTCAAGCCATCGAGGACGAACTAGCGGAATTAATGAAGTTAATCGCCGAACTCGAGAAAATTCTCGCCGACGAACAGGAAATTTTGCGAATTATCAAAGAAGAACTGCTAGAAATGAAGGAAAAATATGGCGACGCGCGTCGTAGTAAAATCATCAATCACGAACTCGGAAAAATGAGCGACGAAGACGTTATCCCAGAGGAAAATATTGTGATTTTACTGACAACCGAAAATTATATCAAACGCACTTTGATGAGTGATTACCGTCGGCAAAATCGTGGTGGTAAAGGCAAAAAAGGTTTAACCACCAAGGAAACCGACATCGTGGATCAATTAATCACTTGTAATACACATGATTGGCTGAATTTCTTTACCAACAGAGGTCGGGTGTTTCGCTTGCGCGCCTATGAAGTGCCAGCAGCCTCGCTCCAGGCTAAAGGCGTAGCGGCGGTGAATCTACTACAACTCCAACCAGAAGAAAAAATCACCTCGATTATCAAGCACGAAAAGGGCGCTAGCAATCAAGGCTATCTATTTATGACGACCGTCAATGGTACGATCAAGAAAACCGCAGTCCAGGATTACGCTAATATTCGAGCGAATGGCCTAATTGCGATCAAATTGGACGATGGTGACGAACTGCGCTGGGTGAGATGTTCGACCGGTGATAATGATATTGTGATCTCCTCGGCCCGTGGTCAGGCGATCAGATTCAGCGAAAAAGATGCTCGGCCAATGGGTCGCTCGGCGCGCGGTGTGCGCGGTCTTCGCCTGCGTCCAGATGACAGTGTGGTCGGCATGGATATCGTCCAGGAGGGTCGTAATCTGTTGGTGGTTAGCGAAAAGGGC
Source organism: Candidatus Saccharimonadota bacterium (assembly GCA_009776375.1). Lineage (GTDB taxonomy): Bacteria > Patescibacteriota > Saccharimonadia > Saccharimonadales > Saccharimonadaceae > WQXA01. Next base: position 2,543 of record WRNW01000025.1, on the reverse strand, counting down.
TACGGCAAAATGACTAAGGTAGCCAATTTCCCCTCACATCGTCGCGGTGGGGTAGGTATCAAGGCAGCTGTTGTCACCGCTAAAACTGGCAATCTCGTAACAGTGCGAGCGCTCGATGCGGACGTTAGCGAAATCATCGCCATTTCGGCAGCTGGACAAACCATTCGCGTCGCGTTATCGGATATTCCGACACTCGGTCGGGCGACGCAAGGCGTGCGGATAATGAAATTGAACGATAGTGATAGCGTAGCTTCGGTCGGTTTGGTTCCGGAACAAACTAAAGAACTCAATGATGATGAAAAATTACAAAATAACAACGTTGTAAAAACTACAACAAATAAAGGTGGTAAAAAATGATTTACACAGACATTTGGAATGTTTTCTCGCCATACTTAGTCTCGTTCTTGTTAACCTGTTTCATCGCTGAAAGTGTTAAAATCATACTTAAAACAATCAAACATCGCCAGCTGCGTTTGCGCGAGTTTTCCCAATCGGGTGGTATGCCTAGTCTGCATAGCGCGGCGATGACGGCACTGGCTGTAACGACCGGTCTATTGAACGGTTTTGGTTCGGTGGCCTTTGCAATTGTCGTGAGTTTTGCGTGCATCGTCATCTATGATGCAGTACACGTGCGTCGGGCTGTTGGCGAACAGGGTGAAGTGATCCAAAAAATCATTGAGCGTGACGCCAAACTAGAACGAGAAATTAGTAGTATTCTTGGCGAAAAAACTTCTCGCAAATTGCGAAAACCATATCTAGCGCGCGGACATAAACCGCTAGAAGCGCTAGTAGGTAGCCTCATCGGCGTTGTCGTTGGTGTTGTTGTCGCATATCTGTCTGTGGGGTAGTTGTTACTTGCGTAAGCACTCAAAATTCGCTACAATATTTTTCGTATCTGCGTACGGGGATATAGCTCAGTTGGCTGTCCCTCACCACTTGCGGGGCACTAGCTCAGTTGGTTTAGAGCGCCTGCTTTGCAAGCAGGAGGTCATCGGTTCGAATCCGATGTGCTCCACCAAGTGATGAGGGATTGCAAGCAGGGGGTTTGTCTCCACCACGCATTATACGGGCGGCTAGCTCAGCTGGTTAGAGCGCGTCACTGATAACGTCGCGAAGCAGAGCGGAGCAATTTACAAATCATTTCTTCTGACCGTGGGCGATTAGCTCAGCTGGTTAGAGCGCGTCACTGATAATGACGAGGTCCCAGGTTCAAGTCCTGGATCGCCCACCAGTCAGAAGAAATGAGCCACTCGTTAATCGCGCAGCGATATAATGACGAGGTCGGAGGTTCAAGTCCTCCGCCGCCCACCATACCAAAGATTCCTCTATAAAATTTGCCCGCAAGGGCTATTTTTAATTAAGAAAATTATTTAATACTAATTACACAAAATGTTTAATAAAATATAGAGACTATAGACATAGTGATTATGAAAATGTTAAAATAGACCACATGAGGGAGTTTTGGTCATGTAGCGGTTGGTTTATTCGACCGGTAGTTGTGTCGATGTTGATATTTTTGTCTCTATTTGGTGTGGCCAATCTTATACAGCAAAACAATCGTACTTATGCTGCCAACGATCTAAGCATTACCCCTGCTACTGGCTATGTTGGTGGCGGCGAACCAGTAACGATCACGCTAAATCAACCTCTGCCTTATGCTAAAATTATCCAAACTTCGGCGGGGCGTGAGTATTCGCTGGGCATAGATAGCAATGGCCAGATGTATGGTTGGGGGCAGAATGGTTATGGGCGGATTGGCACTGGGAATACAACTAACTTATCTGTGCCGACCAAAATTGTCAATGCCAGCAACATCCAATTTAAGTACGTTGATGCGACCTTTGATCATTCGCTGGGGATTGATCGCGATGGCAATCTCTATACTTGGGGTGAAAATGTGGTTGGCAAACTTGGTCTGGGTAGTATCAACAGCAATCAATATACTCCGGTCAAAGTCACCATCGCGGGTGATCCGAAATTTATTTTGGTCGATGGCGGCTATGACACTTCGATGGCGTTGGACGATCAGGGGAATGTTTGGACTTGGGGTGCGAATAATAGTTATGTGCTTGGTCATGGCGATGGACAGAACAAGAATGTGCCGACCAAGGTGGTGAATTTTTCCGGTCCGGCGCCGTTTTTCGTAACAGCGGTGTTTTCGAATGATGCTACCGAGTTGATTTTTGCGATTGATACTGAGGGCAGTATCTGGGGGTGGGGCGGAAATGACGGCGGTAGTTTGGGGACGGGCAATACTACGACGTATCCTACTCCAATGAAAATTTATGATGCGGTGACTGGCAATTGGTTTGCTGGCGGTGCTGTCAGTTTGCCGGCTGGCACTAAAATGGCCGCCGTCGGGGCTAGCTCGGTTTCTGGCGGTGCGATCGATGAGCACGGCAACATTTATACTTGGGGTAGCAATAACCAGCGATCGATGGGTTCGGGTAGTTCGGCGGGTGGCACGGGTATCCCGCCACTCCAGATTTATACCGCGGCAACTGGCGATTGGCTGGCGGCAGGCTCAGTTGATATCGGCGAGG
>WRNW01000024.1 GCA_009776375.1 Candidatus Saccharimonadota bacterium | reverse complement strand
GACTTCGGCCAGCATGCCTGGGCTGGCGCCAAATCGCCAGACGGTCGACGACGAGGCGAAGCGAGGAGGAGACGGGCTTGCTGGACGAGAGTCAGACGAGCTGGACACTTTAACGCCAGCCCAGGATCTCGAGGAGGAGTTTGGTCGGGATGATTTCGCATTGGTCGGCGACGAATCGAATTCACTGGGATTTATTTATTTTCCAGGTTATGCTAGAATATCCGCATGAAACGTGAATTTCTAAATCCTCATCGACCGACGCCGGTTCGCCGGTAGACTTGTTTTTCTTATCCCAAATTCAATAGTTTTAAATTATGGAGGAGACATGAAACGGACAGAATTATTTACCAAAACGAGCAAAACCACGCCGGCTGGCGAAGTGGCGAAAAATGCGCAGCTGCTCATCCGAGCAGGTTATATTCATAAGGAAATGGCCGGAGTTTATGCTTATTTGCCGCTCGGTTTACGCGTTCTTGAAAATATCAAACAGATCGTTCGCGAGGAAATGAACGCGATCGGTGGGCAGGAATTATCGATGACCGTCCTTCAACCGCGCGACGTTTGGGAAAAAACCAATCGTTTCGATGACGCGGTCGTCGATAATTGGTTTAAAACGAAATTAAAGGACGGCACCGAGCTGGGCGTTGGTCTGACACACGAAGAGCCGGTCGTTGATGCGTTGATTCCGTACGTTAGTTCTTATAAGGATTTACCGCTGTCAGTTTATCAAATTGGTCCAAAGTTTCGTAATGAACTGCGCGCCAAGTCGGGAATTTTACGTGGTCGTGAATTTGTCATGAAAGACATGTATAGTTTCGCCCGCAATCAGGCTGAACATGACGAATTATACGAAAAAACCGCCGCGGCTTATACGAAAATTTACGATCGATTAGGTATCGGCGCGGAAACTTATCGCACGGCGGCCGACGGGGGTTACTTTACCGAGCGATTCAGTGATGAATATCAAACTCTTAGCGACGTTGGCGAAGACACAATTTATGTTGACAAAGCGAAAAAATTAGCTATCAACAAAGAAATCTATACAGATGAAAATTTGGTAAAACTTGGTTTAAATAGACAAGATTTAGTAGAAGAGAAATCTGTCGAAGTCGGGAATATTTTTCCACTCGAGAGCAAATATTCCGATGCGCTCGATCTCTATTACACCGACGAACGTGGCCAGCGACAATCGATCATTATGGGCTGTTACGGCATCGGTGTGTCGCGCATCATGGGTGCGATTGTCGAAAAATTCGCCGACGAGCAAGGCATAGTTTGGCCGGTCGCCATCGCGCCGTTTAAAATTTGCTTAATTAACGTTGGTACAGATGAGAACGTTGTGAAATTTACAATAAACTTATATAAAAAATTACAAGAAAAAGGCGTCGAAGTCCTCTGGGACGACCGCGTCGACGTCCGACCAGGCGAAAAATTTGCCGACGCAGATCTCATGGGAATACCGCACCGCGTGGTGGTGAGTGCGAAAACGCTTGCCCAAAACTCAGTCGAATACAAAGCGCGCACCTCTGAGGAAACGTTGATTTTGACGATTGACGAACTGCTCAAAAAAATAGCTTGCATTTAAAAATCGACCATGCTACAATCGTTGTCCGTAAAATTCGAAAGGAGCGGCATGAAAAAACAATTCCAGTTAACCATCCATGGTAAACGTGAGCTAGAAGAAGAGCTAAGAAAATTAATTGAAAGTCGTAGTGATATCGCCGATCGGATTGCCGAAGCACGAAGTTTTGGTGATTTATCCGAAAATACTGAATATTCGGTTGTTCGCGAAGAACAAAGTCGCACCGAAACGCGGATTACTGAGATCGAAGAAATCCTCGCTGGTGCCAAGATTATCGCAGCTGATCGAACTGACAACGAAATTGGCCTGGGCGACATCGTCACGTTGAAATGCGGCCGCACGACGGCTGAATATGTGATTGTCGGTGCGGTCGAAGCCGATCCGGCGAATGGCAAAATTAGCAACGAATCGCCACTCGGGGCGCAACTGATCGGTAAACGAGTCGGTGATCAAGCCACCATCGCTACCCCGAAAGGCAAGAAAAACTACACGATTGTCAAAATTGACGGCTAAACCTCTTAAATTAATCCGTGCAAACTGGTGATCGCTAGGCCGACCAAAATCACGCCGAACAATAAACAGGCGGCTTTCTTGACGACTTCCTTTTTGACCTTTTCTTCGTGCAAGGTCGGAATTATTCCCGCCGCAGCGGTATAAATAAAGAAGCCCGCGACCACTCCCAGCAGAGGCCCTAGCGAAACATCGTGGACATTACCCAAAACGTAAAAGATGACCGCCGCGATGGTTGTCGCGAGCGAGCTGAGGACATTGACGAGCAAAACTTTACCACGCGCGATCCCCTGATCGAGCATCAAGCCAAAATCACCAATTTCGTGAGGAATTTCGTGCATCGCCACCGCAAAAGTCACCACTAAACCGCTGGCTGGCGAAATCAAAAATCCCGCCGCGATCGCTAGACCGTCGATAAAATTATGAATCGTATCACCAATCACCACCATCGAGACGATTGGGTGAATTTTCCGATCCTTTTTACTCTGATTATGAAACCAATGAATGGCGCTCTCGAGTAGAAAGAAAAACAACAAACCAACCAACGTGCAAATCATCGTCTGGCGCGGGTCGTCGCTAGTCTCGATCGCTTCGGGCAAGAGATCCATAAACGCCGCCGCCAGTAGCGCCCCGGCCGCGAAAGGCGTCGCATACCGTGCCAGCGTTTTGCTCCACGACTGTTTGGCGAGCAACAAAATTCCGCCAACGAGTGAAAATAGACCACCAACCAGCGAGAAAAAAATCACCAAGCCCAGATTTGATTCCATAAATTCGTCTCCTACGATCAATAATTTGCTAGCACTATTGTAATACAGACGTTAAAAATTGCAAATTCTATGAGGGTTTACGGCGCTACGGATTTAAGCTAGAATAGACGTTATGGCGACGTTACAGGATTTTCGCGATGAACGCTTGCGCAAACTGCAAGAATTACGAAATTTGGGAATTGATCCGTTTCCAGCGACGGTGACGCGAGACACCAAGATCGGCAAAATCATCGATGATTATGAATCTCACGCCGGAAAAACGGTAACTATCGCTGGACGGATCATCGGTATTCGTAAATTTGGCAAACTGGCGTTTATCGTCCTCAGGGATTTCAGCGGGGAAATCCAATTGTTTTTAACAGACAGCGGCATGACCGCGAAGGACGGCCATTTAACGATCAAGGAACTGAATCTACTCGATACGGGTGATTTTCTCGAAGCGACCGGTGAAGTCATGAAAACCAAAACTGGAGAAATATCGGTAGCGGCGACCACGCTGCGGCTGCTGGCCAAAGCGCTCCGACCGCTACCGACCAAACAAGACGGTTTCACCAACAAAGAAGAACGCATGCGCCGACGCTACGTCGATATGAATGTCAACCAAAACGTCCGCGATCGTTTCATCCGGCGATCAAAATTTTGGCAAGCGAATCGTGATTTTCTCAATCAACATGGTTTTATTGAGATCAACACGCCGGTGCTCGAACACACCACCGGTGGGGCGGACGCCAATCCATTTACCACTCACATGGACGCGCTGGATCAGGATTTTTATCTCAGGATTAGTCACGAATTGCCGCTGAAACGTTTAATTGGCGCAGGTTATGAAAAAGTTTACGACATCGGTCCGCGTTTTCGAAACGAAAATTATTCGGACGAACACCTGCCCGAACACGTGGCGATGGAATGGTACGCGGCCTATTGGGACTGGCAGGACGGTATGAAATTCATGGAAGAAATGTACAAGTACATGCTCGAGGAAACCTTTGGCACATTAAAATTCGCAGTTCGCGGTTTTACAATCGACATGGGGAAGGAATGGGAAATCAAAAACTATCCCGATCTCGTCCGCGAACATTACGGTATTGATGTATATAATACAACACTAGCTGAAGTTCAAAAAACCTTACGCGATCATCAACTCGAAGTCGAGAAAAACGACAACATCGCTCGTGGTATCGACAAATTATGGAAGGCGATCCGGGCTCACCTCGGCGGACCAGTCTGGGTGATTAACGAACCGAAATTCTTGTCACCGCTCGCTAAAACCGCCGCCGACGGTGTCAGCGCCCAGCGATTTCACCCAATTATCGCCGGTACCGAACTAGGCAACGGTTTTTCGGAACTGAATGATCCCGAGGATCAATTGGCACGCTTTCTCGAACAGCAACAGATGCGCGATGCTGGCGACCAAGAAGCCCACATGCTCGATATCGATTTTGTCGAAATGTTGGAATACGGCATGCCGCCAGCCTGCGGTTGGGGACATAGCGAACGCGTTTTTTGGATTTTCGAGGATGTGACAGCCCGCGAGGGCGTACCTTTCCCCCAACTGCGTCGCGAAATCGACTCTGTGACCAGAGCGATTTATCCCGATATTAAATTTGATTAATCAACAGAGTTCAAAAAGTTGCTTTTTCCAAGCACAAGTACTATAATGTTTAAGGTCTCGTCATGGGACAGTCGCTGGTTCAAAAACCAGAGGTAAGATCAACAACCAAACCCCAAAAAATCATGAACAGGCCAAACATATCGATCGACCAGTTGCGACAATATCTACGCAACCCGGCCTTTGTGAGTAATCGATATTTTCGGATCAAAAGAATCAAACCAATCTTTGGCATTATTATTACAATAGTTATTCTGGGCGGTCTGTTACTGGGGGTTGCTCTACAACAACCGAATCTAACCGATGCGCTGACGCTGACGGGCGTTAGCCCGAGTAGCGGTCCAACGGCGGGCGGTACGGCTATCACGATCACTGGTACAGATTTTCAACAAAAGCTCAGTTTTCGACAAATTTCAACTGGCGGTTATCACACTTGTGGTATCGCAACTAATAATCAAGTTTATTGTTGGGGCCAAAATGACTACGGCCAACTCGGTGATGGTACTTTAAATAACAAAAGCACACCCGTTGCCGTCAATACCGCTGGTGTGCTAAATGGCAAGATCATCACCCAGATTGCGGCTGGCGATTTCCATACCTGTGCGCTCGATTCAACTGGCAAAGCTTACTGTTGGGGCCAGAACACTAACGGTCAAGTCGGTGATAATTCCAGCGGGAATAATCGGACCACGCCTGTGGCTGTCAACACGACTGGTGTACTAAATGGCAAAACCTTGGTGCAAATCTCGCTCGGGCAATATCACACTTGTGCAGTCGACTCGGCCGGTGTGGCTTATTGTTGGGGATATAATAATGGTGGCCAGTTGGGCGACAATTCATTGACTAGTCGCTCGGTTCCCATCGCTGTTAATACCGCTGGTGTGTTGGGCGGTAAATATCTTATCCAAATTGCGGGTGGTTATAGCTTTAGCTGTGCGCTCGATTCGACGGGCAAAGTTTATTGCTGGGGAAATAATAGTCAAGGATCATTGGGCAATAATTCCAACACTAACAGCCCAGTGCCGGTCGCTGTCTATACTGCCGGCGTATTGAACAATAAGGTTTTAACGCAGATGTCTTCTAACGGCTCATATCATACTTGTGTTATCGACACGGATGGCAAAGCCTACTGTTGGGGATACAACACCTCTGGCCAAGTGGGGGATAATTCCACGAGCAATCGCAATGCTCCAGTGGCTGTCAATGCTACGGGCGTGCTGAACGGTAAAACTCTAACCCAGATCACTACTGGCGATGCCTTGAGTTGTGCGCTCGATTCGACCGGTAAAGCCTACTGTTGGGGCCAGAACACCAATGGTCAAATCGGCGATAATTCCAGCGGAAGTAATCGTCTAGTTCCGGTCGCGGTTTATACTGCGGGGGTGCTCAATGGCAAGACTTTATCGATGATCGCATTTGGTACTCATCATTCACATACTTGCGCGCTCGACACTGAGGGCATGGCTTACTGTTGGGGGCTAAATTCATCTTACCAGCTAGGCGATAATACTGTGACACAACGCACAGCGCCTGTTAGTGTTGTCACTACCAATTTGCCGGCAGCGCCCGTCACTGTCACGCTCGATGGTGTGGCTTGCACCAGCGTCACCGTGATTAGCAACACTGAGCTGACCTGTAACACACCCGCGCATCCTGCCGGCAAAGTCGATGTTTCCGTCACTATCAATGGCGGAACCGTGACTATGGCGAAAGCATATGAGTACGGACCTAGCTTTACAGTCACGGGAATCAGTCCCAGTTCTGGCCCAGCTGCGGGCAGCACGAGTGTGACGATTACTGGGACAGGGTTCGAGCAAAATCTCGTCTGGAAACAGGTTTCCGTCGGTGGTCAGCACACTTGTGCGATCGCTAGCAATGATCAAGCCTATTGTTGGGGGCAAAACAACTCAGGTCAACTGGGCGACACGACACACACCAGCAGTTTTACGCCAGTGGCTGTTGATACGAGTGGAGCGCTGAGCGGTTTGACGATCAAGGAAATTTCGGTCGGTGATAATTTCAGTTGTGCGATTGCTAGTGATGGTTGGGTTTATTGTTGGGGGTATAACAATGATGGCCGGCTGGGGGACAACTCTATCGCCGAGCGAACGACGCCGACCGCGATTTATTCCGCTGGGGTGCTTGGCGGTCTAACTATCAAGCACATCGACGCTGGTTATTCTCACACCTGTGTCGTCGCCAGCAATGATCAAGCCTACTGTTGGGGAAGTAACAGCCAGGGTGAGCTAGGCGATAATACTTATGCTAATAAAGCTTTTCCGGTGGCGGTCGTAGCAACTGGTGCGCTGAGCGGCCTCGGGGTCAAGGAAGTTTCTGCGGGCTATTGGTACACTTGCGCAATTGCCAGTAATGACCGGGCTTATTGTTGGGGCCAAAATTCGGGCGGTAAACTGGGGAATAATTCTACCGCGATTAGTAATGTGCCAGTGGCTGTCTTCCAGGGCGCGATGCCGAGCCTGGTTGTGAAACAAATTTCGACTGGTCAATATCATACTTGTGTGATTGCCAGCAATGACCAGGCTTATTGTTGGGGCCAGAACACTAACGGTCAAGTCGGTGATAATACCAGCGGGACGAATCGTCTGATCCCTACGGTGGTTTATACTGCGGGTGTCTTGAACGGTTTAAGTATCAAGCAAATTACCGCCGGTCAAACTCACACTTGTGCGATTGCGAGTAATGATCGAGCGTATTGTTGGGGACAAAATACTTATGGTCAACTGGGTAATAATTCCAATGTCCAAAGTATCTTTCCGGTTGCAGTTTATACTTCTGGCAGTCTGAGCGGTCTAGGCGTTAAACAGATTTCGGCCAATTATCAGTACACTTGCGCGGTGGCGAGTGATAGTTGGGTTTATTGTTGGGGAATGAATAGTGTTGGTCAACTCGGTGACAATACCAACGCGAGTCGCTCCGTCCCGACAGCGGTTGATGCCACCAGTCTACCGCTAGCGGCTGTCACCGTTACGCTGGATGGTTCGTCGTGCACTAATGTCGTGGTTGTTTCGAACACTGAACTAACTTGCGACACACCCGCGCATTCTGCCGGAACGGTTGATGTTGCTGTAACGATTGGTGGTGGCACTGTCACGCTCCCGCTGGCCTATAATTATTATTCCTTGACAGTCGATTCGATCACACCCGATCACGGCCCGATCGAAGGTGGGACAACTGTAACGATCACTGGGACGAATTTTGAACAGGATATTGAGTGGAAACAAATTTCGGCCGGGCGCCAACATACCTGCGCTATCCGCGCCGATAACGACCAAGCCTATTGTTGGGGATATAACTACTACGGTCAGTTAGGTATTGATTCGAGTGGTGCTTCCAACAAATTCGTTCCTACGGCAGTTACTGGTCTTCTAAACGGAGTTGCGGTTAAGCAAATTTCAGCTGGCGACGATTACACCTGCGCTATCCGCGCCGATAACGACCAAGCCTATTGTTGGGGATATAACTACTACGGTCAGTTAGGTATTGGTTCGAGTGGTGCTTCACATAAATCCACTCCAACTGCTGTCACAGCCCCCCTCAGTGGCGTGGCTATCAAGCAAATCTCAGCCGGTAACTTACACACCTGCGCGATCCGGGCTGACAACGATCAAGTTTATTGTTGGGGACGGAACCACCTTGGTCAACTCGGCGATGGCGGCAGCGGTGCTGGAGTTGACCAATCTATACCAACTGCCGTGACAGCCCCCCTCAGCGGTATCGCTATCAAACAAATCTCAGTTGGCCATTTTCACACCTGCGCTATCCGCGCCGATAACAACCAAGCCTATTGTTGGGGATATAATAGCAGCGGTCAATTGGGCGATGGCACCAGTGGCACTGCAAATAATAAATCCATTCCAACTGCTGTCACAGCCCCCCTCAGCGGTATAGCTATCAAAGAAATCTCAGCTGGCTACGACTACACCTGCGCCATCCGGGCCGATAACGATGAAGCCTATTGTTGGGGACATAACTACTACGGTCAACTAGGTGATAGCACGAGTGGCAATGGAACCAACAAATCCATCCCAACTGCTGTCACAGCTCCCCTCAGTGGCGTGGCTATCAAGCAAATCTCAGCGGTAGCAACTGGTACTTCTGCTTATCATACTTGCGCCATCCGCGCCGACAACGAACAAGCCTATTGTTGGGGTCGGAACAACTACGGTCAAATTGGCGATGGCACCAGCGGCGCTGGAACAGATAAATCCGTCCCAACTGCTGTCACATCCCCCCTCAGCGGTATCGCTATCAAACAAATTTCGGTTGGTTATTTTCACACCTGCGCTATCCGCGCCGATAACGATGAAGCCTATTGTTGGGGATATAACAACTACGGTCAGCTAGGCAACGGTACGAGTGGTTCAACAAACGACTCATCCGTCCCAGTCCCGGTCGACACCACAGGTCTACCGCCAGCCGTTCCGACTGTCACCTTTGACCTCAATGGCACGCCGGCTTCCTGTATTGATGTGATCGTTGTTGATAGTAGCACCATCACCTGCGAAACCACGGCTCACCTGGCTGGGGTGGTCGATGTGGCGGTGACGATCGGTAGCGAAACGAAAACCCTAACCTCGGCTTTTGAGTATATCGAGTACTATGTTAGCTTGGCCCTTGATAGCAACAGCGTCTCCATCGGCGGTCCTAGTGGGTTGGTTCCCACCACAGTCGGAGTGTTCGGGAGTGGCACCAATACTGTAACTGTTAAAACCAACTACGATGATGGTTACGGATTGTTCATCTCGACCAATCAGGCGAGCAGCAATCCACAGGCCAAGGATCTCAAACATCTCTCGCTCAGCGAATATATTGCGGGGACAGCCAACACCTGTAGCTGGAATGC
>WRNW01000023.1 GCA_009776375.1 Candidatus Saccharimonadota bacterium | reverse complement strand
AACATCCTCCTCTCGATCCCGTCTCCTCCTCGCTTCGCCTCGTCGTCAACCGTCTGGCGATTTGGCGCCAGCCCAGGATCTCGAGGAGGAGTTTGGTCGGGGTGATTGGTCAAAGTCAGATTTGCTGGGTCAATCGGCAGGTCAACCTGCATACCTAAAATCGCCACTTGGCTGTTGACGCGCACGCGCCCCGCGGCGATCAATTGATCAGCTTCACGGCGCGATTTGCCGGTGGCGGTAGCGATAAATTTGTTGAGACGCATGGATTTTTCTAAGACTGATTCGGAAAAGTCACACTCGGATCGGGTGCGGGTGTGTCGGGCAGGCTGTCGACGGTGATGGCGCCCGTAGGATCGATTTGGATTTCGGGAACTTCGACGGTTTCAACGGCTTCGGCGGGCGCAGGAGTTAACTGCGATTGGAAATCAGGCGAAACTGACTGGGCGAGGATGGCTTTGGCGTCTTCGTTGGCGATCAAGTTTTCGACATCAACCTTGGCGTTGACAGCCTCGCCGGTCGGTTGGATGACGCGGGTGCCGATATGAGCGCCACTTTGGGCTAAATCAACAGCCGGCTGGTAAGGGGTTTCCTGGTCATCATCATAGCCAGCCGATAGTTCCTTGGGCTGGAAAGAAGGTACCTCGTCAGCGGCCGGCGGTGGTGGTGGTGGCGCGGCGGGCGCTGGAACGTCAGGTGGCGCAGCGGGCGCGGGAGCCTCAGGCGGTGCGGTGCTAGGCGGTGCGACAGGTGCTAGATCGGGCAGGCTGACCGGTGGCGTTGGTACGGTTGGGGTGTCTTGGATCGGTGTGATCGGTGGTGGTGTGGTGATCACCGGTACGTTCGGTGGCGTCGACGGCATAGCCGGTGCTGGTACGCCAGCGACCGTGCTCGGTTCAGTCGCACTGGGCGGATTAATTGGTGATTGATTCGGCGCAGGCATCACCTGGGGTACGGCGGTGGCGGTCTGACCCGCCTCGGCGCGATCGCCGAGTATTTCGTGGACTGTGTTGACGACGTCTTCGATGCCAACTTGGGATTTGACCAAATAACGATCAGCGCCCAAACTTTCACTGCGCTCACGATGTTGGTCGCCGCTGAGCGCGGTCATCATGATGACTTTGATATCCTTGGTCGCCTCGTTGCTGCGGAGTAGATCGAGCATTTCAAAACCACTGATCTTGGGCATCATGACATCGCTAATAATGAGGTCGGGTTTTTCGCGGATAGCGACGTCGATGGCTTCTTCGCCGTCACCAGCACTGACGATATCGTAACCCTCGGCCAATAATCGTACGCCGTAGATTTCGCGTAAAGCTTTGTCGTCTTCGACTAGTAGAACTTTAGCCATTGGTAGACATTATATCGTTTATGCTTGCTGGGCGCAAGACCTTTCACGATCCTTTCTTGGTCGCCTGAGTGGCGGCTAGGCGACTTTGTCGAGCCTTAATTTCGCGAGCTTTGACGACCGCTTCGTCGCGAGTCAGAATATTGAATTCAATCCAAAAGGTCGAGCCGCGACCATAATCGCTGTCGACACCGACCTGACCACCGAGTCTTTCAGTCAGATGTTTGATCAAGTACAGACCGAGGCCAGTCCCACCAACTTCGCGCGTATCGGAGTTATCAACCCGATAAAATCTCTGGAACAGATGGGGTGTGTCTTCGGCCGGGATGCCGATGCCGGTGTCAGTGACGCTGATGCGAGCTTTGCCTTGATTTTCGACGACGGTGACTTTGATGCTGCCCTGCTTGGTGTATTTGATGGCGTTATCGATGATATTATCAAGGATTTGCTGGAGCTGATCGAGATCAACGTAAATGATGTGCAGGGGTTGAATCTCGCCAGTGCTTTCATAAGTCAGCTCGAGACCCTTTTGCTTGGCTTGGGACTGCATTTGATCAACTACCTGGCGAGCGGCGGCACCAGCATCGACCAAAACTGGATTGCTGTGCAAGCGATTATCGTCAATTTTGGTGACATCTAGTAAATCTCGAAACAGATGACCAAGATGACGCGCAGAGGCATAAGCTTTTTGGGCGTAAACTTGACCGCGGTCGTCAACTGTCGCCGTGGCTGGATTTAGTAGCATGCCGAGGTAGCCCTCAACAATCGCAATCGGTGTGCGCATTTCGTGGCTGGCGGTACTGATAAAATCTGACTGGGCGCGACCTTCGCGCTTCTCGGCCGTGACATCGCGAAAAATGACAATCACGTTATTGCCAACGGGCGGTGCGGTTTTGGCATCATTAGCACCGATCGGTTGACCAAGTTTCGCGAATAGGCCAACTTTCTCTTTCTTGGGCGGATCTGGTTGACCGGTGGAAATGATTTTAATAAAAATGCGAATGTATTTTTTGGACGCAGTTTGCAGGAAAATATCACTGCGCTGCAGCGGTTGGCCCGAACGCATGGTGCTGATAATTGGGTTATCGTCGTCTGGCACAGCTCGCTCGGCGATATCGAAAAATTTGAAAATACTGCGAAAGTCCAAATTCACCGCATCCGTCGCCGCCCAACCAGTCATCTGGGAGGCAGCTGGATTGAACAGATTAATAATTCCCCTACCATTAATCACGACGACACCATCAGAAATAATATCAATAATCGTGCTGGCGGCATCCGCCAGATTAAAAACCGCACCCGGACTCGGGGTGTGTCCGTTTGACTTTTTCTTGGAATTCCGGAACGTAGGCCCACCTTTCTTGTCAAAACAATCCAAACGATTCCGTCAATTATTGTAACAGAAAAGGTTGAGTGTGGGAAGGTTTTTGATTGTGGTTAAATCACTCAGCGTTGGGCGCCGAAGCCGGGCCTAGAGATCGCAGTTGTTCTAGTAGATTGTTGAACGTTTGGGTATTAACTCGTTCTTCAAGCATATCAACCATATCAGTGATAATCCGAATTTTTGCTGGGTCATCTAGTGAATTGTCTTCCTTGACCCACTGGCGTATAAAATCTACCGTTTCTTGCAGCATCCGCTCTGTTTCGCTGCCGCCATTACCAAGAGGCTGTTCAAGCTCAACAAATGCGAGCCATTGATTCTCCATTATGTCCAGTTTATACTTATCAGGCACCTCTGGGTCGCGGAGCAGATTACCTAGTCGTTTGTGATATCCATGACCAGAAGTTACTTTTTCTGATGGCTCAGTCTTGGCGTCCGATCTATTAAGTTCGTTATAACATTCGAACAGCTTGTCGGCGATTTCTGGATCAACGAGAGGTAGTAATTCTTGGATGACGGTCTGATATTCTTCGTAAGCACGATGTATTTTGTACTCAGGAGCTGAACTACTCGGGTCGTTAGATTCTGCTCGGAGCGTCTGCCAAGATAGTACACCGCGTGCGAGTTCGTTGACCAAATCTGGGCGATTCCGTAGTCGCTCGCGCAAACTGGGAGTGTTTTCGTTCTCACCATAAATTCCGTATTTTCCTTGGGCTATCAAGGCGGAAATCAGCATGCCACTGCTACCAACCAGGCCGGGGATTTCGTATCCATCGGGTGCAGTTAGAATGGTCACCAAACATTGGCGCCAGGTTGGGTCGGTTATTCCAAGATCTTTCCAAGCGTTATACAAGAATTGTTTTGGATTCTCCTCAGACTTCGCGTCTTGCCAAAATTCTAGAAACGATTCAAGCTGCTCCGGATCGGGGTCAAAACCAAGTAGTTGCAACGTATCGAGCAATCCTGATTGTTCCTTGCCCTTATTCCCAGATAATTCCATCATCAACTTCCTGACAATTTATGATTCGTTATTTATCGTATCATACTATTGCAATTACCGCAAAATTATCAATCAAAAAGTTGGTGACCTCACCGGGAATCGAACCCGGATTGTTGGGATGAGAACCCAGTGTCCTAACCGTTAGACGATGAGGCCATAGCGATATTCTATCAGATGAAATAGCCTATGCCAAGACCTGGGCGATGACTTCGAGCATGCGGCGCGGGGTGATGTCGGCCTTGATTAGGTAAGCGTTGGCGTCGGCCTCCATGATCGCGCGAGCGTCTTCGTCCTGTTCGAAATTGGTCATGACAATAACGCGCGTGTTGGGAATTTTATCCTCAGGTGTGCGCAGTTCGCGCAAAATCGTGTTGCCAGTTTTGTGCGGCAACATAATATCGAGGAGGATGAGATCGTATTGTCCCGCGATCGCCGCCGCCAAACCCTGCTGGCCGTCGACCGACCAATCGACCTGGTAGCCAGCGCTGCGCAAACTGCGCGTATACATTTCACCAATAAACCGGTCATCCTCGATGATGAGAATTTTAGCAGTAGTATTGTTCGGTTGATCGTTCATTTGCTTAAATTATAGCACATCATTTTCGTACGCGCGAATGGTTGCGAATCCAACCGAGATCATCGCGAATTAAACTGTGGTTGTCGCTCGCTAGCGCCTCGGCGACGGTTGAAAAAATCGGCAAAGTAAAAGTAAAAGTCGAACCCTGCCCTTCCGTCGATTCGACGCCAATTTGGCCGCCGTGACTTTCGATGATCCCACGACTAATGAACAGACCAATCCCCGTCCCGCTGACCATGTCGCGCGAACGATGACCACGATAGAATTTCGAGAAAAGATTACTAGCGACAACCGGCGGAATACCGATGCCGTGGTCACACACGCTGATGGCCACAAAGTCATCCTGGAGAGCGGCGCTAATTTCGATTTGTCCACCATCGTGACTATATTTGATAGCATTATCAATCAGGTTGGTCAAAACTTCACTGATCGATGACTGATCGGCGGCGACAGTCGGCAGCTCAGGCGGAATCTGCCAAACCAGAGAGCGATTTTGCGTACTGGCACGCAGATCCATATCGTTTTTGACTTCGTCAATAATATTCGTCACCATCGTTTCGGTTGGTCGTAATTTCAGGTGTTTATGATCATAACGACTAGCGTTCAGGATATTATTGACATAAGACGATAACCGTTTGGCACTGACGTTCAAGCGATCAATGAGTGCGTGTTGATCGGGCGTCATTTGGGCACCCAACTGTTGATCCAAAATATCAATATAACCGCGTACGACGGTAATCGGACCACGCAGTTCGTGGGCGGCCAAGGCCACAAAATCAGCGTTGTCTTCTTGGCCCTCGTATTCGGCGGAGCGATCAACAGTGATCACGACAGTCGCGATACCACTGGGAAAATCCTGACGATAATGAGCAATCACGTCGAAAATACGTCGGTCGGGCTGGTCGGGCGCGACGTTCTGGATGTGCGACCAAATTTTCTCAGCTTCGATTTCGTTGCCAGATACTTGACCCAGCCAAACATCCAACGATTCACTGGCGTTAGCAAAATCTAATTGGATCCGCCGTTGGCCATCCGGCGCGGTACAGATCGGTGCCAGACTATTCGCCGCAATAATATGATGATGCGAGTCCAGCGCCACAAACCCAATCGGTAGCGCGGCCAACAAATCTCGCAAAGGTTGCTGGTCAGTACTCGCGGTCGGTTGAGCGTCCTTTTTCGTGGTGCCATCGAGAATCGTCGTTAGGAGTAAACTCAGCCCACTGTTAACCGATGCCGGATCACCTCGGTCGGGCAGCGGTCTGAGCAGTGGTTCGCCACGAACATACATTAGGCAACGAGCAATCATGTCGGTTGGCCCCAGAGCGTAGCGCAGCAACAAATATCCCACTGCGGATTCGACAAAAACTAAAACGATGACTGATATCGCGAGAGCTGACGGCAGATCAAGCAGATTCATCACTAGTAACAGAGTGCCAGCGACAACGCCAGCAACAGCGAATTGAGCGAACATAAAAATCAACCAGCTGTTCGATAGTAATCTCGAATAAAAGTTACCAATCTGCGGTAGGACGCTGCGATTCTGGGTGTCACGATTCGGCCTAGACGTCCAGCGCTGTTGGTTTGGGGTGCGACTAGTTACTGCCAAGTGATCGCCTTTCCGCTCGGCACCGCCGTAATCCAGGTTTGGCCGCGCTTTAATTTGATTTCCTGACCGTCTGGATCAAAGAATTTTAGTTGGGCGGTCGGACTGTCTTTGGCCCAGGTGCCGGTGATGACTTGACCGTCCTGAAAAATAAAAGCTTCACCGCTGCCAGTGGTGGTGATTTGGTTATGCAGGTTATCGTTCGTTAAATTTTGCTTCACGCGGATAGCAACTACCACGTCGGGCGCGATTTGAGTGGTGGTGTTATCGAGAGCGCGACTAAAGTGCGGTTGACCACCAACCGAGCGCGGATAAGTTTTCGTGGCTTGGTCGTACTGATACGACACGGTGTACTGGCCGGACGAGATTGCTAGATCGATGCTGGTCGCCGGATTTTCAGTCGTTTCGTCGATGGTTTGACCTAGAGCCTGTCTCGTTAGACCGGTAAATTTGGCGGTCGTTTTGCCCTTTTGCTCGGTCAATAAAAGGAGATGAGCATAATCAGTATAAACATTACTGGGCGCAGCACGATCCTTGGCGCGCCAATAGGCCGAATCGGCATAATATTGATCCAGATCAACACCGTAATTTCCGCTATGAATCATCGTCAGTGCCTCGTCGCTACCGCCGACGTGAGCGACACCAGGGTCAAAAGCCGCGGCCCACTCGAGATAATATGGACGGACACTGCGGACTGGTCCGATGAGCGACGGTTCGGTTTCTTGATAGAGAGCGATAAAGCGAGTAATTCCGCCCTCGGCGACAGCTTCGAAAACCACGCCGGCTTCCGTCAGGCCAGATTGCGGACGCGCTGGAACCGAATTATCAATCATCACCGCTAGCACTGGCGCGGCAGTCTTGTTCTCAGTCGTTTCGCGCCCAGTCAGTGGTGAGTAATAACGCACCGGTTCGGTTTTTTTGGTCGGTTCGGTGATTTGACTAGTTTCGGTTTGGTGATTGTTCAGGAAAAAACTGATAACTATCGCAGCCACTGCGATCGCCACAACCACAACCGCAGCGATAATTATGATCAAACGACGATGCGTCTGGAACCAGTTTTTCTTGAGAAAACTGGGCTGTCGTCGCTGACTGGGACGTGCCAATACGCTCATGTCAAGTATTGTAACGCATTTAGTAGATTTTTTCCAGATTGACTTTATAATATTATTTACCTATTTGATTACTGGCGATGTCCAGGCGAGCCAAGGTTTCATCACGACCGAGGAGGACGCAAGTTTCGGGCAATCCGGGCGAAAATGGTGCCCAAGTCAGCGCGAAGCGAATCAGACCAAACAGGATTGGTGGTTTGGAATTAGTTTGTTCCAGCAGTTCGTTCAATTTATTCTGCAGATTTTCGGCCTGCCAATCGACCGATTCGATTTTCGCCAGTTCAGTTGCGGCGGTTTGGAGCAGCAAAAGTCTGTCTGGACCTGGGATTTTTTGAAGTTGTTTATTTTCGTCAACCATCGTCCAATTCGGCTCGGGTCGCGCAAAGAAATATTCGGATAAGGCCGGCAAATCCGCCAAAGTTTTCAACCGATCGACGACGACGCTCAAAACTTCACGTTGCCGCTCCGCGCTCGCTCCCTGTCCCGCCGGTCCCCAGAAATTGGGGGGCTGCCCCGAAACGACTTTTCCCTCGGAGCAGCCGACTGTTCGTGCATGTAATTCACCCAAATCAAGCCGTTTGATCCACTGCCCATTCATCCAGGCCAACCGTTTTTCGTCGAACCGGGCGCCGGACTTTTGCACGCGCTCTAGGCTAAATTTGGCGATTAGCTCGTCCAGAGAAAAAATTTCTTGTTCGGTGCCGTCGTTCCAACCGAGACTAGCGATAAAATTGATCAAAGCTTCCAACAGATAACCGTCGCGCAGATATTCGAGCGCGTCCTTGGCGCCATCGCGCTTGCCGAGCTTTTTATTGCCAGCTTCGTTCAAAATATGCGGTACGGTCGCCATGATCGGCGGTGTGAGGTCCAAAGCTGCGTACAGATTCAGGTAGTTCGGCACACTGGGCAAAAATTCTTGACCACGGATGATGTGCGTGCATTCCATCTCGGCGTCATCGACGACGTGGGCAAAATTGTAAGTCGGATAACCATCAGATTTAATGAGGACGAAATCGTCGATCACTTCGGGGCCAGCAGACAAATCACCCATGACTTCATCGTGCCACTGATACGCTTGCGGATCGGAGCGAAACCGAAGAGCAGCCTGGCCATACCAATCGGCCGGAGCATCGAACGTGGTTGGTCGATGATTGCGATACAGGAAAGGTTTTTTCGCAGCATTGGCCTCATCGCGGAACTTTTGAATTTCTTCTGCGGTCAATGGATCGGCGTAAGCTCGCCCGCTCGCAATCAACTTGTCCGCCCAAACTCGGTAAGTTTCCAGGCGTTGGCTCTGGCGATACGGTGCGTGCGGCCCACCGATGTCGGGGCCTTCGTCGTACGGCATGCCGAGGACTTTGACGGCGTTCAAAATATAATCATCCGCGCCGTCAACTTCACGATTTTTGTCGGTGTCTTCGAGGCGCAGAATAAATTTCCCGCCCGCGTGTCGCGCGACCAAATACGCAAACAGCGCCGTGCGGATATTACCCACGTGGGCATAACCGGTCGGGCTGGGTGCAAAACGAGTGCGAATCATCGATTAGATACTTTCGGCGATACGGGTGATTTGGTCGTCGCCGAGCGATCCGTTGCCACTCAGCGTGAATAAAATATCCTTATCCACCCAAGCGGCCTGATCACCATAACGGTAAATTGTCAAATTTCCCACCTGCCAAGTCGTATATTGGCCGTTTTCGACCAGGGTATCTAGAACAACGTTATCACCCCAGCTGTTACTTTGTTGGGTCAAGGAATAACCTTCCCCACCACCGTTAGATTTGTAATTGATGGTCACGCGACCTGGCGCATAAGCGACCGGTCCATCAATCGAATAACCACTGGGTGTATAAGGTGCATGAGCATCAACTCCCGCCCGAGCGGCGGCCACCCGCACACTGATCGACGGCATGCTAATGTAAGTAAAGTAACCACCGAGCACCAGAATCGCCAGCGCCGCAGTCACCAAAGTCGGTGCCGTAAAACGGCGACGAATCCGCGAAAGTTTTTTGTCGTTTCGAGTGCGCGTTGCTCGATCAATTGGTCGATCTAGTTGTTCGTTGATCAAAATATCCTTGAGACTAGGCGTGGTCGATGGAGTTTTGGCGATTTCGCGCTGGGCGAGTTTTTCCTCTAAACTATGAGTCATGATCGGTGCAAAAGTCGTTTCAGTTTTTTCCTCGCGTAGAATCGTTTCCGGTTCAGCATCATCGATCGCCACCGGTGCAAAACGATGCACATCAGGATGCGTGGCGATTGGCTCCGGCGTGCGCCGTTCGATACTGATCGGATCAGCTGGTTTCTGGACGAAATCGCGATTCAGGGTGCGAGAATGTTGCTGGGTGTAGCGATGTTGCGGCGGCGGTGTGGAACGAGCGAACTCGGTGACGCTCGGGCCAACATCAGTTTGTTCCGCCTGTTGCCTGGCTGCGTCGCGGGCGGCGGCTTCGAGACCGATCGGTTGGATTTCGACTGGATCACCACCAGATACGTAATTCGTAATCCAGGCGGGTTGATCGACGATGGTGTCGTGCTCCGCCGCCTGTCTTTCGGTGAATTCGCTAATCCATTCTGGCACTTCGCGAGTGACGGGTTGCGGTTCGATGATGGCCTTTGGAGCGGTCTCCACCCCCAGCTCATCATCGTCAAATTCGCGGGCGATCGCCTCGGCCAAACGCTCTTGTTTGGACTGACGACGTGGCCTGGGTGCTAACTCCATAACTGGAGATTCTGGCATCTCGGTCTCGGCCAGATCGATCACCGGATCCGATTGATCAATCCGCAGCCCAGTTACTGAATCGTATTTTTGGCCGTTAATAATTACTGTCCCCATATAAAAACCCTCGCTTTCTCTACGTCAGATATTTTAGCATGAAGCGTTATCAAAGTGCAAGAGCTTGAGCGAGGGTCGAGGACACGGTGCTTGATTTTGATTAGGAGAACCGTTATAATTGTCGCCATTAACCACCACATCCGAGATTATATTGTATGCAGAAGAAACGCACTCGTCATCAGCAAATTGCCATCAGGTTTTTGACCTACGGAGCGATGGCCTCTGTGGCGGCACTGGGGGTGGTGTTTTGTCTCGCCTGGGCGATGGGTTTTAGGATTGATTGGCACAGTGGTAAATTAACCCAGGTGGCACTACTGCAATTCAACAGTTTCCCCACCGGCGCAGTTGTTGACATCAACGGACAAACATTATCGAGCGGAACACCAACTCGTTCTACCGTCAAGACTGGCGAAACTAACGTAATTATGTCAAAACCAGATTATCGAT
Organism: Candidatus Saccharimonadota bacterium; assembly: GCA_009776375.1. Taxonomy (GTDB): domain Bacteria; phylum Patescibacteriota; class Saccharimonadia; order Saccharimonadales; family Saccharimonadaceae; genus WQXA01. The sequence continues at coordinate 2,484 of WRNW01000023.1, read as the reverse complement.
CGTGGCAAAAAACGGTTAATATGTTGCCGAGTGGCGTGGTTTGGCTGAATTATGTGCGTTTGATCCCGACGAGTATTCTGACTGATACGACCAAGGAATTCGCGGCGGTGATCGAAATGCGCGAATCGCCAGATCGAAAATGGTTGCTGCTGCGTCATTCGGATAATGATCGGTGCCAGGATGGCCTGGTTTGTCCGGAAATGTTGCGCGATGAATCGCTGACTCGACCCTTTTCGTTGACGCTGGTGGGGATCGCTAATCCTCGTGATGTGTCTTTGATGAACTTAACAATACCGAGCGATAAAATTACCTGGCCGGCTGTTGGTGAAGAAGAAAAATTTTCAATCGTCGAGTGGGATCAAGGCTCGCGCTATATTTTGATTGAACACACAATTAATGAAATGACCGAATACCTGAGGTTGGATCGGGCGAATCCTGGCGCTGTCAAGAATTTGACGCATGATTTTGGGATGCAGATTAGCGATCCGCACTTTTCGGGGACGAGCGGCAATGTCTTTTTTGCGCTGACTGGGACTGATCTTAGACGGTTCGACTATGGTAACAATACCGCTAGCGCGCCGCTAGCCAGTGGTGTCGAGAATTATCGACCGTACGAAAACGGTCGATTGGCGGTTGTTTCGATTGAAACCAAGGACGACAAAACTACCGAGAGTGTCGGCATCTATAACGATGGTCGGGTGACGGTGCTGCAAACTTATGCGACGGTCGAACCGACGTTGGCAGTTTTGACACGCTTTAATGGTATCGATTATTTAGCGATCGCGCGCGGTGACCAGATAACGATTTATCCGAGACCACTGGACCAGGATGATAAAATTCAACCGCTGTATCTGGACAGTCCGGACGGTGTTGATTGGCTGGATACTAGTCCGGATGGACAATTTATTCTGGCTGGTCGTGAGGGTCAATTGCTAAGTTTTGACCTAGATACTTCGCTCAGCTATGCGTTCGCAGTAACTGGTCAAAATCAAGCGCCGCAGTGGTTGGACGATAGTCACATCGTTAGCACTAGTGGCGAGATGATTACTTTTATTGAATTTGATGGTCAGAATCGCGAAGACATCGTTGGTGCGCGCGGTCGTGTGGTGCTCAGTCGCGATAATAAATATCTGTTCAGTATCGGCGATACCCTCAGCGGTGCGGTGCTCCAACGGTCCAAGTTGGTGATTGATTAGCTAGCGTCCGCCAAAAATCTGTTCAAACAGCGTTGGCGGTTTGCCAGCGATGTCGCCTGGCACGGTGACGCTGGCGTTGCTCTGGGTACCAGTAGCCAGACTCGGGTCAGGCGAAATTTGTTCACCAATAATCACCAACCGCTGGCGCGCTGTACCGGGCGGATCGCAAGTAATCAGCGTGGCATATGGTTTGTCAGTGCCAATCGCTAGCGTACCAACTTCGTTTGGATTGATAATTTTCGTTTCGCGTACCCGATAAGTATAGCGGGTGCCTTGATAATCAAGGTAGAACAAATCGCCCACGCTCAGACGGTTTAGCTGAACAAAGATAAATTTGTAATTGCCGGGTTTGAAAAAGTCACTCGAGCTGTGACCGAGGAAAACCGCATTGCCATTCTCGCCTGGCAGCGCGCTAGCGCCGGCGATCGGATAATGAATCACCCCATTTTCGAGTGCTTTTTGGGAACTTTGTTCACTCAGGTCGGTCAAACCATAAATGACCGGTGCGTTAACGTTGATTTTGGGGACGATGACGCGCGGTTCGGGTCCGGCCGGTTGATCGTTACCCGTGCCGATGATGATGTCTTGACCAGATGTCGAACCAGGACTAATAAAAGAACCAACCTGGGCAAAAATCAAACCATTATATTGGACAAAGATCGCTGCTAGAACCACGACCAATGCGCAAACCGCCGGGATAAAGTGACGTGATCCGCGAACTTTGGCGGCTCGTTGTTTGACTTTGGCGAGGATGTCTTGACGCATTTCCGCCATCGCTTCTTTTTGAGTCAAGGTGCCATCAGCGACCGATTTGGCCGCGTGTTCAGCCGCTGCTTCGGCGTCGAGATGAACAGCAGCCAATTGCTGATTGTAAGCCTGATTCTGTTGCTGCATCGCTGACATGTAATACTTTTCATAATATTTTTGATAGTATTCCTGCCAAGCCGAATGATAACGTTGATGGGCGTCCTGATCACTCATACTCGCCTCAACGCGTGGCGGAATATCTGTCGCCGGGGTGGTTGCAACAGTTGTTGGTTGATTAATCATCGGTTTGGTATCGCTGTGGCTAGTGTGCGACAACGTCGGATTCGGCGCGCCATCGATACCAAAAATCTGATCGATTTGCGAGCGAATAACGTTGGCCGTGTTTTCGTCAGAGTCATCCTGAAACGGCGGCACCGGCGGCAAAGATGACGACTGGGTCGATTGAGGATCGTTGGACGAAAGAGGATTACTAGGATTCATGGTGACATCCGACTGGCGGGTCACTGTTGTTTTGGTGGGC
>WRNW01000022.1 GCA_009776375.1 Candidatus Saccharimonadota bacterium | reverse complement strand
GATCACCCCTCCCAAACATCCTCCTCTCGATCCCGTCTCCTCCTCGCTTCGCCTCGTCGTCAACCGTCTGGCGATTTGGCGCCAGCCCAGGATCTCGATGAGGAGTTTGGTCGGGATGATTTGACACCGCCTGCCGAGATCAACTGGGACAACGTCCTGGCCGAAGTGGGGAATCTTGACGAACCGGCAGTGCTGGCAACGTTGAAATTCGCCGACCATGAATACGAAAACGGCCGACTGACGCTTTACTTTTCGAAAACTTTCCACCGCAAAAAGGCCGACACAGCCAAATTCAGCGGGGTTCTAAATAAAGCCTTTCAAAAACTTTACGATTATGATGTCGAAATCCGGGTCGCAAAAACTCCGGTGCGCGAAAATTCGGACGCAGCGCGGATTCTTGATATAATGGGCGGAGGAGAAATGGTGAGACATGGCCAAACAGAGTAGTTCCAGTGCAGATTTATCCGGCGAGCGAAAAAACGCAGCGCCGTTGGTTGAGGCTGCGGCGGGAAAAGCAGGCAAAAAAGCGAGATCGATTGTAGACAGCCAAGCGAGTCTGACTTCGGCCAGCATGCCTTGGCTGGCGCCAAATCGCCAGACGGTCGACGACGAGGCGAAGCGAGGAGGAGACGGGCTTGCTGGACGAAGCTCAGACGAAGCTGGGTCGCGGTTGGGCGATTTGCCCCCCGGCAAAATTCCGCCCCAAAACATCGACGCCGAAATGTCGCTACTCGGCGCGGTTTTGATCGACGAAGAAATCATGGCCGACGTGGCCGACAAAATCCACGCTGACCACTTTTACGATCCGCGCCACGAACTGATTTTTGCGGGAATGCTCAAATTGTATGAAAAGCACGCACCGATTGATTTGCTGACGTTGACTGAACAATTAAAGAGTGCTGGTGAGCTGAAAAATGTTGGCGGTGCGGCGTACTTGTCCGAACTGACCAATTTCGTGCCGAGCTCGGCCCACGCTAGCAGTTATGCGGAAATTGTCGTGTCGGCGGCGCTGCGGCGGCGTTTGATCAAGGCTGGCGCGCAAATTAGCGAACTCGCGTTCACCGATGGTGTGGAAATTGCCGAGATTCTGGCGACCGCGGAGAGTAGCCTCTTTAAAGTCGGTGAGACTAGCGACAAATCGGATATCGTCAGCATCGAATCGATCCTCACCGAATCGTTTGACCGCATGGAAGAACTCCACCGTGACAAAGGAAAATTGCGCGGTATTAAAACCGGTTTTCGCGATCTCGACCGACTCACCGCGGGACTACAAAAATCTGATCTAATCGTTTTGGCCGCTCGACCGAGCATGGGTAAATCAACTTTGGCGCAGAATATCGCCTACAACGTGGCGTCCAAGGAAAACAAATCCGTCTTGATTTTCAACCTTGAAATGTCCAATTCCCAAACCGTTGATCGCATGCTAGCTGAAGCGTCGGGCGTCGACAACTGGAATATTCGCACCGGGAATTTGAGCGATGATGACTTTGGCAAAATTTCCGAAGCGATGGGCGAGATGGCCGAAGCACCGATTTTCTTTGACGACACGCCGGGACTGAGCATCCTCGAGATGCGTACCAAAGCCCGCCGTCAAGCGCACAAAACACCATTGGGTTTGATCATCGTTGACTATCTGCAACTGATGTCAGCCGCCGGTAAATATGGCGACAATCGCGTCCAAGAAGTCAGCGAAATTAGCCGCGGTCTCAAACTCATTGCTCGTGAACTCGATGTGCCGGTGATGGCGTTATCACAGCTGTCGCGCTTGGTTGAGCAACGTCCTGACAAACGCCCGATGCTTTCGGATCTGCGTGAATCTGGCTCGATCGAACAGGACGCCGATCTCGTGCTCTTTCTCTACCGCGAAGATTACTACAATCCCGAAACTGAACGTCAACACATTACCGAATTAATTTTGTCCAAGCATCGCAACGGCCCGACCGGGCGGATCGAACTTTATTTCCATCCGGAACATCTCAAATTCGTGACTTTGGACAAGAAAAACGAATAAAAATGGAAATTACTTATCGCGAAATCTTTGGCGCTATTACCATGCTGCAATCGTTCTTTATTTACATTCCTTACATTTATGCGACAGCCAAGGGCAGACTCCGACCGCACCCGATCACTTGGGTAATCGCCTGTCTGTCCGGCGGTTCTAGCGGATTGATTCTGTTGTTCAACGGGGCTGGTGCTGGCGCGTGGGGTAATCTTCTCACAGTATTCTTCACTCTCATTTTAAGTTTCGTCGCATTTTTTAATTATCGCAAGTCTAGCAAAATCTCGCGGCATGATGTTGTTCTTCTCTGCCTGGCGATTTTGGCGTTGGTGCTATGGTTACTATCGCGCAACCTAGCGGTGATATCGGTGGTTTTGCTCAGTGCTTCTAGCGTTTTCGGTATATTTCCCACGCTAATGAAAACTTGGAAGAATCCGCGTAGCGAATCGCTCTACACCTGGATAATGTTTTTATTCCAAGCAATTTTTGGTCTCATCGCGACAGCTAATTTCGATTTTGTTAATACCTTCCGGCGTTTCGTCATGGTTGCTATCAACTCAACGGTCATTGCTGCCATGTTCTATTGTCGCCATAAAATCAAGCCGTCCGACGGCCCAATTTTAATAAATTCTTAATAGCACCGCGTTCTCACTGCGCCAACTCGTCACGATTTTACTGGGGATTTCTTCACTCTGAACACTCGCTGAACCAAGGACGATACTATGAACATCCTTTTTCATTTTCGTGCTAACTTCTAATTTGGGAAAATCGCTTCGCAGAATTTCGTAGAATTCTTGTTCATCGGGCGAAACAATTAACATCACTGCATTTCTTTCACCAAGTAAAACCGAGCGAACGGCGGAATACTCTTGATTATAATTATCAACCACGCGGGTGTCGTAATTTTGGCTCAAGGAAAATCGCGTCATCGACGCCCAAACCAAACCACCAATCAAAATTGTCAGCGTCACCACGCCCAAAATTCGTGCGTAAGGATTGCGCGGAAACAGATTGTACCATTCTCGCACCAACGTTTCGACACCCACCGTCGTCAGCAGTGCCAACGGCACAAATAACAGATAGACTAGCTCTGGCTGCCAGGCGCTCAAAGCCAGAGTGGTTAGCAGAAACGGCAAAACCAAATAAGCCCGCGCCGATAAAATACCGGCGCCGATTTTCATTAGCCCCAACAAGGCAATGATCAAACTAACCAACGTCAGTAGCGGCGTCACCAACCCATCCGCAAAACCAATTTCTAGGCCAAACAGCGTTGCCCAACTGGTGCTCAAATGCTCGGGCGACCAGGCGCCGTTTAGCACTAGCCATTTCGTCAGAGTCGTCGATCCGCCCGCGATCAGGCCAACCGCCAGCGGCGTCATCACCGCCAGACCCGCCGAAGCACCGATGATGATTTTCCAGGGTTTACTTTTCACAAAAATCAGCCGGGTTTTCGGATGAAACACACCGACCACAACGAACATGACCACCAAATAAATCCCGGCCGCCTGGTAACAAAGTAGCGCCAGAGCGATACAGAGAATAATCTTGGCCAAGAAGGTTCGCCAACTGCGGCGCACCTGGTTTTTTTCGCCGCCCGATCCAAACTTTTCAACCGCGCGGATGATCGTTAATGTTGACAAGAGAATCATCACGATCAAGAAAGTCGTCATCGCTAGCGGTGTGGCTGACCGACTAAGAGATATAAAAAACACCGACGTGATAGTTAAAAAACCACTAATGACCGCAATATTGTCGCGCGACCATTTCCGTAGTAGCATCACCAGGCCGCCGGCTGATAAAATCATCAAAATTATCGCCGGCAGGCGAAAAGCAAATACCGATGCGCCAAAAACCTTAATTGACAGCCATTCCAAAATTGTCCACGGCAAATTAACCACTTCACTCAAAATCTGCGGTAGAGAGAAATGTCCGGCCGTCGTCGCGGCAGCCATTTCGTTCACGCTCAAACCGTCCGGTAGCGCCCAAAATCGCCAGGTTGTCACCGCTAGAATGAATAACAGTAGCGCTCCAAAACCGGCGATATAGCGATACTTATACAGCGTGATTTGCTGCACCAGGTCACTTTTCATTGCCCGTCTATTGTATCATATGCTACAATATCCGAGTAAGTTTAAAGTTAGGAGATTGCGATATGGCCGGAATGAAAGACCAAATGGCGTTAGTCATGAAACTAAAAAAAGCCCAAAAAGAATTGAGCAAGGAAGTCGTCGAGGTTGAGGCGGGCGACGGTGCAGTGGTAATCCAAATCAATGGTGAGCTAAAAATCGTTAGTGTTGAATTTAACGAAGAAATTATCAGCGAAAATAATATTTCTTATAGCGAGCTAGCCGGTTACGTCAAAGCCGCCGTCCGCGACGGCCTCAAAGAAGCCCAAGAAGTCGCCGCCGAGAAAATGAAACCGCTAATGGGCGGACTAGGGCAGCTCGGACTGTAAAAAATTGTCATCCTGAACTTGTTTCAGGATCTTTAGGATTATGGACAAAATTTCGCAAAACTCCGCTCTGCCGCGTGCCTTGACCGACCTAATCGATGCGTTTGGCACTTTGCCGGGTGTCGGCGCGCGTACGGCCGAGCGATATGCCTATGCGGTTTTGAAAAAGTCCAGGCACGATGCGGAAAAATTAGCGCGGGCTTTGAGTGCTCTGCATGGTCGGATTAAACTTTGCCCGAAAACTTTTGCGTTAATCGACGCCGACCTAGACATTTCGCCGCTCTACGCAGATCGAGAGCGCAATCGTCAATTGGTGGCGATCGTCGAGGAGCCGTTCGACGTCTTGGCGCTCGAGAATACCGGCCAGTTCAAAGGAACTTATCATGTTTTGGGCGGCGCGATTTCGCCAATCGACGGCGTCGGGCCGGAACAATTACATATTCCAGAATTGATCCAACGCCTCCAGGACGACAAAGTTAAAGAAGTAATCCTCGCCACCAACGCCTCGGTCGAAGGCGAATCAACTGCACTCTACATCCAGAAACAGCTCGAGGAAGCCGGACTAAAGAACTTAAAAATCACCCGTCTCGCTCGTGGTCTACCTGTCGGCGTCGACCTAGAATACGCGGATCAAATTACTTTATCCCACGCATTAACTGGCCGGCGCGAATTATAGACTTGTTATAAAATAGAACTTATCACGCTTGATGACCGTATAATTATTCGCAATTTCGGTTGCGAATTTTTCGTCGCGCGTGGCAAAAATGTAGTCGCGTAAACCGTCGTTGGTTAATTCACCATTTCGAACTTTTTCGCGCCAGGTGGTTTGCTGTGTCCAAATCGGGTCTGGGATGCGGGCAAAGAAACCAATGTTGAGCGTTAGACCGTTTTCTAGCGCCGTCCTAGAAATCCTATATGTACCGCTCTGATCGCCGCGAAAACCGCTGTCTAGCATCACTAAGTGTTTCTGCGTCGTCACTAGATCGCTAATATTAATCGACGCAAATTCCGGCTTGGTTGTTCTAGCGACCGCAAAGCCTTCGCGCCGCGCCACTGCATTCTTGCTAAACCAAATGTCGCCGCATTGAATGAGCGAGATAATGCAAAGCAAAACAGCAATAAATGCAAAATTATTTTCTTTCGCCGACTCTCCGAACTTACGAAAAATTTTCTTTGATTGAAAAGCAGGTTCGCCGAGCGAACGCGAATGCAGGTTCTGCTTTTCAGAAAGAAAATTTTTGTCGCTAAGTTCGTTCGAGGAGGCGGGGGAAATGATTTTGCATTTTATACCTTTCGTAAACCAATACATCACCAGCAGAATCGTCGCGTAATAAAACGGCCAAGCTTCGCGCGCCGCCGCGCGAAACGCCGACCAGATTTCGTAAATTTTTTCTGGCGGTTGCCACTGGAAAATCGCTGTGGGGCCGATATCAATCCTCACACCAATCGCGAACGCGAGCAGCCCAAACGCCACAGCCGCCATGGCGATATTGCGGGCTTTTTGTTTGGCGAATTTTGTTCTTAATTTCTTGAAAGATTCTTTATATCGCCCGCGCCACAAAATCGCCGCCGTGATAATCATCACCCAAACGCCGAGACCAAGCCACATCAGCGTTTCCGACGAATATGAGCGCTGTGGAATTGATGGTACAATCGCCGAATAATCATTAGAGATCGCAAAACTGAGCAGATTAAAACCCTTGTCGTGCAAATCGCGAATCTCCGCGCCCGAACCGAGCGCGAATCCGCCAATCGCCGCAAAAGATGCAACCGCCAGCGCGATCGGAATGAGAACTTGCGAAATGGATTTAAAAGCCTTCATCAGAAGCTTCTTCCCCTGTGCGTTCCTCAACACCGAAATTAGCATCATTGCTCCTAACATCGGTAGGAAGTACGGATGAATCAGCACTGCGCCAACCAACGTCACCGACCATACTAGCGTAGACTTCCACCATTTAGCGAATTTTGGCGCATCCCAAATTAGCAAAATTCCGAGCAAAATCAACCAATGCGCCGCCAGGGAAGGGTGATACAGAGTCCGCGCCAAAACCATCGGACTCAGGACAAAAATTAGTGCGCCCGCTACGGCAAATAGGCTCGCCAAGCCACTCGCAACAGTTCGCTCGTCGCGCCCGTCGTTATGGGGCTCCTTGCTCGTCCTCGTCGTAACTGCGATGGACTGTTGCGACCGGCTTCGCTCGCCAAAAACCTTTCGCCAAACTTTTCGACTAAGCACCGCACCCAATCCGCCCATCAAAGCATAGCAAATCAGCGCCCACAGCCCAAAATATTGAAAACTGGTCGGTAAAATTCCGGCGATCAGTTTCAGCGGCAATGCAACTAGCGGAATCACATCCATAAACGTCGCCGGTAGGCCTTCGGGATAGGCCAGGCCGTTAATTACACCACCGGTCGAATCGGCGCGAAAAAATTCCCAACCGATAAAGTGTTGCGCCGTGTCATGCGTCACGCCGTGCCAAATCCAATCTGAATTTAATGGATCAATTATCGAGAAACCAAATTGCAAACCAAAAAACAACGTGCCCACCACCGCACCGAGCAGAAACACGCCGCCCGCCGAGCCGAAAAATCGCGCCAAAGATTTTACAAAATTCACCTAACTATTATACAATAAATATATGAATCACGATGATGAATTGTGGCAAGAGTTCGCCATCAACGGCACCAGCCAAAACCAGGGCTTTCCTCAGTCAGCATTTCTCAATCGTGCAAAGATTTGTGCTTCGGCACACGTTTGGATTTGGCGAGAGACCACGGGGGGGGGGNATAGAGGTTCTTTTGCAGTTGCGTTCGCCTAATAAAACTAATTGGCCAAATTATTGGGATATTTCCGCCGCCGGTCATCTCAATGTTGGCGAAACGACGCTCGACGCTGCCGTGCGTGAAACTTTAGAGGAAATAAATTTGCCAATTGATCGCAAAAAACTTTACTACATATTCTCCGACCATTGGTTTGATAAATTGTATGAAGAAATTCGTCACGTATTCCTGTATCAGATCGATGAAGAAAAGGAATTTAATTTCAATGATGGGGAAGTTGCTGATTTGAGATGGTTTTCGATAGATAAGTTAAAGGAATGGGTTAAAAATCCAGAAGCGAATTCAGATAAAATTGTTCCTGAAGCGGATTGGTATTATCCGCAATTGTTTTGGCATCTGGAACGCCTCGTCGCTCGCGAAAATTCCTGAATTTTGGTAGAATGTTCTCATGTTGAATGATTCTGAACGAAAGTTCATCGCCGATGCGAAAAAGATTCTGGTGATCCAGGCGGAGAATCCTGATGGTGATTCTTTGGGATCGGCGTTGGCGTTGGAGGAGATTTTTGGGGTTATGGGCAAAAAAGTGGCACTATATTGCCCGGTGCAGATCCCGACTTATTTGCGTCATATCGCCGGTTGGGACAGGGTAGGGCTCGATTTTCCGACCGACGCCGACATGGCGATTATTGTTGATACTTCGAGCAAAGTTCTACTTAGCAAAACTTTGGAAAATCCGGTCGCGACTAATTTTCTGAACACACATCCGGTGTTGGTTTTCGATCATCACATTTCGGTGACGCCAGATTTGCCGTTTGACGCGCAATATATTATTTCTGATACTGCGGTGGCGACCGGCGAGTTGATTTTTGACTTAGCTCAAGGGGAAAAATGGACGATCAATGCGACCGCCGCCACAAATCTATTTATTTCGATCCAGGCAGATTCGCTCGGCCTGACTACCGCTGCCACAACCGCTAAAAGTTTTGAAACTTGCGCCGAACTCGTTAAACTCGGCGCCGATCCGGCGGATATTGAGGAAAAACGTCGCGAACTAATGAAAAAGAAGCCGGAAATCCTCAAATACAAAGGCCAGCTCATCGAGCGAATCGAATATTTCAACGATGGCCGCACGGCGCTGGTCCTGGTGCCATTTGACGAAATCCAAGAGTACAGCAACGATTACAATCCAACGATGTTGGTACTCGACGAGATGCGTTTGGTTATCGGCGTCGATGTGGCGATCGGCATCAAAACTTATCCTGATGGGAAATTGACCGGCAAATTGCGCACCAATATTCCGGTCTCGGACGCGGTAGCTGGTTTCTTTGGCGGTGGCGGCCATCCCTACGCCGCCGGTTTTCGCATTTATGAAAAGTATGATGAATTCTTACCCGAACTAATCCAATGTTTAGAAAAAATTTACGCTGATTATGACAACGAGAATCCGCCGACTAAATCTGAGTCGAAAGAAACGAGCGGTGATAATTTTAAAAGTTTTAGAATTAAGGAGAAAAACTGATGCAAGGATTTCTTAATGAAATGACAAAACAACTTCTGCCACTCTTTGTGATTCTGGTGATAATCGTAGCTGTTCTTTTAGCTGTAAATTCATTTAGAAAATCGCAAAAAAGTTCTAGAAAGACCACGGGTATTTACGAGTTGAAACCGTTTTTGACCGCATCAGAATTGTCCTTTTATCAAAAATTGAAAAAGATAGAAACGGAGACACGTGGGAAAATGATTGTTGCACCACAAGTCAACTTGGCGACAATTATCAAGAAAATAAGTAATGATCGTTTTCAAAACGAACTTTTTCGCAACATTGATTTTGCAATTTTTACACATGATTACCAAAAACTTTTGTTGCTGATCGAGTTGAACGATTCGAGCCATAATCAAAAATCGCGTTATGTGCGCGATTACAAAGTCCGCGATATTTGCGCCGAAACTGGTGTTGAACTTATGACTTTCTACACTGATAAGCCGAACGAGACAAGCTATATGATTAGCCGAGTTATTGATAAGATTAAGGAGAAAAATGAGACTTTATAATACTTTGACGAAATCGGTTGAGGAGTTCGTGCCGATCGACAAAAAAACCGCTCGCGTTTATACCTGTGGGCCGACGGTTTATAATCATGCGCATATTGGCAACCTGAGCGCTTATATTTATTCAGACATTTTGCATCGCACATTAAAGTTGTCGGGCTATGACGTGAAACGAGCGATGAACTTTACCGACGTTGATGATAAAACGATCCGCGATTCGCGTCTAAAATATCCCGACCTCGAACCGATGGAGGCGCTGACCAAATTCACGCGCCATTGGGAAAAAGTTTTTCGTCGCGACATGCAGAACATTGGCAATTTGATCGATGAAATTGATTTCGAACGTGCGACCGAAAACATTATCGAGATGCAAAAACTGATCCAACATTTGCTTGATCAAAAACAAGCCTACGTGGCCGATGACGGCGTTTATTTTGACATCGCGGCGTACAAGAAAACTCGCGTTTACGGCCAGCTGTGTCACATTGACACCGCCAGCCAAACTCGCGCGCGCATCGATAACGATGAATACGATAAAGAAATCGCCGCCGATTTTGCCTTGTGGAAAAAAGGAAAACCTGGCGAGCCGGCATGGGATTTCGAAATTAAAAATTCCGTCATTGCGAGCGCCGAAGCCTCGGACTTGATCCGGGGGAAGCAATCCAGCCTGGATCGCCACGTCGCTAGCGCTTCTCGCGATGACGATACCATTGACCTGCGTGGTCGTCCTGGTTGGCACATCGAATGTTCGGCGATGAGCGTGAAGAATCTCGGTCAACCGTTCGACATTCATACCGGCGGAATCGATCTGGTTTTTCCGCATCACGAAAACGAAATCGCTCAAAGCACGGCCGGCGACCAGCCGGAATCTATGGCGAACTTTTTTGTTCACAACGAACATTTATTGGTCGATGGTAAAAAAATGGCCAAGAGCGAACACAACTTTTACACTTTGCCGGATGTCAAGAAGAAGGGTTTTGATCCACTCGATTTTCGCATGTTGGTTTTGCAATCGCACTATCGTAGCGCGACCAACCTGAGTTGGAGCAACTTGGCCGCCGCCCAGAATCGTCGTCGTAATTGGCGAAATATCGCTGAGTTGCGCCATCAAACGAATGATGCGGGCGATGATGGCCAAGCCGAAATTATCAACAACTTGCTCGACCAGGCCACGGCTGCACTTGTAAATGATCTCGACACACCCGATGCGTTAAAATTTATCGACGCGGCGGCAGATGTTTTTCAAACTAGTTTGGATAATATCAGCCATTTTGCGCTACAAAACTTTATTAAATTCATTGATGATTATCTCGGTCTCGGTTTGGCGGTGGCAACGCCTGATATCACGAATGAGCAAAAACAGTTGATCAAGAAACGCCTGGCCGCGCGCGCTAAAAAAGATTTCGCAAAATCCGACAAAGTTCGCGATCAACTGCTCGAGCAAGGCATCGAGCTCAGCGACACTGCCAACCAAACTATCTGGTCGAGAAAATAAATCGTCGTTCTAGTTTTTTCGTCGTCGCAACTTTGCAAAACGCGGTTTGGTGAAATTCTTTTTCTCGCTAAAGACCACCGCGATGTCGGCTTCGTTGTCGGGATCGATGACTTGGCCGATCGCTTCGGCGCGTCGCAGGCGTCTAGCGCGCATAAATTCCTTCATCAGCACCATCAAACAACCGGCGACCGGAATCGCCACCAATGCACCCAGTAGACCGCTGACCTGTAAACCGAACAAAATCGCCACTAAAACCGTCATCGTCGACATGTTTAATCGTTTCGATTGAATGTGCGGTGTGATCCAATTGTTCTCGATTTGTTGTTCGATGATAAAGTAAACCGCGTAAATTATCGCCGCTGGCCACGAATAAAGCACGAGCAGCAGCGCCACGATCGTGCCGCCGATTGTCGAACCGAACATCGGCACAAAAGTCAGTAGAAAAACAATCAACCAAGCCGGCCAAATCAGCGCTAATTCAAAGCTAAAGATCACCGACAAAATCGCCACCGCGACGGCTGTCAACATGGCTGAAATGACCGCGATGATGACTTGGCCGCTAATGTAATCGCTAACGACTGTGTACATTTTGCGAGCAATGCCTTGGTGGCGTTTGCGCTTTTGGTCGTCAGCATAGACCAACCGCCAGAATCGTTCTTCCCAGGCCGGACCTTCGACCAACATCAAAAATGTCAAGACCGCCACAAAAATCACGTTAATAATCACGTTGACTAGACCGTTCAAAATATCGACAAACGAGCTGCCGATACCTTTGGCAACGTTAGCGAGCTCGCCCTGGAATTCCTGTAGCCACGCGGCGTACTGATCGGCCAAATTATGTTGATTCAAAAAGTCCGCCAACCAGCCCGATTTGCCCTCAAAACTATGTAGTAGGTCGGGCAAAGAACCGAGAAAAACCGAAATTTGTTTGACAAAAACCGGCACCACGTTAAAGAAAATAAAGACGATCAGCGCCACCACCAACAGATAGGCGATCAATGTCGCCAAAACTCGCGATTTGCCAGGCAAGTGTCGCGCGATCCACGAAACTGGTCGATTTAACGCCAACGCCAAAAAGAACGACACCAGTAGGGTGATAATCGCCCCCCGCACCACCCAGACTGCACCAATCGCCGCCACAAATCCAACAATCACCAACCAAAACCGGACGAATGTGCTGGTGTCGATACTTAACTTCACGTCTTTCATGTTATCATTGTACCACGATATCGTTCTAGCCAAAAGTTTTTAAAATCAGAAAAAGTTCCATCAATGATCGCCGCCCGAATTTGCTCAGTCAAACGAACAATAAATCGTACGTTATGTTGCGACAGTAGAGCCAGAGCGCGGGCTTTTTCATCTGGTTCTGGCGATTTGAGCATGACGCGTAGTTCGGCCCGAGAATAAAAACCCTTGTCATGGCGAGGCAAACTTGTTGGCCGTGGCAATCCAGGCTCGTTCTTAGATTCACTAGATTGCTTCGTCGTTTCACTCCTCGCAATGACAGCTATCTTATTACACGTTGGGCAATCGCAATCCTCGTCCAACGGTCGTCCGTCATCCGCAAACTCGCTTCGACGTAAATTAATATCGCCAGCCAAAGTATAAACTCGCCCATGTCGGGCTTCGCGCGTCGGCGCCACACAATCAAAAGTATCGCAACCGTTTTCGACACCAATAAAAATATCATCAGGTCGACCGAGTCCGAGCAAATGTCGCGGTTTTCCCTCTGGTAAAATTCGCGTCATCCACGACAAGATTTCGCCCAAACGTTCCTTTTCAAAAGCTCCACCCAAACCAAAACCATCGAACTCCGCACCATCGACGCGCATCGACGCCAAATCATGCGCCGCTTTTTCGCGTAAATCCTGATAATGTGCGCCCTGTAGAACACCAAATAGTGCTTGACGAGGTCGATCAGCCCGCAGGTTGGTTTGTCGCACATGCTCGGCCAGCGATCGCTCCGCCCAAGTACGCGTTCGCTCTAACGCTTCCACATTATATTGATAAGTATCGGAAATATTGGTCAATTCGTCAAAAGCCATCATCATATCCGAGCCGAGTTGATGTTGGATCCGCATCGACATTTCGGGAGTGAATCTAACGATACGCCCATTCCAAGGATTGCGAAATTCCACACCGTCATCATGAACAATAGCCAGACGATCGTTTCTCTCAATAGAATTGTCGTCGCGAGGCAAACTTGTTTGCCGTGGCAATCCAGGCTCGTTCTTAGATTCACTAGATTGCTTCGTCGTTTCACTCCTCGCAATGACTAAGGGGTTTTCTTTTTTCATACTGATAATTTTACCGAGACCTGAGCCCAAACTCATAACTTGAAATCCGCCGCTATCAGTCATCGTCGGCCCACTCCAACCGTTAAACTCAGCTAGTCCACCGGCCGCATCAATCATCACCGCCCGGCGGAGCAGGTGATAGCCATTAGACAACATCACCTGCACACCGACCGCGCGTAGATCATCGGGCGTCAGACATTTCACCTCGGCGTGCGTCCCGACGACAGAAAACG
>WRNW01000021.1 GCA_009776375.1 Candidatus Saccharimonadota bacterium | reverse complement strand
GACCGTCTGGCGATTTGGCGCCAGCCCAGGCATGCTGGCCGAAGTCAGACTCGCTTGAAAAGATTTGGCTGTCGTCTTCTCAGCGTTATTTTCTTTCGCGATCTCTCCGAATTTCCGAAAACTTTTCTTTGATTGAAAATCAGGTTCGCCGAGCGAAGGCGAATGCAGGTTCTGATTTTCAGAAAGAAAAGTTTTAACGCGAAATTCGTTCGAGTGAGCGGAGGAAATAACGCTGGGAGTAGGTTGGTGATTGAACATTACTGGTAAGTCTGGCACAGCGAGGAATTGCTCGAACAACCCAGCGGTTTCTGAATTTTGACCATTGTCGCCAATGAGTAGAACTAGGTCAGCCCACTCGGCGGTGGCGGTTAGTTCGGTCAACGCCTGGCGCGACAACCCACCGCTGGGATTGGTTGGTGCGAAAACGCAATTCAACGGCAGACTTTTCTTTAATACGTCCGGTAAAACCACTTTGACTTCGCCAACACCGACCTGGCGAGCGGTTTGATAGGCTGCGGCGACGGCGGCGAAGCCATGCGCGTTGCCACCGACGATCGCTAATTTGCCAGTCGCGTCGCGACGTTCGGGCTTGCTCCACAGCGCGTCGGGAAATAGCGGCCGAGCTCGTTCCTGCCGGCGCCAATAATCATCCGAGCTCATATTTCACCTCGTTGCTTTGTCATAACTTCTCGCTTAACTCGATGCTGATTGGACAGTGGTCAGAACCCATTTGTTCAGGATGGATGGCGGCGGCGGTAACGCGGTCGATAATGTCGTGACTAGCCAGAAAATAATCTATCCGCCAACCAACGTTGCGAGCGCGCGATTGCGCCCAAGGCGTCCACCAAGTGTATTGATGCGGTTTGTCACCATGGACGTGACGGAAAACATCAGTAAATCCAGCGTCGAGAAACTGCTGAAACCCAGCTCGTTCTGCATCAGTGAAACCATGTTTGCCGACATTTTCGTGCGGTCGTGCCAGGTCGATTTCGCGATGAGCGACGTTGAGATCGCCGCAAAAAATCACTGGTTTTGCTTGACATAATTTCTCTAAGTAGTTCAAGAAAGCCGCGTCCCATCGCTCACGTAAGCTCAGCCGCGACAAATCCTCCTTAGCGTTTGGGGTATAAACATTAACTAAAAAGAAGTCAGCGAACTCGGCAGTGATGATGCGGCCTTCCTTGGTCAAATCACCATAGTGATCGACTAATGCATCCTTGTTGGTCAAGCGCGGCGATCCAGCCTCGCTGATTGGATCATGCCTACCCAGAACTGAATTCTTGACGAAAATCGCCGTGCCAGCATAACCCGCTCGGTCGGCCGAATTCCAAAATTCCTGATATTCTGGCAGATCGATCTCGATTTGGTTGGGGCGAGCTTTGGTTTCCTGGAGACAGAGGACGTCGGGAGCATATTGGTTGATTAATCTCGAAAATTCCCCCTTTTTGATCACCGACCGCAGTCCATTCACATTCCAAGAAAAGATTCGCATACGCTAATTATTGTAACACACGATTGTTCGGTCGTCGCCTGGTGTGACCTGAGTCTAGAACGTAGTTATTTAGTAAAAGTTAATTTGACGCGTTGGGACTTTTTGAAATAATAAGCAATGAGCAGCGTCGTGGCCCAAGTCACAAAAATCATACCAACCAAGGCGATGATGCTGCTGGCCGGCAGGCCGACACTTTGGCAGCTATGCTGAACGTAGTAACCATATCCGTAGGAACATTCTTCGATCGAGTGGAACATGATTGTAATCAACATAATAGTTGTGCATAAGGCTGTGACACCGAGCGTAATGTATGCCCATAGCGTAGCCAATTTTTTACGATTGATAAAGAGGAACAATGTCCAACCACACAAGAAAACGAGACCGAGTGAGAAAATTAACATCTCGATAGCGACGGCCAAATCGACACCCTCGGCGCCCTCGATCATGGCGATGATCGCCAGAAAGAACGCCCACAGATGGCCGACCGCGCTGGCACCAACTGCCACTGTATGGAACGCCAGCCAACCACCCAGCCCGACCAATGGTTTTTCCGTTACGACAGGTTTGCCTGCCCCAGTGGAAGATTGTGTATCCGCCATATTGCCTCCTTACCCCTTAAAAGTATTTGACGATTTCATTCTAGCACATTTTAGTGAGCATTAGCAAGAAGCCTGGCGTTTTCACGCGCCAGATCACGTTTTTTGATCGCCTCCCTCTTGTCGTAGCGTTTTTTACCTTTGCCGAGGGCGATGACCAATTTAACGTAGCGGCCAGAGGTCAAAAGTTTAGTCGGCACAATGGTCAGGCCGCTGTTTTTCTTAGCGACGAGAGTGTCGATTTCCTTTCGTTTAGCTAGGATTCTGCGCGACCTAGTGTCAACGGTCGTGCTAGACTCACCACTGTTTTTCGGGGCGTTGGTAGACAGCGAAAAGGAAGCGTTGATTAAAAACAACTCAGCCTGGCCAGTCGTGCGATTATCATGAGCCGTTACATAGGCGCCGCGCAATTGCACATGCCCGAGACGTGCCGCCTTGGCTTCGGCTCCAGTCAATTCGAGTCCAACCGTCAGGTTGTCGGATAGTTCATAATCAAAACTCGCCCGACGATTAGTAATCATCGGCGTGGATTTTTTCGGAGCGGTTTGATGCCCGCGTCTCGCCTTCGACTTTTTCATGAAAATATTAAACTCCGTGTAACATTACGTTCGCTCTGAAAAGCTCGAACAGGTTCGGCTTTTCTTTCGCTCACTTATATTATACACTAGTGTTATGAAGAAAATAAAGGTCAACGTCCTCTACCCAGTGGGTGCGCCTGGTGGCCA
The DNA here is from genome assembly GCA_009776375.1 of Candidatus Saccharimonadota bacterium. Lineage (GTDB taxonomy): Bacteria > Patescibacteriota > Saccharimonadia > Saccharimonadales > Saccharimonadaceae > WQXA01. The sequence goes on along the minus strand of WRNW01000021.1, from coordinate 11,165 downwards.
CGGCGTCGAAACTGCCTTTCGCGAAATGGTTAATGGCCTTGCGGGGCATAACGATGTTGAGGTCTTGATCAATAGTTGGAAGCCGGCCGATATCATTCATGCTCACGCGCCTGATCCGAAATCGATGTTTCACTTACTTTTCCGGCGTGGTAAGAAACTGTACACGGCGCACTTGGTTTACGGCTCGATGGACGGTTCAATCAGGGGCGGCAAATTTGTCGAACGATTGTACTTTTTCTATGTGCGGCACGCTTTTTATAATCGGGTAGACAGAGTTGTGGCGGTCAGTAACATGTCAGCGCGGATTCTCAAGGAAAAAATGCATGTCAAAACACCAATCGTGACGATTTACAATACGATTGACATGAAATCATTGAGCATTACTCCGGCCAAACGTGCGGCGGCGCGCCAAAAATTCGGCCTTGGCGAAACAGATTTCGTCGTGGTCGGTAACGGCCAGACGCAGCCGCGCAAACGGATCGATTCTTTTTCAAATGTGGCGCGGGAACTGCCGAAGATCAAATTTATCTGGGTTGGTGGTGTACCATTTGGTGCGCTCGGCGCGGATACTGGCAAAATGGATAAAATTATCAAGAACGCGCCGACTAATGTGACTTGGACGGGCGTCGTGGCGCTCGAGGTGGCGCGCGAATACCTGGCGGCGGCCGATGTTTTTTGGTTGCCTTCTGACCAAGAAAATCATCCGATGTCGGTGCTCGAAGCGGCTGGCGCTGAGCTACCGATCGTGCTGCGCGATATTCCTGAGTATGACGATACTTTTGCTGGCAACGCGTTGATGGCCAAGGATGACGCGGGCTTTATCGAGATTATTAGGCAGCTACAAACCGATCAAACCTATTATCAAAGCGCTGCGCAAGGTGCCAGTAAAATTGCCGAACGTTTTGATAACCGAACTGGCGCCGAACAATTCGTCAAACTCTACCGCGAACTACTTGGAGACGAAAAATGAGGATTGGATTATTCACCGACACTTACCATCCGGCCAGTAACGGCATCGTGGTGGTGGTTGATATCACGCGGCGTGAGCTCGAAAAACTCGGTCACGAAGTCTTTGTACTGGCCCCCGACGGCGGTCTGGTGCGTGGCAAAATGCCAGATGATCCGCAGATTATTCGTTTGCCGGCGATTCAATATGACATGCCGCTGAGTATTTTCTTCCCACCTGCTCTGCTCAAGAAAATCCGGGCGCTCAAACTAGACGTGATTCACTTTTTCACACCGGCGCAGGTCGGACTAATGGCGGCGCTGGCGGCCCGCAAAACTGGCGCAGTGCTGGTCGGCCAACATTGCACCGATACTTATGAATTCTCTAAAGATTATCCCGCCATGGCGCTCGGCTATATTTTCGGTGGGCTTGTGAGTCCGTTGTTTGTCAAATTTTCCAGTGAGCAAAAGAAAACTTTTACGAAATTATACTTATCGAGAGTCGATCGTGAGGAAACTGACGAAAAGTGGACGCAGCGTCTAGTGGCGGGATTCATGTCGCTGCTCTACGCCAACTGTCATGGCGTGATCGCGGTGTCGCAGAAATCGGCTGACCAATTAGCTGGGTTTGCCGCGCGCATTGGCGAGGAATTGAATCTTCGAGTCGTACCAACTGGCGTCGATATTTTGCCGCCAGCTAAAAAATCCGCAGTCAATGCTTTTCGAAAGAAATGGCGAATTACTCCCGATGATGAAGTAATCGTGAATTTCGGACGAATGGCTGAGGAAAAGAATTTGACTTTGCTGGTCGAGATGTTACCGAAATTGTTACAGAAACGACCGAACGCGAAGTTGCTGCTAGCGGGCGATTATGTTTATCGCGAGAAATTGGAAAAGATCGCCGCCGCCAGCCCGGCCGCCGACCGAATTATTTTTAGCGGTCGCTACCCGCGTGGCGAGATTAATGTGATTTGTGCGGTGAGTCGATTGTTCGCTTTTCCATCGTTGACCGATACCCAGGCGCTAGTTTTGAACGAAGCGGCCGGTCAGGGTCTACCGATCGTCATGTGCGACGTTGGCGTTAACGAAGTTTTTCGTGAGGGCGAAAACGGTTTGTTGGCCGATAATGACCCGCAAGATTTTGCCGACAAAGTCGCCCAGATTTTGAGTAATGATAAACTACACGCCAAGTTCAGCACCCGCAGTCGCGAGCTGGCGCCAGAGTTTTCTGAAAAACATCAAACCGAAAAGTTGGTGAAATTTTACCGTGAGCTGTTGCGCCAACCACTGAAGGATTAATAATCAATTCCCTTTTGCGCTGGGAAACCATCCTTGAAGTGATGTTTGATTTCCTTCATCTCGGTGATAATATCGGCGAATTTGGCTAGTTCTAGTGGAAAATTTCGGCCGGTCAAACAAAGCGAGGTTTTCTGGTCACGCTCGGTGATCAACTTTTCTAGATCGTTGGTGGTCAGCAGTCCGTCGGCCACCGCGTTACTAATTTCATCGAGGATGACCAGATCGTAGTTACCGCTAGTCGCGCATTGTCGCGCAAAATCTAGCGTCGCGCGGGCTGCTGCCCGATGTTCGGCATCACTAACGTTTTTGGCAGAAGCTTTGCCAGCGTGGAAAAAACCTTTGCCACCTACATAAAATGTCAATCTGTCTTGCAGGTTCGTAACCTGCAAAATGTCGGCGAAAAATTTGTGCTCACTGACTTCCCAAGTTTTGATGAATTGGATAAAGGCGACGCGTTTGTCCGCCCCGAGCGCTCGCACTAGTGTGCCAATCGCCGCCGAAGTCTTGCCTTTGCCATCGCCCGTGTAAACCAGGATTAGCGATTTTTTCTCCTTCATCATACACTCAATTGTAACACATCCAGGGGCGGAGTTGACAGGCTAAACGAAACAATGCATACTAGTGACGTAGTCAATTAAGAAATGGAGGGGTGAGATGGTTAAGAATTTTTTCGAGGGTCCCAATGGGGAGGGGCCGAGCACTGAAGAAGAGGGGGCTGCGTACGCCGCCATGCTTAACCAGGCGGTCCAGAAGATGTTACGTAAGCAGGAACTACCGCCTGAGACTGTAATAGTAGAAGCAGTACCAATGACAGCACAACAGCCACCGTTCGATGGTTCTAAAACGCCAACAAGCAGTAGTAGTGCACTGCGACTCTTTGAACCTGACACCGAGCGGATTACTGTAGAGTCTTAAGTGCCGCATCAATTTTTGCCCGATCGAAACCGAGGATGATCGTGCCAGCGATGTCGATGACTGGCACGCCGCGGAAATTGCCACCGATTTTATCCATCAATTCCTTGTGAGCCTCCGGGTCTTCTTCGATGTTTCGCTCCTCGACCATGATATTTTTACCGGCCAAATACTGCTTAGCCATTTTGCAATAGGCACACCAGTTGGTGCTATAAACGATAACTGTTTTGGTATTATCGTCACTCATTTTGTTTCCCTCCCCCTCAAGTTGACGCCGCCCATTGTAGCAAGCCGACTAACCGTAAGTCAATACATTTAGCGTTGTAATTTTAACTACAAACACCATATATAGCGCCAGCGAGAGGCCGAGCATCTATATCTCTCGCCGATAACTAGTATCAGAATCAGGATTTTTGATCGACGCTAAGTGCCAACTGTGACAATTGGGGCAACAATAAGGTCGCAATTTCAGATCCGACGACGCGAAAATAATTTCTTGCTCGCGGGCGACGCTGATGGCCTCGGCGCGCGACGCATAACAATTTTTACCGCACGATTTTGGGCGAGACATTGGTACGAAAGGTTTCTGGTGACGCATACCAAAGATTCTAGCATAAAAACTCTTGTACAAAATTAAAAAGTCTGCTACTATAAGGGGTAATGGACAAAAACGTGACTTCTGCGAAGCCAAAACTTGTTAAAGATGGCTCCACGATGCAAGAAATCAAGTTGTCGCTGTTCACTGCGGCCGTTTCAGTCACCCTCCGCGTCACCGCCCCAGTCATGGGGTTGTTTTTAGTTGGTCTAGGAATTGATTTCCTGCGGCAAGAAACAGCCTTTTACGCGATTGTCGGCGCAGCGGTCGGCCTGGCGGTGGCGGCGCTGTTAGTCTATTTGCAAATTAAACAATTAAAAACCAAGGGTCAGGATCCCTTGATCAATGACCCGAACGGTGCACTGGAATCGAAATCAACTAAACGTCTCAAGGAGAAGAAGTAAAATGCATGTTTCAATCAAGGCGGAAACATTGTTCGAGTTGTTCGGCATAGAGGTTACTAACGCCATGCTGCTCGGTCTGATCGGTACGATTTTCCTAGCAGTCTGGTTATTGTTTGTAGCACGAAAAGTCAAAAAAAATCCCGACGGTGTGGCAAAAAAAGGTTTCTTCACGCGGATGGTGCTCTGGTGTTTTGAACGGTTATATCAAACAGTTCAAGAAACCATTCCTGACAAGAAAGTCGCTCGTGGCGTGGCGCCCTTTGTGATCACGATTTTCTTTTTAGTGATCATCCAATATTACGCCGGGCTGCTGCCGTTTGCTGGCGAAGCTTTAGCCGTTGGCCATACCCCACTGTTTCGTTCACAGGCGGCGGACCTTAATTTTACTCTAGCGCTGGCGATTATTACCATCGTCATGGTTCAAGTTTGGGCATTCAAAGTTCTCGGTCTCAAAGAGAGCTTGGGCCGTTATTTTGTGAATCCGCTCAAGGATCCGATGGGTTGTTTTGTCGGTTTCCTCGAACTGATCGGTGAATTTTCGCGCATGCTGGGTCTAGCGATGCGTTTGTTCGGTAACGTGTTTGCTGGTGAAATTTTATTGACGGTAGTCACCAGCCTGGCGCTCTATGCGTCGCCAGTCTTGCTACCGATCTTTTACATTTTCGAATTATTCATCGGCGGTATCCAGGCCTACGTCTTCTTTATGTTGGCCACCGTTTTTATCGGGCTGGTTGTCTCGCACGGCAGCCACACGGAATCTGATCACTCAACTAAAGCTAAAATGGTGAGTGAGGTGTCAACTTTAAATTAAATAAGGAGTAACTATGCAAGAAATGGCATTTATTTTAGCCTACATCGTGCCGGCGTTCGGCGCGACCATGGGTGTGGCGGTGATCGGCAATGCGGCGCTCAATGCTGCGGGTCGCAATCCCGAAAAGGCTAGCGCGATCCAGCAGATGATGATTCTGGCTATCGCCTTTACCGACGCTCTAGCAATCATCGGTGTCGTTGTGGCAATCTTGAGCAAGGTCATGTAAGGATTAGCCCATGGAGAAAGTATTTTATCTACTGGCCGCTACCGAAGCCGGCGAAGAAGCCTCGGCGGGCATTTTTGGCTCGCTAGGGATTGATTGGAAGATTCTGATTTTCCAAGCGGTGGCTTTCGCGATTTTGGCGTTTTTGTTAGTCAAGTTGGTTTATCCACCGCTGCTGGCGATGTTTGATCGACGTCAAAAAATCATCGATGATGCGGCCAGAGCCGCCAAAGAAGCGACCGCTCAGTCAGAAAAAGCCACGAGCGAAATCGCCGATCGATTAAAGAAAGCTCGCACCGAAGCCGACGATATTGTCGTAGTCGCTCGCAAACAATCGGAGCAAATACTCGTCGAAGCCGAAGCCGAAGCCCGCAAACGGACCGACGCAGCAATCGCCTCCGCCCAGCAACAACTGGTGCGCGATACCGAAGCAGCGCGAAAAACCCTACGCAACGAAACGGCCGAGCTAGTGGTGCTAGCGACTGAAAAGATTGTCGGCGCCAAAGTCGACCCGGTGCGCGATGCGAAACTAATCAACGAAGCCATCTCGCAAGCTCAAAAGGAACGTACCAACGCGACTGCGGCAACTACCAAAAAATCAGCGTCAACCCGCGAGGAAACTTCGACGACGCACGCTGATAAAGTTTTGGATGCGCTGCCGGACAATCAACAAACGCGACAAGCAGGATTATTGTTGGATGACATCGAAGCGGCAATCTTGCAGGACCGCGGTCATCTCGTAGTCAACGTCACTAGTGCGCATCCGCTGAACGACGAAGCTCGTGCGGAAATTATCAAAATGGTCCAACAAGAAACCGACGCCAAAAGTGTGGAATTGGTTGAAACTATCGACGACAGTTTGGTCGGTGGTGTCATCGTCCACACGCCAGACGCCGAGCTGGATGCTAGTTTAAAGGCCAGATTAACCCGCCTGAAAACCATCTAAGGAAGGAGTAAAATGGCAGAATTGTCAGCACAGGAATTATCAAAAGAATTGCGCGAGGCAATTGCGACTTTGGATGTGTCGGAAAGTCTAGAACAAGCTGGCATCGTCACGCGGGTCGGTGATGGAGTGGCCTGGATCCATGGTTTACGTGAAGCCGGTTCGAACGAAATTCTCAAAATTGCCAAGCTCGGTGGCGGCAGCACGCAAGCTTTCGCGCTCAATCTGATGGAGGGCGAAATCGGTGCAGTACTCCTCGGCGATGAGGAACAGGCCGCAGCTGGCGCCAAAGTTTCGCTAACCGGCGAAGTGGTCTCAGTACCGATTGGGCCAGAACTGTTAGGACGCGTGGTCAATCCACTCGGTCAACCATTGGACGGTCTCGGCGAAGTCAAAGCCACCCTGCGCGGTTTGGTTGAAAAACCAGCTCCTGGTGTCATGGATCGTCAATCAGTCAAAGAACCGCTGATGACTGGGATTATGGCGATTGACACGATGATTCCGATTGGTCGTGGTCAGCGTGAACTCATTATCGGTGATCGCCAAACTGGTAAAACGGCGATTGCTCTGGACACCATGATCAACCAAGTCCGCCAAAACACTGGGGTAATTAATATCTATGTGGCGATTGGTCAAAAACTCAGCAAAGTCGCGCGGTTGGTGGAACGTCTCAAAACCGAAGGTGTGATGGAACAAACCATCGTTGTCGCGACCAGCCCGGCCGATCCGGCTTCCCTACTCTATCTCGCACCATATGCGGGTACAGCGATGGGTGAATATTTCCGCGACAATGGTCAACATGCCCTGATTATTTATGATGATCTGAGCAAGCACGCAGCGGCCTATCGACAAATGTCACTGCTACTGCGACGTCCGCCAGGCCGCGAAGCTTACCCAGGTGATGTCTTTTATCTCCATTCACGCCTGCTGGAACGTTCGGCCAAGTTGTCCGACGAACTGGGCGGCGGCTCTTTGACTGCTCTACCAGTTATCGAAACCCAGGCTGGTGATATCAGTGCCTACATTCCGACCAACGTGATTTCGATTACTGATGGTCAGATTTTCCTAGAAACCGATCTGTTTTATCAAGGAATTCGACCGGCGATTTCGGTCGGCCTCAGCGTGTCGCGTGTCGGTGGTGCAGCCCAAACCAAAGCGGCCAAATCGGTCAGCGGTAACCTGAAACTCTACTTAGCCCAATTTCGCGAACTGGCGTCGTTCTCGCAATTTGGCTCTGAGCTGGACGCCGAAACCAAAGCCACGATCGAGCGTGGTCAGCGGTTGACTGAACTGCTGAAACAACCGCAGTATCATCCGCTCGACATCTGGGAGCAAATTATTAGTGTCGTAGCGTTGACATCGGGTGCGTTTGATGATGTGCCAGTGCCGAAAATTCATACCGCTGTCGATAATCTACTAGTTCGGATCAAGGCTGCCGAGCCAGATCTAGTGGACCAGCTAAACATTGGTGCCGACAAAGTTGAAGGCAAAACCTTGCAAACTATCGAAGATCTAGCGCGCAAAATAGCCCAGGAGTTTGTAGATTAATGGCCTCTGTTCAGCAACTCAAAAATCGCATTCGCTCGGTCAATTCGACCAAGCAGATTACCAAAGCGATGCAATTGGTCGCGGCTAGTAAAATGCGGCGCGCGATTGATCGAGCGGTTTCCGCGCATAACTACATTTATGCGGCGCGAGACTTGTTTGTGTATTTATCGAATATCTGCCATACTGGCGGGCATATCTTGTTCAAGCGTCGCGAGATCAAACAGCGACTGCTGATCCTTGTCAGTAGCGACACTGGCCTCGCAGGTGCGTATAATTCGAATGTTTTTCGCAAGTATTTGGCTGAACTCAAACACGACAAAGAATACGGTATCGTGACCGACACTTTGGTGATTGGTCGCAAAGGTTCACGATTTGCCACGCGGTTAGACAACAATAACGTGATTGGTGCTTACGAACGATTACCGGAAAACCCAGCGCACGCCGAATTTAGTGGTCTGATTAACACTATCCTTGATGGTTATAAAACCGAAAAATATGATGCTGTCGACATCATCTACACGAAATTCAATTCGTCGATCTCCCAGGAAGTCGAAGTCCGCCGACTACTGCCGATGGGTTATGTCTCGGACGAAGAGGCCGGCCAAGTCGAAGTCGCCGAATACATCAAATTCGAGCCGCGCCCGGGCGAAGTGCTGGACTTTGTAGCTGATCGCCTGGCCAACGCTAACATTGCGCACTTTTTGTCGGAGTCGCTCGCCAGCGAATACTCGATGCGGATGATGGCGATGAAAAACGCGACCGATAACGCGAGTTTTCTGTCGGATGATTTGACGCTAGCGATGAACAAGGAACGCCAGGCTGCCATTACCCAGGAACTTAGCGAAATTTCAGCTGGCGCGGAGGCGATAGTATGACCATGATTAAGCAAGCGAGAGGAGAAAATAATGAGTGGTACAGGTGAAATTATCCAAATTGTTGGTGTGGTGGTCGATGCCGTTTTTAAAAAAGACGACCTGCCGGCGATCAACGACGCTCTTCGGGTGGTGATTGGCCATGACCAACATACTCGCGAAGTCATCCTCGAGGTCGCACAACACCTGAGCGAAACGACGGTGCGAGCAGTCGCGCTGGCTTCGACCGATGGTTTGGAACGCGGTGCGGTGGTCGTGTCGACTGGTCTGCCGATTAGCGTACCGGTCGGTGTCGCCACCCAAGGTCGCATGTTGAACGTGATTGGTCAACCAATTGACGGTGGCAAAGACTTAAAAGACGCGCGGCGCATGCCGATTCATCGCGATCCACCACCGCTGACTGATCAATCGAGCAAAACCGAAATTTTGGAAACTGGCATCAAAGTTATCGACCTAATTGCGCCGATCGCCAAAGGTGGCAAAGTCGGCCTGTTCGGTGGCGCGGGCGTTGGTAAAACTGTCTTGATCCAGGAACTAATCAACAATATCGCCAAATTTCACTCTGGCAGTTCAGTCTTTGCGGGTGTCGGCGAGCGGACGCGCGAGGGCAACGATCTCTATCGTGAGATGAAAGAATCTGGCGTGCTCGATAAAACTTCGCTAGTCTTTGGTCAAATGAACGAACCGCCCGGGGCGCGCCTTAGGGTGGCTTTGACAGGACTGACGATCGCTGAATCTTTTCGTGATGAAGGTCGCGATGTTCTACTATTTATCGACAACATTTTCCGTTTCACCCAGGCTGGTTCTGAAGTGTCGGCGCTCCTTGGTCGGATGCCATCCGCGGCGGGTTATCAACCCAACCTGCAACAGGAAATGGGCGCCTTGCAGGAACGGATTACTTCGACCAAGGAAGGTTCGATTACTTCGGTCCAGGCGGTCTATGTGCCGGCGGACGACCTAACCGATCCGGCACCGGCGGCGACTTTTTCACACCTTGATTCGACGATCGTGCTCGATCGAGCGTTAACCGAAATTGGGATTTATCCGGCGGTTAATCCGCTCGATTCGAATTCGACGATTCTTGATCCAGAAATCGTCGGCGAAAAACATTACCGCGTGGCCCGCGAAGCTCAACGCGTGCTCCAGGAGTACAAAGATCTCCAGGATATCATCGCCATTCTCGGTATGGAGGAACTGTCTGACGAGCAAAAACAAACCGTCAATCGTGCGCGGCGTCTGCAGCGTTACTTTTCTCAGCCGAACTTTGTTGCCGAAGTTTTCACCGGAAATCCTGGTAAATACGTCAAGTTGGCGGACGCGATCGATGACGTCGAGGCGATTTTGGCTGGCAAATTTGACAACGAATCCGAAGATTGGTTCTACATGGTCGGCACGCTCAAAGATAAAGCGGAGAAAAAATAGTGGCTGACTTTCCGACTCTGAATTTCCAGCTGATCACCCTGCTAGGCGCCAAAGTCAACGAGGACGTTTACGAAGTCATCTTGCCAACGACCAGCGGTGAAATCTCGGTTTTTCCGAGTCACGAACCACTAGTGACATTGGCCAAACCTGGCATCATTTCCGTGCGTCACAAAAAAAACGATCCGGATGATGCGATGGAATATTTCGCGACGAGTGGTAGCGGTATTATTGAAATCAGCGGTCAACACGTCAAAATTTTAGTTGACGAAGCCGATCACGGTGACGATATTCTAGAGGCCGAAGCCCAAAAAGCTTGGGAGCGTGCGGTGGCGATGCGCGAATCCGCGGCCGACCAGGTCGAGCTAGAAAAAGCTTCGGAGTTAGTCGATCGCCACGCGGTCCGCCTCAAAGTGGCCGAGCTACGGCGTCGTTCGCGGCGACTACTTGGCCCGTAGCAGGATGTCTCGCACTTCGCTCGTGTTCTTGCATTCGAACAATTTGACGCGGAGTTCAGCCGCACCAGGAAAATCTTTGACGTAAATTTTGAAAAAACGTTTAAGGGGTTCGAATTTATAGAGTATGAAATTATTTTCTACCGCGATCTCTCCGAATTTCCGGGCAGAGCGTTCGGAACGAACCAATTCGTTCGAGTGAGCGGAGGAAATAATTTCTGAATCTAACTCATGAAATTTATCAAACTGATCCAAATGATAATTGAATAAGTCGAGCAACTGTTCGCGCGTCGGGCTAATAATATCAGTAAAGCAAAACGGATTATCAAAAACACCACGTCCGATCATAAAACCATCAACACCCGGATACTTTTCTTGCAGGGTCAGACCCTGCAAGAGATTGGCAATATCGCCGTTGATCGTTAGTTTTGTCGCCGGTGCGATTTGGTCGCGCAGCGCGACAATTTCCGGTATCAGTTCGTGGTGCGCTGGGACTTTGCTCATCTCTTTCTTGGTTCGTAAATGCACGGTTAGATTCGCCAAATCTTGTTCGAGCAAAGTCGTCAACCACGGCCGCCATTCGTCGATTTTGGAATAACCCAGTCGAGTTTTGACGGAGATGGCAGGGAGAGGAATGCTCTCTTCCTCAGACCCATCGGTTTCAGAAACGTCATACACTGGTGCGCCGGCAGAACCGTCCTTACGGACGAACCTGTCGGGCACGTCAGGAATAGACGTT
>WRNW01000020.1 GCA_009776375.1 Candidatus Saccharimonadota bacterium | reverse complement strand
CGACCCAACCGACGTTTATTTCGGTGCCAGAGTTGACCTCGCCAAACCCAGCGGCAAATACCAAACCGTGGTCGTTTATACGGCGGTGGTGGGGACGTAAGCAGAAGGTTATTCCAGCACTATCTGTTGGAATTCGCCAGTTGTTAGCCATTTTTCGTACGCTGGCAGTATATGAATTGCCGACGGGGATTTGGGCAATTTTCTCGCTTGGTCCACGCTCAGCCATTTCATGTCGGCGATCTCTTCTTCGTCGTTGGTCCGCAAATTGCCTTGCTTGAACCTCTTGGTGACAAAACTAATAGCAAAAGGTTGCGTAGTACCGTCCGGATACTGTGCGACATAACCACCGCCAGAAAGCGTCATAAAGGGTATCAAATCCTTTGGCTCGACGCTCAAATTACTTTCTTCCAATAGTTCTCGCGCTGCTGTTTGTCCCCAGCTCATACCAGGCTCTGCATAGCCTCCCGGGAAAGTCCAAGCGTCAAATACTTTTGTGTAGACCATCAAGATTTCGCCTGATTCGTTAACACAAACCGTGTCAACCGTCGGTGTTAATAATCGCATATCTCCCACGCCTTGTCTCAGCTGCCAAATATAGCTACCAACATATCCCATATAGACATTGTAACATAAATTTTTAATCAAAAATCTGCTATAATTAATATTATGAGAAAATCAGAAAGAATTAATCGAGCAGTTCTAATCTTCTTGGTGGTGGTGGCGTTGATCGCGGTGGGGCTGCAACTAATCAATGAAAAAACTAATACTTTGGAAACGACTTATGAAATTATTACTTTTGCAGTGGCGCTGATCGCGGTGATCATGGCGGTGCTACAGGGGATGGTCAACGCGCGAATGACTCGTGATCTGACAAAAATTATTCGCGAAGTTCACGAACTAATCAAAGACATCGAAAAGAAATAGTAGCGTTTGATCGTGCGAGATGATACAATGTTCGTTAGCTAAAACTAGCGAGAGCGAGAATGCAACACGAAGTTTCTGAGTTTATTTTGAAAAACGGCGGGCGTGGTTTGATTGTCGATGTGCCATCAGCACCAGTGATGAGTGCCCAATTTCATTTTCGGGCCGGTAATCGCTTTGTCGATCAACCGGGTGACAAGTGGGAAACTGCCCATATTATGGAACACATGGCGTTTGGGGCGAACAATGGTTTCAAATCTGGTGCGGATTACGATTTAGTTTTTACCGAAAATGGGGCGTATCACAACGCGTGGACGTCGGACACGGCGATGTGCTATGTGGCCGAATGCGCTAGTTTCGAGTGGGAACGGATCCTAGGGCTACAAAAATCGGCAATTTGTGATCCGAAATTTACCGAGGAAGAATTCACCGCCGAGTATGGCAATGTCAAGTCAGAATTAACCGGTTATTTGTCGCAGGCCGAACGAGTTTTGTGGCCGAAACTGGCACAAGCGATGGGTGACAATACTTTAACCTACCAAGAGCGCCTCGAGGTGATGCCGAACATTTCGGTGCGGGATATTCGCGAACACTACGCGCGGACGCATACTGCCGGAAATTTGCGATTTGTCGTGGCCGGTGATTTCACTGGACGTCTCGGTAAATTGCGGGAAATTTTGAATTCATTGGATCTAGGTGAAGGTGAGCGGCCGCCGCTGCCGGTCGACGAAATGCACTCATTTCAGCCGTTTGTGGTCCGACGAAAGGACGTCCCGGATATCACTTTTGGCTGGACGATGAATTTGCCGCGGCGGCTGAGCGACGACGAAGACGCTGCCATGGAAGCCCTCAATCACATCTTGAACGGGACGCTACATAGTCGCATCCAGGGTGAAGCGCGCCAGAAGGGGTTGGTTTATGGTATTTGGTCGGATACTTCGGCGGGCGAGCACAATTCCGCTTGGGATTTCGGTGCAGCGGTCGAAGCCGACAAACTAGGTAGAATTTTTGATCTGATGGTGCGCGAAATTCGACGCGTCCAGGACGGCGATTTGTCCGAAACTGAAATCGAATCCGCCAAACAATATGCGCTAGGACGACATCAAATGGGTATTCAAACGGTCGGCCAGCTCAATAATTGGTTGGCCGAACGCTATTTCTTTGACGGTCGCATCGAAGATTTCGCCGCGCAACCGCTGCGAATCAAGAAAATTTCCAAACAACGCATCGTTGACACCGCTCGTCAATTTTTCGCCGCTGGCGCCTGGGGGCTCGGCCTTTATGGCAACACCGAAAAAGCCGTCGCCGAAACTTTACACGACAAGTTGAGCGGATTGTTTTAGGTGATACAATAGAAGATATGAAAATAGCAATCGCTGGTTATGGTCTAGAGGGCAGGGCGAATTTGGAATATTTTCGCGCTAAATTTCCGCGGGCGGAATTCACGATTTTTGACGAAGATGAGAGTATCGACACTTGTCACTACGAGTGTAACGAAGAATCTATTGAGAATCGCGCAGATTCTTCGGCGAAGTCTCAGAATGACAACAATGTCAAGTTTGTTTTGGGCGAGGGTGCGTTGGAGAAAATCCGCGGTTTCGATTTGGTCTTGCGATCGCCGTCCATCGCGCCGTATAGAATTCCATCGAATAATCAAAAAGTCTGGAGCGCCACCAATGAATTCTTTGCTGAATGTCCAGCACCGATCATTGGGGTGACCGGCACCAAAGGTAAGGGTACAACCTCTAGTTTCATCGCGGAAATCCTCCGCGCCACGGGTCGAACAGTGCATCTCATTGGTAATATTGGCGTACCCGCTCTCGAGGTTTTGACGCGTATTCGTCCAAATGACGTGGTGGTTTATGAACTGTCATCGTTCCAGTTGTGGGATATGGACAATTCACCCCACATCGCGGTGATGACTTTGATCGAACCAGATCATTTGGACATCCACACTGATTTTGCAGAATACCTCGCAGCCAAATCACGGATTTTCCAGTTCCAAAAAACTCATGACGCGGCCATCTATCACGAAAACGATGCTTTGGTCAAAGAAATGGTTGAAACTGCGACCGAGCAAACGGGGGCGGGGAAAATTCCGTTCTTGAACAAAAAATTTGTTCATATCAAACAGGGAAAATTCTATTATAATGATAGCGAAATTTGTGCAACCACGGCGGTCAAATTGCCAGGCGAACATAATCTCAGGAATGCTGCCGCGGCGATTTCGGCGGTTGTTGCGGTGGTTTCAACCAATTCTGCGTCACCAAACATAACGCCAGATTTGAAACAGGCCATCAAAACCGGTCTCGCGAATTTCCATGGTTTACCACATCGATTAAAATTCGTCCGTGAGGTCGGCGGCATAAAATTCTATGATGATAGTATCGCGACAACGCCCGGATCGGCCATCGCGGCGGTGAAATCGTTTGATGAACCGAAAATCCTGATTGTTGGTGGTCACGATAAAGGTGCAGATTACGGCGGGTTAGGTGAAACGATCGACCGAGCCAATATCCGTCAAATCTTGGCCATCGGCGCTAATCGCCAAAAAGTCGCCCAACAAATCAGCGCTAAAACCACCAAACCAATCCGCCTACTTGACAGTCAAAATTTAGCGGAAATTGTCCAAATCGCCTATCAAACGGCCGAACCTGGCGACATCGTGATCCTCTCACCGGCCGCTGCTAGCTTTGACATGTTCCACGATTATCAGGACCGCGGCCAACAATTTATCGCGGCGGTAAAGGATCTAAGAAAGTGACGATTGGCGTATTCGACAGTGGTAAAGGAGGTGAAATCGTCGCCAAGCGCTTGCGGCGATTCTTTCCCAAAACTGAATTCGTGGTGGTTAACGACCATCAACATCTGCCGTACGGCGATAAAACACCGGCGGAAATTACCCGATTGACCGACAGGGCGATCCAACCATTGATCCAGCGCCGCGATATCAAAATCATCATTATCGCCTGTAACACCGCAACGGCGGTGGCGATCGCCTATCTGCGCGCCAAATATCCCGAGCGGAGTTTCATCGGTTTTGAACCAGCGATCAAGCCCGCCGCCAGCGGTACCAGAGCGAAAAAAATCATCGTTCTGGCGACGCCAGCGACTCTCCAATCGGCAAAATATCTGGCTCTGAAAAAACGCTTTGCCAAAAATGTCACAGTCATCGAACCCGATTGTTCGACGTGGGCCGCGAAAATCGAAAACGGCGAATTCCGAGAAGAAGATCTATTGCCAGTGCTCGATCTAGCGCGGCGCGAACAGGTCGACAAAATTGTCCTGGGTTGCACACATTACTTGGACATCGAAAACGACTTACGCCGAAAACTACCGCCCACGATCGCCGTCATCGAACCAATCGCCGCGATCGCCCGGCGGCTGGACGACATCATGCGCGGGATGTGCTAAAATGTTTACGCTATGGAGCAATTTTTACTAGACCAACTGGGCGACAATCAAAACTTAACGGTGGATGATGTGGAAAGATTACTCCGTTATGCCAAAGATTTAGTCCAAGGCTTGACCAAACTCAAAACCTATCGCCAAGGCGTGACGGTTTTCGGTTCAGCCCGCGCGGCGGCCACCGATCCTTACTATCAAAAATCGCGCGAATTAGGGCAAAAACTGGCCAAGGCCGGCCACACAGTCATCACCGGCGGCGGCGGTGGTATCATGGAGGCGGCCAATCGCGGCGCCCACGAAGCTGGCGGTCAATCGATTGGCCTGAACATCGAATTACCGACCGAACAAGCTTTGAATCAATACACCACCGACAATTTACAATTTCGCTACTTTTTCGCCCGCAAAGTCATGCTCGCGTTCTCGGCCAAAGTTTACGTTTTCTTTCCGGGCGGTTTTGGCACGGTCGACGAATTAGCGGAATTGCTGACCTTGGTCCAGACCAAGAAAATCCTACCAGTGCCGATCATTTTGTTTGGCAAGGAATTTTGGCAACCGCTGGATGATTTCTTTCGCACTAAAATGGAAGAAGAAAAAGCAACAATCGGTAGCGACGACCGCAGTTTGTACAGCATCACCGATGATATCGACTACATCGTTGAGGTAGCCGACGCGGCGAGTCAACGCCAGATCGACGACATCATCCAGGAAACTACCGCCAAATCCGCCGCCGACCACCAAGGGGCGATGCTGTGACAGCGTCGACCAGTGCCAAAAACCGCAGCTTCTGATACAATGTTCTCATGAAAGATGATCTCGCGAAACGGTTGGATGGTTTGCGCGCGGAGGTGGATTTGGCGCGGGCCAAATTAGATTTGGCGGGTTTGAAAAAGGAAATCGTGGCGTTGGAGGTGAAATTGGCGCAGCCGGAAATTTGGAACGATCCGACCCATGCGCAAAGTGTGGCGAAAAAACTGTCGGAGTTAAAAAACCAAGTTGATCCGTGGGAAGTTTTGTCGACCCAAGCGCACGATTTGTCAGAGTTATTAAACATCGCGGATGACGAAATGATTCCCGAATTCGATGGGCAAATCGCTGCGCTCGAGGCGGATCTCGCGAAACTGAAACAACAACTATTGTTCACCGGTCAATATGATAGCGGCGGGGCAATTATTCGATTATCAGCCGGCGTCGGTGGTGACGATGCCCAGGATTTCACCGAAATGTTGGAACGAATGTATCTGCGTTGGGCGGAAAAATCGGATCTCAGTGCCAAGATTATCGAACGATCTCCGGGCGAAACCGCTGGTGTCAAAACTAGCGTGATCGAAATCGATGGCGCATTTTCTTATGGGAAACTGCGGAGTGAGAACGGCGTGCATCGCTTGGTGCGGCTGTCACCCTTTAACGCTGAATCGCGCGAGACGAGTTTCGCCCTGGTCGAGGTTTTGCCAAAAATCGACGCGCCCGACGCGGTCAAAATCGACGATAAGGATCTCAAAATCGACGTTTATCGCTCTGGCGGCCACGGCGGGCAATCAGTCAACACGACCGACTCGGCGGTGCGAATCACTCATTTACCGACCGGCACGGTGGTGGCGATCCAAAACGAGCGCTCACAGCTCCAAAACAAGGAAAAAGCCATGGAGATCCTGCGTGGTAAATTAGTGGCGCTCCAGATGGAACAACACGTTGAAAACCTCTCGGATTTACGCGCCGGCGAATCGGCCGCCTGGGGTCAACAAATTCGCAATTATGTCCTTCATCCTTATAAACTCGTCAAAGATACCCGGACCAAATATGAGGAAACTGACCCCGATGCGGTGCTGGATGGCGAAATCGACGGTTTTATCACGGCCTATCTCGAGAACAAACAGTAACTTGACTTTTAAATAGAAGTATTATATAATGTCGACGTAAAATAGTGTGCGGAGGGCTGTGATACAGCTAGCTGCACTTTAATTTTCAAGAGGTGAATGAGGTTAAATGAGACGAGTTTTAACGAACGTAGCGTTTCGGATAAATTTTACTAGAGCTAGCTGGACAACGTGGCTAGGCTTAGTTTTGACATTGGTCGCGATCACCATCACGGCCAGCCTGAGCGTTAGCGCGTTCCAGACCGCGGCCGCCAGCACCGCCAACGCGACTAGCATCATCTTGGAACTAGCACCGCCGAATCAGATCGACCAATTAGCCCGGGCCAAGTATCAGGACGACCAAGCCGCCAAGCGCGCCGCAGCCGCCGCAGCCGCGGCCGAAAAAGCCGCAGCGCAACTAGCCGCCCAAGCCAGACCAGCGACCCAGCAAACCACCACGACCCGTCCGACGGCCAAACCAACCGCTACGCCAACTTGTGATCGATTGATTATTCCAAGAATCGGTCTCAACGCTTGTCTAGCGACAGTTGGCCTGGCGGCCGATGGCACGGTCGACGTTCACGCTAGCCTGCCAGCCTGGTTCAATCAATCGTCGCGCGCCGGCACTAGTAGTGGTCGCTATTCGGCGACTTTTATTGATGGACATCGTAGTGGTATTTTTAAAAACCTTGGCCGATTAGCGGTCGGCGACACAGTGATGGTGACTTTTGTGGGCGGCGAATCTTATACTTACACCGTGCGAGCAACCGAAATTGCACCACTCGCTCAAGTCGATATGGCAAAAGCCTTGTCAATTTACGGCGGTGCGGGGCAGGGACTGAATCTGATGACCTGTGACGGCGCCTACAACACTAATCTTGGTACGGCCGAACGACGGTTGACAGTTTACGCAACTTGGTGAAAAAAGTCTTGACTATTCGAAAAAGTGCGCTACAATATAAGCATAGCCACCAAAACTAAAACTAATCGGCTAAACATAAAAAGGGTACAAAGATGCCAGAAAAAAACTTTTTTGGGCTATCGCGCGGCCATTATGATCCACTCGCTAATGCGATGCCCCGACCGCTAGTGGTGCCAGAGCGACCGGCGACGACAGCGCTGAGTACTTCACCGGCCAGGCAGGTGCAGACGCGTCAGATTATCATGGATGTGACGGTTAAACCAAAATCACCGCCCAAAGCCGTCCTCAAACCAGCACCCAAACCGCTATCGCCAGCACTGCCGATCGACGATCTCCTGAGTGATTTTATCGAAAAGAAACCCAGAGCCAAGAAACTTGGTCGGGTCAAAACCAAAACCAAAAAACCACGTCAGAAACTGACCCAGCGGTTGCTAGCTCGTCGGCGGGCCAAAGTTGAAAGAAAGAAAAAATCTACTACTCCAACCAAATCCCGCGCCAAAGAAATCGCGACCAAACCCAGCGCAATTAAAAACGCCGATTTTACGACGCAGGCGCTGACGGTGGCGGCTGGCGCTACGGACGCGACGGTCCAGACGCCGACGGCTTTGGCGTGGAATGGTGGAGCGGCGACCCTGACGAGTGAACCCGAAAATGTCCTGGGTCAGTTACACCAAATACCGCGGATTTCCTTTGAATTTAAAATGAATAAAAAACGCGTTTTCGCCTTTGCCCGAGCTATCGTCGTTGGCACTATTTTGGCGGTCAGCAGCTACCTGGCGTGGGATTTGTGGTTGGCCGACCAGGCGGCGCGCGAAGCTTTTTCGAACCCGGTGGCGGCCGTGATGATTGATGAAGTCATCCCATCAGGTGCCGATGTGACGAGTATCGGTAGTCAGGCTTGGGTGGCGCACGTCATGCCTGCGGACCAGGCGCGCTACCTGTATCTACCGACGATTAATACCCAGGCGCGAGTGATGAGCGTCGGCATTAACAGTAAAGGTAAAATCGATGCGACGAAAAACGTCAACGATGTGGCCTGGTATGATGGTTCGGCCAAACCAGGGCAAGAGGGTCAGGTTTTTATCAATGGGCAGGCTTCGTTTGCACCGACCTACAAAGCGGCTTTTGATCGTTTAGCGGAACTGCAAATCGACGATCGCATTATCATTGAACGTGGTGATGGCAAGAAAATCACTTATCGCGTGGTCAGTATCGAAACTATCGGCACCGACGAAGTCAATATGAAAAAAGTTCTCAACGTGCCAGACGAGGCGATTCGCGGCCTGACTCTGATGGGTTGTACTGGAAAGTTTAATTATCGCACCGAAAGTTCCGACACTCGGGTGATTGTTTACGCAGTGCAAGAATAGTTATCCACAGCCCGTCAAAGATTCTTGACATTCATGTTGATCGTGATAATATATGGAATAGGTTGGGCTTAGTCAAGTAACTACAAGGAGGGGAGACATGAGAAAAAAACTCAAATTGATCGCACCAGCGGTGATACTGACTGGTTTGATGCTGTTCGTAGCAACCTTGCCGTCGTTTAATCGGCCCGCTGTCGCCGAGCCGAACGCGGGGCGGTCTAACGTTGGTCTAAAACAGGTCATCGTTGAACTAAGTCAAGCGGATTACGTTGACCCGTCGGAACCAGATGTCGTGATTGACGAGCAGCAGGACGACATCACGCGAGCCCGCGAGAAGTTATATAAACAAATCGAAAATTGGCCGTGTTACATTGAAGTTGTTCGGGAATATGAAAATTTTCCACTGGTCGCTTTGACAGTTGATGAGATGTGCGAGTCATACCTCGAAATCAATTTGCTAGTATCGCACGTCATTGAAAATCGTCGCTACGAACCACAAGCGTATGATTACTCATCGCCGATTGCCACTATCGGCGGTTCAATCGAGAACGGTTTTTCGGATGGGATAAACACTTACAATGGCGCTGGTCAGGCGATCGTGGTGATTGATACTGGGGTTGATAAATATCACCCAGCATTACAGGGCAAGGTTATCGCTGAAGCCTGTTTCGGTGAAAATGTTTCAGGGAACGTTATTTATGGGGACGGAGAGACTAGCGTCTATTACTTGAAAAGTTTATGTCCAGGGGGCGCAGAATTCTCCGACGCAGTCGACTCTGCGCTCGATTGCGCGTACATCATGCCTGGCCAGTGTGGGCATGGAACGTTCGTAGCAGCCGCTGCGGTGATGCCTTACCATATTTATCATTCATCGCTGAGTGATAGAGACTTTGAATTACGGGGTGTGGCAACTGAGACTAAAATAATCGCTATTCAAGTAGCTTCGCAATATGAAGACGGGCATGAATTGCAGTTCGCTCTCCTGAACGATTCGAGCATTCTGGCCGCGCTTGATTATATAGCGACGCAAGATTTTCCACTGCCGATTGCTGCAGTCAACATGAGTTTTGGCAGTCTGAGCAGTGAATTCAACGGTGGTAGTTGTGACAATTATGATACAGTATTTACGGCAGCTGTTTCAGTATTAGCACGTAGAGGTATCGCAATGGTCGCAGGAGCAGGCAATGAGGGTGAGTCATTAGAGTGGAAGAATATTGTAATGAGTCCTGCGTGTATGGAAAACGCCATAGCTGTTGCCTCAGTCAACAATAACGGTAATAGACTGTCGAACTATTCAAGTAACGGCAGGGCGGTAGATTTATTGGCGACTGGTGGAGGTGACATGTATTATAATGATGACGAGAAGAATATACATAATGGCCTAGTGCTTCCGCTAGCGACAACTGAATATTATGCGGAAGTCGTCGGGACGTCATTTGCAACACCGACAGTTGCGGGCGCATTTGCTATCTTGCGCCAGAAAGATCCTGATGCATCGGTTGATGAACTACTGGCTATCCTGCAAGCGACTGGCGTCCCAATCTTTGACGATCGTGAAGGATTCTACCCAACAGAAAAACCATTGATCCAGATTAATGCAGCGCTGGCGGCCTTAAATGATAAGACGGTAAAACGTGTTAGCAAAGTTGAACTGGATAAAACACTTGCTTCGCTCGATGATCTACCGAAAAGTGTCGATTTCAGTGCGACAGTATACGGTCTGAATAATCCTTCCCAAGCTGTGACGTGGAGTGTTGCTGTCGATACCCCGACTGGTGCTGTGCCAGTTGGTACGATGATTGACTCGACTGGACATGTTACAATATCACAATCAGAAACTGCTGAAAAAATAATTGTCATTGCCACATCGGTCGAAGATCCTACAAAAAGAGCCTTTGCACAGATAGGCGAATTCGTCGACCCCATTGTTTGTGACCCAGCGGTAGATGAGGAATGCAGTGGCGAGGGAGGAACAATACCGTGCGGCGAAGAGTGTGCTAACACAAGCATTGACATTCACCCCGCCACCGCTACTGTTGAACAAGGCAAAACAAAACAATTTACGGCTACTGTCAGTGGTCCAGATGGGCCAATCGCGGGAGCGACTGTTGGGTGGGGCCTGGCGGGTCACAAGAGCGACAGTACTACAATCAGCAACCAAGGTTTATTGACGGTAGGGGTTGATGAGACAGCTGAAACTATCTACGTGATAACTACGTTTGAGACGAGTGATGGCCTGCCGACGACTTTGGCAACTGTGACGATAGTACCAGCAGGTAGTAGCAGCGAATGCGACTTGACGCGCTTGGCCGACTGGGATAATCCAGTTTGTCAACCGACCATGTCTGACGTAATAATCTTAATGAACAAGATGCTAGAAATGGCAGTCAATCCGGGGACAGGGGATGAGGTTATCACCATGTTTGACATTGTGATATTACTCCAGAAAGTAGTGCTATTAGTGACAGATGACATAAATTGGTAGATTACATACTGGGTAACTTTGCGCCGAGATTTTGCCTTTCGCCGCGTTAATGGTACAATTAAACTTATGATTTTAATGGATCGAGTTTCCAAAGTTTACAAACGAGGAGTCAGGCCGGCGTTAGATAAAGTCTCGCTCCACATCGCACCGCGCGAATTTGTGGTGGTGGTTGGGGCGAGCGGTGCGGGTAAATCAACACTGCTCAGGTTGTTAACGCGCGAAGAAAAACCAACTGGCGGCAAGATTGTCGTCGGTGGGATTGACTATGACACACTCGACGATCGTGATGTGCCGCTGCTCCGGCGCAAAATCGGCGTAGTTTTCCAAGATTTCAAACTATTACCAAATCGGACGGTTTTCGAAAATGTGGCGCTGTCTCTCGAAATTTCCGGACACACTAATCGTGAAATTAAAACTAACGTGCCGAAAATCTTGGAATTGGTTGGTCTGCGTGGCAAGGGTAAAAGTTTTCCGCGTCAACTGTCGGGCGGTGAGAGGCAGCGCGTGGCGATTGCTCGGGCGATGGTACGTCAACCGAAAATCTTGATTGCTGATGAACCGACCGGTAACCTTGACCCAAAAAATTCCTGGGAAATTGTCCGACTACTAACTAAAATTAACAAATTTGGTACAACGGTGGTTTTGATCACTCATTCGACGGAAATCGTTAATCGATTGAACACGCGCGTCATCACGCTAGATAATGGCAAGATGATTAGCGACGTCGCTAACGGAGGTTATCGCCAATGACGAGTCATCAAAAATCGCCAGTTAAAATTCGCCTGGCGCGGCCGAAGCAGACTAGACGGATGTTGACTCGTTCGCGAGTGATACGTTATGGATTGCGCAATTTGACCCGTAATGCTTGGCTAACGATTGCGGCAACGGCGGTGATGACGGTGACGCTCTTGATCATTTTGGCAACGGTCGTGATGAGCCAAATGCTCAGCAGCACAGTCGTCAAATTGCGCGATAATATTGACGTATCGATCTATTTTGATCCGAAAACAGACGATGATACTTTGCGCAATTTGGCGGGCAAAATGCAACTAGTTGAAAATGTCAAGGGCGTCACGATCAGTAATAGTCAGAGCGAATACGATAAATTTGTGGAAGAAAACAAGAACGATCGCAACTTGATCAAAACGATAGCTGATATCGAGATTAATTTTCCGGCGGTGATGCACGTCAAAATTAATGATCTGAACAATGTCCAGCCGATTCGCAACATGGTCGAGGAAGACCCGCAATACCAAAAATGGATTTATACTCGGCGTCAACCGACCTATGCGGGTGATCAGCAACAAACGATCAATACGATTGCTAGCTGGGCGGACTTGGCCCAGCGCGGCGGCCTGACTGCGGCGGCGGTGTTTTTGATCATTTCGATCCTAGTTATTTTTAACACGATCCGGATGGCGATTTTTAGTCGACGCGAAGAAATCGAGATGATGAAATTAGTCGGTGCCGATAAATCCTTTATTCGCGGACCGTTTTTGATCGAAGCAGCAATCTATGGCATTTTAGCGGCGCTGATTGCGACAGCACTGGGTTTTGCGGCGTTTGCGTGGCTGACTCCCCGATTGTCCAACTATGGCGTGATGGTTGATTCGGTGCAAGAAATGATGGTTTCGTGGTGGTGGGTGGTGCTCGCCGCGATGATCGCCATCGGTGTTGCTATCGGTTATGTATCAGCGCGATTATCGGCCCGACGTTATCTCAAATGGGAAGTTTTCCACAACTAAAATCTTGACAAAAGTCGGTAGAATACGCTACCATAGAAATACGGTCTCCTGACCATCACTATTAAAAGGGAGGGCAGTATGAATCATCGAAAATTTCTAGTTAGCAAGCAATCCGCCGTTGGCGGTTTATTTGCTAATGTGGCGAAAAAAGTTACTCTACTAGTGATGGTTGGCTTAATTTTGTGGGGCGTTGTCGCGGTTATGTTACCGTCCCAACCAGTCTCTGCCGGCTATTACGAAGAACAAATCGCTAAATTACAAAATGAAATCAACAATTATAACAAGCGCGCCAAAGAACTCGCCGAACGGGCCGATAGTTTGGCGAACGCGATTGCGCTGCTGCAAAACCAGCAGGATGCTCTGCAGGCGGAAATTGACTTGAATAAAACTAAAATTGATGAACTAAATAGCGAAATCGCTCTCAACGAAGCGAAACTCGCGGAACAGAGCGCGGTTCTCGGCGATACCCTGGTCGATATGCATTTGGACAAACGCATTACGCCTTTGGAAATTTTAGCTAGCAGCAAAAACCTCAGCGATTATGTGGACAAGCAAGCCCAGCAGGCAACTGTCAAAGAACAGATCAATGTTTCAATTCAAAAAATTAACGAACTGAAAAAGAAACTAGAAGAAGAAAAAATCGCGGTTGAACGGATGCTGGAGGATCAAGAAAGTCGTTACAGCCAACTCGCGTCGATGCGCCAAGAGCAACAATCACTCCTTGATCAAACTCAGGGCCAAGAAGCCGTTTACAAACAACTAACCGAGAAAAACCAGAAAGAAATCGAACGTCTGCGTGCCGAACAGGTGAGAATCAATCAGACTTCGACCGGTGGCGGAACGATTGTCGCCGGCGATCCTAACCATGGTGGGTATCCGGCTTATCTCAATAATGCGCGCAAAGATTCGCTAGTCGACCCGTGGGGAATGTACAACCGCGAATGCGTGAGCTACGTAGCCTGGAAAGTTTATCAAAATTACGGCAATATGCCGCATTGGGGTGGTATCGGTAACGCTAACCAATGGTTGGGCAACGCCGCTCGTTTTGGGATTCCTTATGGCCAGACACCAAAAGCCGGTTCGGTCGCCGCCTTCAATGGCGGTCGTTGGGGTCATGTCGCCTGGGTTGAGTCGGTTAATAACGACGGCACAATTAACTTGTCAGAATACAATTGGGGTGGTGATGGCCGCTATCACGAGCGACGCGGCGTTTCCGCGGCAGCGGTCGATGGCTTTATCTACTTTGGTGAGTGGAAACGATAAAAGTTTGGTGTCTACATACTGTTCATGTTAATATGGAGTAAATGAAAGTTTCCCTAAATCCGCTGAATCCGAGTATGCAGCCAGCGCCGAGCATGAAAAAGACAGTCGGTGTGTCGGTGGCGGCCTGTGTGGTGGTCGCGCTACTAGTTGGGGTGATTGGTTTTGCGCTCGGCACCCGTTATCATGGTCTGGTTGGCGGCAGCGGCGAGTTGGACTATTCTGAACTCGATGAAGTTTATGCTAATTTGCGCGCGAAATACGATGGTGATTTGGACACCAAAAAACTCATCCAGGGCGCCGCGGCGGGGATGGCGGCATCGACGGGTGATTTTTACACGGCTTACTTTACGGCCGAAGAAGCGCAAGAACTAGCTGCCGACCTGAACGGATCGTTCACCGGTATCGGTGTCGAATTGGGACAAAACGACAAGCAACAATTGGAAATCGCCAGCCCGCTCGACGATAGCCCCGCCAAGGCGGCCGGCCTCCGTGCGCACGATGTCATCACGGCGATTAATGGTGAAACTTCCATCTGGTGGGCGCCCGAAAAAGCCGTCACCAAAATTCGCGGTGAGGCCGGAACAACGGTCAAACTGACCATTTTGCGCGACGGCGAAACTCGGGATTACTCGATTGTGCGCGCCAAAATAACTGTGCCGAGTGTCAAGAGCGAAATTATTAACGATATTGGTTACCTGAGGATCGCGCGGTTTGGCGATGATACGACTAGCTTGGTGCGCCAGGCCGCCAAGAATTTCCAGGATCGCGGCGTGAAGGGTATTATCCTCGATCTGCGCGGTAATGGTGGTGGTTATGTCGACGTCGCGGTCAACGTATCGAGCCTGTGGCTGAAAAGTGGCACGACGATTGTCGAAGAACGACGCGGCAGCCAGGTCCTGAACATCGAAAAAGCCGCTGGCGATGCGCTTCTCCAAGGCATCAAAACAGTGGTGTTGATCGACGGCAGTTCGGCTTCGGCTAGCGAAATTGTGGCGGGAGCCTTGAGGGATAACGGCGCGGC
>WRNW01000019.1 GCA_009776375.1 Candidatus Saccharimonadota bacterium | reverse complement strand
GTCAGTACGAAGGTGGTTTCATCGGCAGTTATTCGAGTAACCAAGAGCGTGGTTCGTGGAGTCAGTACGGCCTCCTTAGTAATGGTCAGATTACTAGTTTTGGGGCGACTGGCTATACGACGCCAGACGCTGTGCATCTCGGGAAAGCTTGCAAACTGTTCTTTGCGAACACGACTGGTAATGGTGGGAGTAGCTGTAGCAGCGATAGTGGGCACGGTTGGCAAGGTGTTAACGACCGGGTGATTAGCCTACCTGCGGTGGCTGAGCGCAGTGCTCGTGACCTCGATCAGCTCGTTAGCGCGACTACTTACCAGGAGCTACCTTCGACTAGTACCCCGATCAGGTTACAAGATCTCGGTTCTGGAACTTACTATGTCAAGCAAAGTCTACTCATCGAGGCTAGTCGACTAACTAGAAACCAACACCTGACACTGGTGGCGGCTGATCCGCTTAACACGATCACGATTGCTGGGAATATTGATCTGGATCCGGACGATACTTATGACACGCTGGCTGAAATTCCCTCGCTAACGATCATTGCTGATAGGATTAACATCCAAGGTTTCAGCACTGTTAATAGTCAACCGATTACCAAACTCTATGGTACCTATATTGCCAAAGAACGTTTCGATAGTTGTACTTACCAGTATAAAACCACTCCCCCCGAAGCTTGGGCCCTAGATGGTGTGGCGCTAGCTGGTATCACTAACACACCGCTGTCTAATGGTGCTGGTCTCTGTCGCGAACAACTGACGATTACCGGTGCGATTATTAGTAAGGATCGACCAGATTTCCGCCGGACTCACGGTGCTAGTAAAGAAGCCCCAGCCGTGCCGTCCGAGATCATTCAATACACTCCGAACCTCTATCTCACGCCCTATGTCCTCAGCCAAGACGGCAACGCTAACGACTGGCGACTGGGCGACCTGAAGCAGTTGCCGGCAAGGTTGTAGGCCCAACCATCCGATTGATTTTTATTCAGTTTTCCTGTACAATATCTTTCGTTAATTAACGCGTCTACGGTCTTAGGATCGCCGCGAAAGGAGTTATTCGTAATGCCGATTATTAAATCAGCAGTCAAAAAAATGAAACAGGATCAGCGCCGCTACGCCCGCAATTTGCAAACCAAACGGACTATGCGGACCGCTATCAAATCGTTCGAAACCAAACCATCATTTGACGCCTTGCGTGAGGCCCAGAGTAAAATCGACACTGCAGTCAAGAAAAATGTGCTGAGCGGGGCCGCTGCGGCTCGTCGGATGTCGCACCTCTCGTCCGTCGCCAAAAAGGCCGGTGTTAAAATTGTTGCTGTCAAGAAAGCCGCCACGCCAGCCATTGCTAAACCGACGACCAAACCAACTACCAAGAAACCAGTGGTCAAAAAGGCTACAGCCAAAACGACGACTAAACCAAAATCGACCGCTAAGAAATAATCTTGGCTAGTGACGTTTCAATCAAAACCCACGCATCTTCGGCGCGCGATAATTTCATTTTGGCATCCGTATCAGCAAAAATCTGAGTGATTTTCCTGACCCGTTGTTTTTGTTCCGCCGCATCACCCAATTCGTCCGCCAAATCTCGCATTTTCATGAGTTGGAACGGATGAATTTTCAGATTCCGTGCAGTTTCAGCATCAGTCCCCGCAAAAACCGCTGATGCTAGAGCGAAAATCTGACTGGCCAAGAGGCCGAAAAATTTGTTGGCATCCTCGCCTGCTTCACGCAAGTTTTTGAGTTCTATCGTCACTGCACGACGATTGCCAGCGATAGCTAAATTCAAAATAGCAAAAGCATTAGTCGCGAGATTTGGTTCGACAATTTGACGCACCAGATCAACATCAACCGATCGATCGAGCGCCCGTAGTTTGGCGATTTCCGTTGCTAGTCGTGCTTGTTGATCGCTATCACCGCCAGTGATGATGAGTAGCTCATCGATCGCCGCCGCATCAATTTTGAGCCCCGCCGCTTGTACTTCTTGGCGCAGCCAGTTTTTCATTTCCTGGGGGTTAAGGTTCGAAAATTCGCGGGTTTTGGCAGACTTTAATAAACTATTAAAAGTTTTCGTCCGTTTGTCGGGTTTGGTCGCAATGATAATTAAATCTGTTTCATCTGGTACACGCAGCAAATTCTCACCCAAAGTTTCCCAGGTTTTTCGATCATGATCGGCGTCCTTGACAATGATCAAGCGTCGTGGCGCTAGCAGATTAATATTAACGATTTCCGCTAATAAATCTGGCGATTCGGTTGCCGAAGCGTCCAGCCGCGTGATGGCTGCTGCACCGTGTTGTTCGCTAAATTTAGTGACTACCGCCTCGATTTGACTAAGGCGGGCAAAGTCATTTTCGCCATAATAAAAATATATCACTCAACTATTCTACTAGGTTTTTGACATTTCGGACAGATATGTGTGCCGCGACCGGCGACGCGTAGTTTCTGGATGATTGTGCCACAACGTGGGCAAGGTTGGCCGTCTTTTCCGAAAACTTTGGCGAATTTTTCAAGGTAACTGCCTTTTGTGCCATCGGCTTTAACGTATGTTTGGATCGTCGAACCACCAAAATCAATGGATTTTTGCATAATTTCGCCCGCTGCTCGATAGATCGCTGCAAGTTGTTTATCGGTCAGATTTTTCACCCGCGTTTCGGGATGAACTTTCGCCGACCACAATGATTCGTCGGCGTAAATATTGCCAATGCCAGCGATAATTGACTGATCGAGAATGGCTGGTTTGATCATTGAATTAGCCCGGTGGCGAATGTTTTTAATGAACTTTTCAGTGGCTTCTTCGGTCCACGGCTCTGGCCCCATTTTGGCAATCAGTGGCAGTTCGTTGACGGTTGCTGTTAGCACTAGTTTGATCCAACCAAATTTTCTTTGATCGTTAAAGAAAAGTCTCGCGAAACTTTTTTCCGAAGACTTTTTACCCAATTCGAATATGATACGAGTTGATTTGTCGGGCAGCGTGCCAACAAATGAGTCAGTCGGATGACCGCCGCCCCAACGTTCGCTACCCTGGAAAACTAGCTGTCCGGTCATTTTGAGATGAATCACTAGTGAGAAATCGTTATCTAGATCGATGATTAGCACTTTGCCGCGGCGGCGCACCGCTATAATTTTCGCACCTTCAACTTTTTTTGCAAGACCAGATCCTGCAAAGGAAAGCGATTTTTCGTTGAGAATTTTGACGGATAAAATTTGTTGACCAACAATTAATTTCTCCAGACCCCGCCGGACGGTCTCTACTTCTGGCAGCTCAGGCATTGCACTTTTCCAAATCATTACGAAACTGATCGAAACTACGGTAGACAATCCCACGCATACCAACATTTTCGGCGCCTTCGACATAACGTGCGGAGTTATCGACCAACAAACATTCAGTAATTTCAACATTTAAACGTTCGGCTGCTAGTTTATAAATTTTCGGATTCGGCTTAATCATGTGCACCTGGTATGACAAAACTACGTCATCAAATAATTTTATTTGTTCAGGCGTAAACAATTCGTGCACGTGATCAGTACTGGCATTCGAGAGAAAACCAATTTTGTATTTTGGTTTTAAATCATGGGCAATAAAATCTAATAACTCATTGTTCCGCGGGTTATTGTCAAAAGTTTCGCGGATCTCAGACACCGAAACACTAGCTAGTTCAGCAACCTCAGTCAGAAGTTCACTCCAAGAAAGCTCGCCTTTGCAGGAACGACGATTCAGCTCTTGGAATTCAGCTCGATCATCGAGGTTATCCGAGAAATATTTCTCCTTAACTACACTGGCGTGATCCTTGACTAGCACGCCGAAACAATCAAAGATGATAGCGCGAATCATCACTCCCCTAGTTCATCGAGCGAGCTAATTAGCACATCGCGCGGACGACTGCCGTCCTGGGCGCCGATGATGCCGTTGTCTTCCATTTCTTCCATGATTCGGGCGGCCTTACTATAGCCGATGCGCAGACGCCGCTGGAGCAGCGAGGTTGAGGCTTTGCCGGCTTCGACGACCACTCGCACCGCGTCGCGATATTCATCGTCGCCAGCACCGTCAAAATCCATGACGATGCCGCCGCGATCGCTAAATTGGACTTGTTGAGAAATAATATCAGCATTGTATTCTGGCGGACGTTGCAGGCGTAGGTAATCGGTAATCTTCATCACTTCGTCGTCGGATAAAAAGGCACTTTGGATGCGTTTTGGTTTGGACATCGATGGGGTGAGCAGCAGCATATCACCCGTTCCGAGTAATTTTTCAGCACCAATCTGGTCAAGGATGGTCCGCGAATCGACCTGTTGAGCCACCGTAAAAGCAATCCGGGCGGGGATGTTGGCTTTGATCAGGCCGGTAATCACGTCAACGCTCGGTCGCTGCGTCGCCAGCACCAAGTGGATCCCGACCGCGCGAGCTTTCTGGGCCAGACGCACAACTAAGGCTTCGACGTCGCGTTTGGCCATCATCATTAGATCGGCCATTTCATCGACCACGATGACGATGTAAGGCATGGCTTCTTCGGTCTGTTTTTGGTTATACGATTTAATATCGCGTACTCGTTCGTCGTGGAGCAATGAATAACGGCGTTCCATTTCGCCGACCGCCCATTTGAATGCCGAAATTGTCTTTTCCGGTTCAGTAATCACCGGGGTCAAGAGATGCGGAATATCGTTATACGGCGTCATTTCGACTTGTTTTGGATCGACTAGGATTAATTTCATGTCGGCTGGTGTGTTGCGATACAGCAAAGAACAGATCAGTGAATTAATCATCACTGATTTACCCGAACCAGTTTGACCCGCGATCACTAGATGCGGCATCTTGTTCAGTTCACCGATAATCGGTTCACCACTAATATCCAGACCGATCGCGAACGACAGTGGTTCGCGCGCGTCACGCCAAGCATCAGAATCCAAAATTCCGCGCAGACGGACGTCGGCTGGTTTAACGTTGGGGACTTCGATACCGACCGAACGTTTACCAGGAATTGGTGCTTCGATACGCAGGGTCGGTGCCGCCAAGTTGAGCGCCAGCGACGAATCGAGCGCCGTGATCCGTGACAATTTGACGCCAGACGGCGGCCTCAGAGTATATTGCGTGACTTTTGGTCCGATGTTGGCGCCTTCCATCTCAACGTTGATGCTAAATTCCGCCAAAGTATCATGAATAATTTTGGCATTATGTTCGACATCACCCGGATCAGCTGGTCGTTGTCTTTTTGACAACAGATCGATTGAGGGAAATTCCCAATCTGGATCAGAGGCCAAAGTCAATGCCGCTTTTTCTTCCTTGAGATCAGTTTTATCGCGAAGTTTTTCGTCACGGCCTTCCCGATCAACTATTTCAACACCCTTATTCAACTGTAATGGTTTTTGCACGATATCAGTGTCGTCAATTTTGGCAATTTTCCCAGCAACTTTGGCGTTGTTGGCTTCGGCCTCGTCCTCGCGACGGAAAAATTCGATCAAGGTATCGATGACTTTTTTGGGTGAAACACTGAGAACAAAGAACAGAAGAATGATCATGAAAACGACGAGGATGATCACACTGACTGGCACGCTGAGGATTTGTAGTAACATTTCGATGACCCCTAGGCCAACGACACCGCCGCCGTTACCAGCGAAAGCTTCCGCCTGGCTGCTCGGATTGCTGAGTGTCAGTTGGCACAGTCCAGCCAAACAAGCCAAAAATAAAATCGTCGCGAACCAGATGATGCCCGGTAGGCGATTATCTTCGCGGCGAAAGATTTGGATCGCTTGCCAGACAAAGACGAACGGTACCACGTAGGCTGTCCAACCGATGATCCAGCGGACGGCATCGGCGAGAACGACTGGGAAAACGCCACCAACCTTGAACAAGCCCAGCGCAATAATCAGAGCAATGACAATCAGAAAAATCGCGCCAACTTGTCGCCAAAAACCATGCGGCACGCTGTGCTGAGATTTCTGGGATTTAGCGTTCTTGGGTGGTCGACCTGGACCACGTTTTTTCTTGGCCATAACATTAATTATACCACAAGGAAACGAAAGGAGGCCGGATAGCGCGTCGATGTCATACTGCTACGCATTATGACATCTTGCTATAATTGTCAAATATAAAATTTGACAATTACCGTCCCGGCGACTATTTTTGCTTCGCAAAAAGTCGCCGGTTCGCATCCAACTTCAGAAATAACAAAAACGCCAGCCACAAGGGCTAGCATTTTTGTTATGGCTCCGGAGGCCGGATTCGAACCGGCGACCAAGACGTTAACAGCGTCCTGCGCTACCGCTGCGCTACTCCGGATTAGTGAAAACACTCGTTCGCACGCCTATATTGTATAGCAAGCAACTCCAAAATACAACTTAGCTAGCGACACCAACGACGATCACAAAATCGGCCGCTGAATCATAACCAGCTAGTTGGCCACGGATGACTTTGACGCCAAAATACTTTTCCAGAGCCGCCGCGGTGGCGGTTTTGCTCGTATTTATTTGATAGATTTTGACTGGGTCGCTGATCGCGGTTGGTGCGTTGGTGACTTTGTTGATTAAATAGCCGGCAGCTTTTAGTTCATCAGCCTGGTTCTGCGCCAAACCAACTTGTGTCGAACCATTCAAAACATCGATTTTGGCAGCTTCGCGGGTAACTGGATTGGCGCTCGTGCTCCGCGCGACGTAATCGATAATCTCGGAATAATCGTACAGACCCCTGATTGGTCTAACGATGCTAACTTCGCCAGACATGCCCGTCATCACCAAGTTCGAACCACCATCTTCGCGATTGATTAGTGGGAGTGAAATCATATCGTTGGATTTAATATTTCTAGCTAGTTCAAGCAGAGTTTGAACTTCGGAAGTTTTAAAATTCGTCCGCAAATTGTCGCCCAGCGCGTCGAGCAATGAATTGATCGCCACCGGGTTGGCCAAAGTTCCAGCACTGAGCGCTTTCTGTTGGAGAGCGGTTAAAATTTTCTGCTGGTAGTGTTCGCGATCAAAGTTGCTGCCCGGCAGACCATAACCGCCCCACGCACCGCGAGCCCGCGCTAGGGCCAACGCCTGCTCGCCATTTAGATAAACTGGACCGTTAGGATATTTAATACCTGTGCCGATGTCGTAAATTCCCCTGGGATCTGAACTTTCGATGACTACTTCCACGCCACCAACTGCGTCCACTGCGTCTAGGAGCGCCTGGTAGTTGAGGTGGACGAAATACTGGATATCCAGCCCGACAATCTTACCAGCGACTTCGCGAAAATATTTGGCTGCATATTCTTCATCCTTGGTATGTTGGAGACTGGCATAGTTGCAATAATAAATTTCGTTAAGTTTACCCGCGTTCGTCCCCAATGCTGGACAAGTCCGTTGCACCCAGAGATCTCTCGGCAAACTAATCATATAAGCATCATGCGTCGTTTGGTTCAAACTCATCACCATGATCGAATCGGTCAAGAGTGCGCCGTCTTCTTTGCTGCTGTCAATACTGTACCCTTCCGTGCCAAAGATTAGGATGTTGGTACGGCCGTTTTTGTCTTCGGCCAAACGAGCTTTGCTAGTAAAGATGTCCAGCCAACTGCCTTGGAAAATTTTACCACCAGTGATGATCGCTTTGAAAGCCAACCAACCAATCAGCGCGAATAGGAGTGCCAAGATCGTGATGAAAAACCATTTAATCAAGCGACGGATCGGGTGTCGCTGGCGACGTTTGGCGTGTTTTCGATTCTGGCGCAGCTGGCGCTGTCGACGTTTTTTGGCACGGCGCGATTCTTTGACTAGTTCGGGTAATTCGTCTGGTTCAACCTCTAGACTTTGCAGGGTTGTTTCCACATCGTTCGCTAATGATAAAGTACTTTCCTGGACAATATCGGCCTTTTGTAGTCCAACACTTGGTGCTGGACGATTGGGGGTGATTGGTGGCACCGCATCAAGAAAAATATGCTGGTCAGCAGCCTCGAGCGATGCATTGTCGCGACGTTTTAGAGTGAAGCCATCGATCGATTGTGTGTTTCTCGCCATGGCTGCCCATTATAGCAGAATGGCCATCCTCGGGCAAACATGTTATGATATTACGTGATGAAAAATCGGGCTTCGTTGACGTTCACGCTACTCCTGGTGATTGGTGATGCTCTGGCGGTTTTGGCGGCTTACGTGGTGGCTTATATTGTGCGGGTCAAGGTGTCCGACATACCAACCTATCAAACAGTGCCAGCCAGTGAGTTCTTGCTGCTAATGCTGCTGCTGCTGCCCTTTATTATTATTTTGTTTAGTTTAATCGGGACTTATCGCGCCGCCCCGCAAGGCAAATTAGCGATTTTTGGTCGGATTTTCTTTGGCGCTAGCGGAGCCATGCTGTTTATGATCATGATTCATTATTTTATGGTTCGACCGCTGTTTCCGAGCAAGTTAGTACCGATTTATGGTTTTCTGTTTAGTATACTTTTCCTGAGTTTTGAGCGTAGTGCACTCTATCTCATGCGTTATTTTCGGCGACGGCGATTGATTGGTTTGATCGATGTGGTGTTGGTTGGTGATAACAAATTCGCTCTGGGACTAGCTGAGCTGATCCGTAGTGATAATAGTTACAAAATCCAGGCGATTGTTGGTAGTTCCAAGTCTGCCACGCATAAAACTTTTGCGGGCGCTACCCGGAATTTTCCACCTGATTTAATCATCCAGGTCGCCACCCACGACACGCCCGACGTTGATCGCCAGTTGTTGGACTTTGCGGAAAAAAATTACATCGAATTTAAATTCGTACCGCGGGAAATTTCCGAAATATCGGAACGTTTGGAGTTGGAATTGTTTATGGGTGGCGTGCCGATGATGAGTGTGCAACCAACACCGCTGCTGGGTTGGGGACGAGTTGCTAAGCGGTTGTTCGATGTGGTGGTAAGTGGCGTGGCGCTGGTCATTTTGTCACCGATCCTGTTGGTGGTGGCTATCATTAATCGTCTCCGTTTTGGCGGGGTTCTTTTTCGACAACAGCGATTGACACGCGGTAATCAGACTTTTGAACTGCTCAAGTTTCAAACCGCTTGTAATGATTTAACGAATATGACGCCCGAAGAGGCTTTCATGAAAATTGGTCAACCAGAATTAATTAAAAAATATCGTGATAACGGCGATTTTTTGCCGGACGATCCGCGTTATAACAAGTTATCGCGATTCTTGCGCAAAACCTCGATTGATGAATTACCGCAATTTTTTAATGTTCTGCGCGGTGATATTTCTCTGGTTGGGCCGCGCGCTTTGATACCCGAAGAATTGGCTGACTACAAAGGCAAACACGCAATTTTAAACGTCAAATCGGGCATTACTGGTTTTGCTCAAATTTCCGGTCGCCGCGATTTGTCGTGGGAACAGCGACGTAAATTAGATATCTATTATGTTCAAAATTGGTCGTTTGGTCTCGATATTCAAATTTTGTTCAAAACCGCTTGGCAGGTCTTGACCGGTCGCGGGGCCAAGTAGCAGTGTAAATAAAACAGCCCATCAGCACAAAATAAACTCCGTAAAAACCATGTGGCAAACCGCTAAAAAATATCCATTGAAATAAATAGGCCACCAAAATCGCCCAGATAAATTTGTGGTGTCTAGAGGTCCAGAACAAACCGACCAGCATAGTCGCATAGAGTGCGAACCCAACCAAGCCATAATTTAATAAAGTTTCGACATGTTGATTTTGCACCGTATCGTGTGAGCCAGCGATCGGTTTTGCCCCACTACCGGCGCCCGTGCCGAAAAATAGCGTCAGCGGATCACGTCGCCAAGTATTAAGTGCTTGTTCTGACAAAGAAAGGCGATAATTGGTCGATAGCAGAACGTAGCCCGTGTAGATTGGTGAATTATCAGAGAATTCAGTCGATGGAGTGCTAGAAGAATCTTCCTTGGACGTGATTAAATCTATCCGCCCGAGCGTTAATTGTTCCACCACCGTATCCACGCCGTCACTAAACGATGTGTCGAGCCGTGGATTTAGTTGAGCCGCCACGCCTTGTAAAACTATCGCGGTGATTAGTCCGACAACGGCGACTAGCGCGGTTTTTAAAATCCGCGACAATTTTGGTCGTATCGCAAAGAGCAAAACCACCAACCCCAACGCTAGCGCGTAAATCGCACCTCGTGACAATGTCAGCAAGATGGTTATTAGAAATAATATAAAGGCTAGATACCAAATTTTCTTGATCTGGGAATTTTTCCAAATGAAACAAGTTGAAATAAGAGTTGGCGCTAACAGTAAATTAGCGAAAATCTGCGGCTCAAAAGTTAGTCCTGCCGGACGAACGAAACCAAAAGCGACGGCCGAACAACTATGGCAAAAACTGTTCAGAAATTCTGGATTAAATAGACCGATCCAGAATTGAAACCAAGCAATCGCGCACCAAAACACACTGGTGATCATCAGGACCTTGATGAACTTCAGGAAAAATTCCTTCCACTGTTTGACGCAGAGCGCGCCGATGAAAATTAGCGTTAATGCGGCTAGCGAACCGACCTGGACCATGCCTCTTGGTAGATCGGACGTCCATAGCAAACTAAATGTTACATACGCTAAATTAGCCGCAACTAGACTGATAGCAACAATCGACCTGCGCGAGTTAAAGTCACGATAACGTTTGCTAATTAGTGGCAGCGCAGCGGCGGCGGTGAGTGCCACATAGACGAACGCTGGCGCGAGTCGCATCCTGTCATTTTGTAGCAGTAAGGCTGGCGCATAGCTCATAAAAAGAAAGAACGGCGCCAGCAGCAGTAATTTCTCAAACATCGTGTTTTTTGGTTTTGAAGGACGAACGATTGGTGGTTCCTGATAGATTTTGGTCATTTGTTGATTGATATTATTGATCAAGAACGGCGCGAGGTTTTTGGCGAATGCCGGTTCGTGACCGCGAACCTTTGTCGCTTCGATCGGCAGGCCCGCTAGACGCGCTTCGAGAATATTCACGGCTAATCCCTCTTGGCGCGAAGTCGAACAATAAAGATCAGAAATTTTTAGCAGCTCCGGAATATCTTGACGATAGTCCAGGAAATGAACATTCCTTTCAATACCGAGTTTTCGCGTTAGTTTTTGCATTTTGCCGTGCAGACTATCGCGACCAACCAATAAAATGTGAGTTTTTGGATTACTTCTAATGATTTCGGCTTTTTCCTTTAATAGTCGCTGCTGATTTTTACGTTTGCTAATTTCGGCGACATAAATAATCACAGAATCATCGGGTTTCAGCCCGAGAGTTTGACGATATTTATCACGTTTCGATTTAGTCATTTTGATAGCAAATTTTTGCGGATTGACGCCGACACCCGGCACGTAGCGCACATCGGTTTTGAATTTAGCTTTGGCGCGCTCGTAGTCTTCTCGGTTAATGGTGATCAAAATATCCGTCCAACGCGCGGCGAGTTTTTCGATTGGATAAATGAGCAGCCACTTGAGCACCGAGGCGCCCCTAAAAAAGTGAAATCCGTGGGCAGTATAAATAATTTTCGTTCCTAACGCGCGCGTCTTTCGAGCTGCTAGCCGAGTGATCACCGAACCGACCGGCGTATGAGTATGAATCAGATCATAGTGATTTTGATCCAGGATTTTCTTCATCTGGCGATACGATTTGATGAGTTTATAAATTTTAAATGGACTACGCGGAAAATCAACCTGGAATTCGCGGTCGACATTTTTAATTGGCTCTTCGCCGGCGCTGGCGTAATCGACTTTGTAGCCGCTACTTTTTAGTAGTTCGATCAATGATGTATTAAATTTAGAAAAGTTAGCCGTGTGTGAACTAAACAGGGCGCGCTGGGTTCTTGGCATTTCTCGCTTCATCCCGGCTATTCTAACATATATGATATAATTTTCGGTATATGAAGAGGCCACTGCTGAGCATTATCATTCCGGTTTTTAACGCTGAAAAGTCGATCGGCGGGCTGGTGGCGCATGTTCTCGAACAGGCGATGGCGGATTTCGAGTTGATCCTCATTAACGATGGTTCCGAGGACGATTCGCTCGCTATTATCGAAAAATTTGAAAAAGAAGATCCGCGTGTGCAAGTCTTTTCACAAACCAATCACGGTCAATCGAGCGCGCGCAATGTCGGTATTAGTCGGGCGCGCGGGAAATATATAATTTTCCTTGATGCTGATGATGATATTGAGCCGACAATGATTGAAAAATTATCGGGCAGGATGATTGAAACTAGAGTTGATTTGGTAGTTTGTCAAATGAGGCAAAATTTTATTAAAAATGATAGGATTGTTAGTTCAACCATTGTTTATGCCGCACCCCTACCCGAACATCGATCCGGCGAGGATTTTCGAACCTACGTCGTGCGGCTGCTGGGAATCAATGGTCGATTGTATCATCCGGCGAACAAGATTTATCGGACTGATTTGATTAAAAAACACGGCGTGAAGTTTCAAGAAGGTCTGAATTTTGGTGAGGATTTGACTTTTAATTTGCACTATTTGGCGCATGTTCGAACTATTAATTTTCTCGATGAACCACTTTATCATTATAATCTCGATGTTGTGAATGGCACGTTTGGAAAATCGTCATTGATCTACGAGAATCGTTTGAAAAATTACCGCGAAATCCTCAAATTTGCCGGCAAAAATCCGTCACCCGAGCTGGTTGATCTACTCGGTTGGATTAAATATTATTGGTTTTATTCGTTCGTTTTGGCACTGTGCGCTAGTGATTTATCCAAACATGAAAGCGTCGCGCGTTTGAGCGAGGCTCTGGCGATTGATCCTCTGCCCAGGCCCGGCGCTCGTCAACATATCGGCAGATCCAAGGCAAGAATTGAAAAAGTTTTATACTCACTGCGCCACAGGCCCGGGACGATTTATCGCACAGTGCGCACCTTAAACTTTTTCAAGAATCAGCGATTATTTGCCACTACTTGGCGCAAACTTACTAATAAATTACTGCGTTAATTATAACCATCCGGATTTTTACTTTGCCAATTCCAAGAGTCACGACAGGCCTCCAGTAAAGTTTTTTCAGTTTTCCAACCCAGCTCCCGCAAAGCTTTTTCGGCGCTAGCGTAACAGGACGCGATATCACCCGGTCGTCGTCCAACAATTTTATACGGCACCGGCTTGCCCGAGGCTTCCTCGAATGCCTTAACGATTTCTAGAACTGACACGCCTTGGCCAGTGCCGAGGTTATAAACTGTGACGCCGGGCGACATGTGGCCCAACGCCGCAATATGCCCACGTACTAAATCAACCACATGGATATAATCACGCACTCCCGTACCATCAGGTGTGTCGTAGTCGTCGCCGAAAACATTTAATTCTGGCAGTTTTCCAACGGCTACTTGGGACACATATGGCAGCAAATTATTCGGAATTCCGCTGGGGTCTTCGCCGATCAAACCGCTATCATGTGCACCAATTGGATTGAAATAACGTAGCGAAGTAACCGAGAAATCAGGGTTAGCCACCGCCACATCACTGAGAATCTGTTCGATCATAAATTTCGTCCAGCCATAAGGATTCGTCAGCCCAACACCGACTTGACTGGTTTCTTTGAGCGGCAACTCACTCGGGTTGCCATAAACTGTGGCGGAACTGCTAAAGATTATTTTCTTGACACCGTGTTTAAGCATGGTTTGCACTAAAACGATGGTGGCATTTATATTATTATCGTAATATTCGAGCGGTTTGTCGACTGACTCACCGACCGCTTTGAGACCCGCGAAATGGATTACGACGTCAAACTCGTGCTCCTGAAAAACTTGGTCCAGTTTGTCGGCATCACGGAGATCTACTTCATAAAATGCCGGGCGAACGCCAGTTATTTTTTCTATGCGATTCAACACTTCGAGTTTAGAATTCGACAAATTATCGACGATCATAACTTCGTCGCCACTTTTGACTAATTCGACTGCGGTGTGTGAGCCGATATAGCCCGTACCACCGGTTAGTAAAACTTTCATATGTTCCCTCCTTTTCCTACCAACCATTGTAACATGCTAGCGGTTTGTGATATAATCACCCCATAGAAAGGATTGATTATGAAAATACAAAAAAAGCCAAAGATTTCTCGAACGGTGTTGATTGTGGTGTTGGTGGTCGTCTTGATTTTAGCCGGAGGGATAACCTACTGGTATCTCGATACTAATGATTTTTTTGGTCGTTCTGATAAGGACACGAAACAACAAGACGATCCGGATCAGGATGACGAAACTACCGATTTGACGAACGATGATGACGTAAATGACGATATTGATGATGAAAAAAAAGGTGGTAATGAAGAAAAACCCCCCGCGCTAATCGATGACAATGGCAAAAAAATCGCCCAGATTCGGATCGTTGATGCTAGTCAATATGGCGATGTTTTTGAGGTCCGTGCCGGGATGAACAACATTATGGAAGAAAATGGCCAGTGCTCTTATACTTTCACGAGGAATGGGCAAACCCTGAGCCGCAGCAGCGAAGCTATTTTTACTGGTACTGGTACTGATTGTAAAACTATCGATATACCCGTTAGTGATTTCCCTGCCAAGGGTGAGTGGCAAATGGTTGTTAAATATAGTTCAGCGACATCTGCTGGGACTGCGGACACGAGAACCATTAGCATCAAATAATCCACAGCTTTTGGCGAGTTTTCCACTATCGTTTGATCACACTAAACGGTTGTGCTAAAATAATCAGTATGAGAATCCACCACCAATCTCGTCGTTTATTGAGTGCCAGTCTAGTTGGTGCGGTGATGGTAGTTGTCGCAGCGGTATTGCTAGTTAATTATCAGTCCCCCACGCCGACTGTCGCAGCCCTAAATAGTGCGGAATTTCAGCCCGGACGAATTATTGACGATACCGTGTTCTATAACCAAAACGCAATGACCGCTCAGCAGATTCAAGATTTCTTGAACCAGAAAGTTCCCGTTTGCGACACTAACGGCACGAAAATTTACAGCGGCACCAAAACTCGTGCCCAGAGTGGCACCGAGCGTGGTAATCCACCACCTTACATTTGTCTTAAGGATTATCGCCAGGACATGCCGGAAAAAACTGCTAATAATTATTGTGAATACATCCCAGCGACTACTGATCAGACTGCCGCACAGATGCTTTACGCCGTCTCCCAAGCCTGTGGTATTAATCCGCAGGTATTGATTGTCTTGCTCCAAAAAGAACAGAGTTTAGTCACTGACGATTGGCCATTCGAAGTTCAGTATCGGAGCGCTACTGGCTATGGTTGTCCTGATACCGCACCGTGCGATGCGCAATATTATGGCTTTTTTAACCAAATCTACCGCGCTGCCTGGCAATACCAGGTTTATCGGGCCAATCCGAATAATTATAATTATCATGCCGGTCGCACTAACTATATTCAATATAATCCTGCTTCGTCGTGCGGCGGTCAAAATGTTTATATCGAGAACCAAGCCACAGCTGGACTCTACATCTACACTCCCTACGTGCCAAACCAAAAAGCCCTCGACAACCTCTACGGCACCGGCGACAGCTGCTCAGCCTATGGCAATCGAAATTTTTGGTTGTATTTTACTGATTGGTTTGATGAAACGATTGATCCGTTGTCCAGGGCAACGGTAGACATCGAGCAGCGCTATCATGAGCTCGGCGCCAACGACGGTGAGTTGGGAAAAGAAATCTACGACCTTATACAGTACCCCGACGGTAGAGTAGCTCAGCAATACCAGAACGGCTATATTATCTGGCGTCATGATACTGGTGCTTGGGAGTCAGTTAATGGACCAATACGTG
>WRNW01000018.1 GCA_009776375.1 Candidatus Saccharimonadota bacterium | reverse complement strand
AGTCGCCGCTGTCCAAATCCAGCCCGAACCGCCACCGCCAGAGCCAGCCTGTCCATTGTCACAAGCGCCGCCGCCGCCGCCGTACCAACCGCCGCCGCCACCAGCGCCACCTTGGCTACAGGTACTACTAAGACCGTAACCGCCAAAACCACCTTTGCCAAATTTGCCGCTAGTTGGGTTGGTTGGATTACTGACCGTAGCAGCTTGTCCAGCGGTGGTTTGCTTGCCACCACCACCAATGTAGCCAACCGGGTTACTACCGTTACGTTGGCCATCACAGCCATTGGTCCCACCACCACATCCGCCAGGAGTATCACCGCTATTAGTTTGACCGCCACCACTACCACCAGTACCACCAGCCCCACCGCCAGCGACAATGACTCGGGCGTACAATGAATCGATACCGATACGAATATCTGTCGCACCGCCACCGCCTTTGCCGTCACCCGCTATGGCACCATCACCGCCACCGTTCCAGCCACCTGCATAGGTATTGCTAGCTGGATGACAACCAACGTGAATATATAGTCGATCACCCGCCTGCAATTGAACGTTGCCTGCCGAATAACCGCCACCGCCGCCAGCAACTTTTGAGCCGTAGGCACCCTGGGCACCCCAAACCTGCAATTGGTACCAACCGGCTTCGGCCACCGTCACTCGTTGAACCACACCGCACTGGGTATAGTTGATCGGTGAACCAATCGTTAAATATAATCCAGCATTATCTAATGAATAATCGTAAATCCGCGTCACGGTGACACTACGACTATTAGCTTCGGGCGATGTCTGGCCTAGTCGCACCCAGCAAGCTTTGATATAAAAATCGACATATGATCGTTCGTTGGTTGAATGATTTTGTTCATAGTAGACTGCGTCAATCCACATGCCCTGGCCAGGAATCGCCCGCTGGACTTCGTTGATACCATTATCGATCTCAGTTAAATTATCGATCAACGTCACACCCGAAACACTGTCGCCATCGAATTCTGGTTCAATATAAAAACTACCGGGCGTGCCAATATTAGAATCGCCGCCAGGATTGAGCGTACAGGTATCCGTAACATTAGTCGGCGCACTACCATCAGGATTACCCGTATAGGCCAGGCTCATGATCTGGTACCAGGTTGTTTTATCATTACGATAAACATAATTCAGGAGATCCGTTTGCGTGTTAATGTCGGCTCGCGATGCCGTTCGTTCGGCCGAGTTAAGGACCGACACCATCGAGCGAGTCATCGTCGCCATCACGCCCACGATAATCACACCGAGGACGGTCAGAGCAATGAGCACTTCGACCAAAGTATCGCCACGTTGATTCTTTTTCATATGCTACATAACTCCCGCAGATTACTTAGACTCGGCGAATAAGGCGGACTGACCGCTCCAAAATCATAATACGGATCGGCGGGAATAGCTGTCCGCGCCGCTATCGAGCTAGGACCATCATCAATACAAATTGCCGCACCGCCGAAACCGCGCTGGGTGTTGCGAATCATGATGGCGATTGGTTGCCGGGCAGAAGCAACACTGAGTTGCAGTTTACCCGCGGTGGTGACTGGGTTTGTCGGCGCGAAAGAAAAAACGATAATCGCGCTGCTAATTGGGCTATGGAGAATCGCTAGGCTGCTAGATGTTTGAGGATTATCAGTTTCGGGAATTGTCCAGCTAGTCGCGAATTCACCACCCCACTCGATACGCACAGTTCTGGGGATGATCGCCGGATCGGTCGTTTTAACGCTATAACCGCTACTACTGGAATCATTACTATTACCAATCACCGCTAGTGTGCCATCTGTGCCCATCTTGCGCAAAGCTTCTTCGTCGCTCAGGCTGGAATAATCGGCGTTTGCACCACCGATTGAGACTACGTAACTGATCTTGATATCTCGATTGCCTGGCGTGAATTCGAGTAATTTACCGATCACTAGACACTTGCTGTTACCAGTTCGATCGCCCGATGTGATGACGCCATCATCAACGCAACCCTCAACATTATAAGTACCGCCCAAGCGTTCATTCATGCTAGTACGGACTTCTTCGTATTCGGACTGGATAGTGCTTCGGAGCGTCGTCATGGTATCTTGAAACCGCTGTCTCGCCACCATCGTCCAGAGCCCGAGCGTCAGCAGCACCAGCGCTCCAGAGATAGCCAAGAATAACGACACCTCAATAATCGTGAACCCCCGTCCTTTCATGCCGACATTATATCATAAGCATCATGTCAGTACAAGAAATACTTTTCCACCAAATTCGTCAAATCATCCAAGCATAAAAATACCCAGAAAGTGGCTAGGATCAAGAACGGTCCCAGTGGGATTTTACTGTTCAGGTTCAGTTTTCGTTTAATCAGTAGCGGCAGCATCACCAGTGTGCCAATCAAGTTAGCCCCAGCTAGCACCAAAATCGCGCCCAACCAATTGACCAATAATCCAACCACTAGACCGAATTTGACGTCACCCAGCCCGATCCATTTGCCGCGCGACACGATATATAATATTCCATAAACACCGGCTACTGGTAACATCGCTAGACCAATCTGCGTCAGAAAATCAACCAAGAAAAGCTGTTGAACAAAAATATTGTTCAAGACTGTCAGTGTAATCGCTAGACCGACTAGCGGCCACAGCAGTTTGTTCGGCAGTAGTTGCCAGCGCGCATCGTAAACCAGTAGCGCCGCCATCAGCGTGACCATACTCAGCCAAATCGCTAGTAGCCCTAATTGCAACCAATCAAAATTCCCGCTGGCGACGATTTCCCCGAGCGGCCAAAAGAGATAGGAGACGACGAAAGCCGCGGCCACACCGATTTCTAGCGCGATCGCTAACCAACCAATTTTTTTATGACAATAACGACATTTTCCGCGTAAAACCAGCCACGATAAAATTGGTATTAGATCGAGAACGCTCAAAACGTGCCGGCAATGTTCGCAAATACTGCGATCCTTAACCCAATCTAACTTTTTCTTGATCCGCCAAGTTAGCGCACCAACAAACGAGCCGCTGGCCGCACCAATAGCCGACAAAAAAATTATGATGGCGAGGGTCATTTGC
Source organism: Candidatus Saccharimonadota bacterium (assembly GCA_009776375.1). GTDB lineage: Bacteria > Patescibacteriota > Saccharimonadia > Saccharimonadales > Saccharimonadaceae > WQXA01. The sequence continues at coordinate 14,934 of WRNW01000018.1, read as the reverse complement.
CGGTCCCGGGCTGTAACAAATTCTGCATTTCCTTTTTATAAGCCTCGACGTCAGGCTGGTCAAACGGATTGACTCCCATGACGTAGGCCGATAACGCCGCCGACATTTCCATGAAATAAATAAAGTAACCGATTTCGCGCGAACCGAGTTTAGGAATATTAATCGACATTGCTGGAACGCCATCCTTGCCGTGCGCCGCAATAGTCGCCTGATAAGCAATCTGGTTAATCGACGCCAAGTTTTTACCCGCGAGATAGTCCAGCCCTAAATCTGCGCTGCCCGGCAGAGTGATTTTCTCGTTGAGCATTTGACCAATATGGAGAAAAGTTTCGAACAGTTGTCCCCGCGGACCGCCTTGGATAAATTGGCCTAACGAATGCAGGTCAGTGGTGAAAATCATTGAATCTGGCAAAATTCCCCGCTGGTTTTTGCCTTCACTCTCACCCAACAACTGTTGCCACCATTTGCTCATCTGGCCAAAACTCGGTTCAAAATAAGCCAAGCTTTCGACCGAGAAACCTTTCTTGTATAAAATATTGCGAATCGCCGCATAGGTCATCGCCTCGGGAGCGCAGTGTTTTTTGGCCTCTCTCGCGCCACTCATTAATCCATCGATATCCACCCCGGCGGCGGCCAGCGGTAACAGTCCGACTGCGGTCAACACCGAATAACGACCACCAATGTCGTCGGGTATGGTGAACATTGCGTAACCTTCTCGTTTGGCCACATCGTGCAAGATACCGGTTTCAGCATCGGTCGTCGCGTAAATCCGCTGCTTGGCCCCTGCCCGGCCATAACGTTCAATCAACTTTTCTCGAAAAACATCAAAAGCTAACGACGGTTCGAGCGTGGTGCCGGATTTGGAGATTATGTTGATCGACCAATCTCGATCACCCATTTTGCGCATCGCTCGACGATAAGCAGTTTCACTCAGATCCTTGCCAACAAAGAGGGCTTCGGTAGCATTATAATCGCCCAATAATTCAACTACCGCCCGCGCGCCCAGGTACGAACCACCGATACCGATAGTAATTAGAACACCGCTACTGCTACGGATTTTTTGGGCCGCTCGTTTGATCCGCGCGAATTCTTTTTTGTCATAAGTTTCCGGCCAATCGCGCCAACCGAGCAGCTCACTCCCCTTGCCCGTACCGTGCATAATTTGGTCGTAGGCCTGTTCCATCCGCGGCCAAATATTCGCCATTTCGTCATCACTCACAAACGACTTGATATAGGTTGTATTTAGTTTAAGCATAATAATAAATAGTGTAACATATTACTAGGCTACTGTTCAAATATCTTTATTCATGCGACCAGCACGGATGTAGAGAATTTGGACGTGATGACGATACCCCCTGTCATTGCGAGCGTAGCGAAGCAATCTAGCCAAAACTTGGTATAATAACCTTGGTTATGAAAACTGGATATGTCTATATATTGTTCAATCGACGCAATGGCACTTTGTATACCGGCGTAACATCAGATTTGGTTAAACGAGTTTACCAACACAGAGAACACCAAGCCAAAGGTTTTACCAATAAATACGATGTCGTCAAACTGGGTTACTACGAGGACTGCGGTGACATCACCGCTGCGATAGAACGAGAAAAGCAGTTAAAGGGTGGATCAAGGAAAAAGAAGCTGGGGCTGATTGAATCGATAAACCCCGACTGGCGAGATTTGTATGACGAGATTATTTAACTGGATTGCTTCGTCACTTCGTTCCTCGCAATGACAAGAAGGGCTAGCAGCAAAAAACCCGCCGAGGGCGGGTTTTGGCTTTCTAACTAGATCTTTTAGTTAGCATCTTCGCAGTAAGTTTCATAGTTACTGGTACCAGACAGCTCTAGTACTCCAACTACAGCAGCACTACGCGCAGTTGCGTTAGTGTTTGATGGAGTAGCAGCAGGAGCATTGCCACATCTATAGCCAACAACAATAAAGATATTGCCTTTTGTCGGCGCAGTATATGTATAGCCAGTCCCGTTACCTACAACACTGATGGTAGTCACGCCATTAGAAGTCTTGTCGACATATTTCAAGAAATCTGCTGGGGTGCCAGCTGGTGTGCTATCGGTAGAAGTAATCACACCGTCATTAATAATTGCATTATTGTTACCCGTATAGGCAACGACTGAAGCAACTATATTAGCTACATCGCGTCTAACTGCGTCATTTCGTTGGTTTCGCTGCAGTGCCGGAACTGCCAAGAACACCACTAGGAAGATCAATGCTGCAACCGCTAGCACCAATGCGACCTCGATGATCGTGAAACCTTTCTGTTTACTCTTTGTCATATCTATACCCAACCCTTTCTTGATTAGTTGTTATTATTGACTACGTCATTGTAACGTAAACGCCGACAAAACACAAGCGTTTCGGGCGATAGTTTTCCACAGTCTATATGCCGCCTGATAGACCGTAAATCGGTAGCAAGACAGCGACGACAATAAAGCCAATCATCAAAGCCATCGCCACCATGAGGATTGGTTCGATGGTCGTGGAGATGGCTTTGATGGCGTTATCGACCTCTTTTTCGTAGTAATCGGCGACTTTGCCAAGCATTGAATCGATGCCGCCCGATTGTTCGCCAATTTTGATCATTTGGGGAACGAACGGTAAAATATATTCTTCGCCCGAGAGCGCTTCGCTGAGCGCGCGACCGTTTTTGACTTTTTGGATAGCGCGGATGATTTCTTCTTGGACGACCGCATTGTTGACAGCGTCAGAACAGATTTTCAGGGCTTCGAGCAAAGGCACGCCCGAGGCGAGTAGAGTTTCAGCCGTTCGCGAAAATCGCGCCATGTAGAGTTTACGAAAGAGTGGTGAAAATAGCGGCATATTGAGTTTGATCGAATCCCAAGTTTTACGTCCACCCTCGGTATCGATCCAACGTCGGAGTAAAATTCCGAGACCGATCAGCACGGCGATGACAATGTACCAAAAATTAATCACAAAATTCGCCACCGCCACCAAAACTTGAGTGGTGCCAGGTAGTTCCTTTTTCATGTCGTTATAGAGACTTTCAACCTGGGGAACGAGGGCGATTAACATAAAACCAACCACAGCGACAATCACCGCGAGAACGATGGCTGGATAAACCATGGCGCCTTTGATTTTGCTCATCATGTCGGCGTCGTGTTCCTGTTGATTAGCCAATCGTTCCAGGGATTTATCGAGCGTTCCCGAAGTTTCACCTGCCCGTACCAGCGCGATGAAAACTTGATTGAAAACTTTCGGATATTTCGCAAAACTGTCCGCTAATGAGGCGCCGCCGTTGACGTCATTTAAGACACTGCCGATAATCTGTTTCAGGGCTTTGTTGGCAGTTTGTTCCTCGACCGTGTTGAGCGATTGAGCGAGCGGCAAGCCAGCATTAATCATCGTCGCCAGTTGGCGCGAAAAAATCACGCGATCTTTGGACGAAATTCGTGAACCAAAGGATTTTAGGATACCTTTGTCCTCGGAGACGGTGATTTTAATCGGGACAATGTGCTGGGCCATCAGAAGTTTGGCCGCTGCACCTTCGGAATCAGCCTGGAGACTACTTTTAATAATCTTGTTGTTGGCGGTATCGCGAGCGGTATAGTTAAATGTCAGCATCGGTTAGCCTCTCATTAACCTCTCGAATTCGGCTAGGTCAACCGCGAAATTTTTAGCTTCGTCATAAGTAATTTGTCCAGATTGCACTAGCTGGACCAGCGTGCGATCCATCGATTGCATGCCCTCTTGGGCGCTGGTTTGGATAACCGAATCGAGTTGATGAGTTTTGCCTTCGCGAATAATATTTCGAACAGCCGAGTTGGCAATCAAAATCTCGGCTGCAGCGATTCGTCCGCCACCGATGGCTGGAATTAGACGCTGCGAACAAATAGCCATTAAAATATTCGCCAGTTGGGCTTTGATTTGTGGTTGCTGGTGTGGCGGAAAGACATTGACCATGCGATCGACCGATTGAGCGGCCGAGTTAGTGTGGAGGGTGGCTAGCACCAAATGTCCCGTTTCGGCAATCGTGATCGCGGCGGAAATGGTTTCGAGATCGCGCATTTCGCCGATCAAAACCACGTCGGGGTCTTCGCGCAGCGCGCTTCTTAGTGCCGCGTTAAATGAATAAGTATCATAGTGAACTTCACGTTGGACAATCACACTTTTGCGTGATTTATGTGTAAATTCGATTGGATCTTCGATCGTGATAATGTGTGAAGATTTCTCCGAGTTGATTTTGTCAACCAAGGCCGCCAAGGTGGTTGATTTTCCCGAACCAGTCGGACCAGTCACCAAAACCAAGCCGCGTGGATAATCGGCGAATTTTTCGACCACGCTCGGCAAGCCTAATTCGGCGACTGACAAAATATCATTCGGAATTAAACGGAGCGCCGCCGCCAGATTGCCTCGTTCATGAAAAGCGTTGACGCGAAATCGTCCTAAATCGCCAAAAGCAAAGGAAAAGTCGAACTCTTTATCCTTGATCAAAATTTGTTGTTGATTCTGATCCAGAATCGAAAAAATCAGTTTTTCCACCATTTCCGCATTCAAAACCGCGGTGTTGGCGATCGGACCGAGCGCGCCATCAATCCTCAGCATCGGCGGCAAACCGACTTGCAGATGCAGGTCACTAGCTCGTTGGTTGATAACTTCCTGGAGTAGCACCTCGATACGTATGTTATTCACTGTCCCTCCCTTTTACTAAATAAAATTTTATCATAAGCATTACTGCATTGCAACCTACGCCATGTTGGATGCCACCCTATTAACCTCTTCGAGCGTCGTTAAACCATTCAAAGCTTTCAAATAACCATCAACGTGCATCGGCACCATTCCTTGCGCGATAGCGATCCGTTGAATCTGGCTGGAGGTCGCGTGTTTGATGATTAATTGTTGGACTTCTTCGGTGATGTCCATAACTTCGTAAAGGCCGAGGCGACCCTTGTAACCGCCTGGCGCCTGAACTGAATCCTTGCCTTTGACCAAAGTATACGATGACGCGTCAGCCAGCGGTAAACTATCATAACCGAGATCCTCCGAAACCGCCGCCACGTCAGCCTCGGTTTTTGGCAAGAGATTCCCGGTAACTTTCTTAATTGATGAAGTTTCAACTTCGTTACTTTGATAAGTGACCCGCTCGGTGGCGACGCGCCGCACCAAGCGCTGACCGATGACTGTGTTGACGGTTGAAGCGATCAAGAACGGTTCGATCCCCATATCGAGCAAGCGCGGTAAAATCCCCGCCGCCGAATTGGTGTGCAAAGTGCTAAATACCAAGTGCCCCGTCAGAGCCGCCTGGACCGCCAGGTTCGCCGTTTCACTATCGCGAATCTCACCGACCAACACAACGTCGGGATCCTGACGCAAGATCGATCGGAGACCGCTCGCAAAAGTCAAACCGACCGCTGGGTTGACCTGGATTTGATTAATTCCCGCCATTTTATATTCGACCGGATCTTCGAGTGTGACGACGTTGATTTCGTCGGTAAAGATTTCCTGAACCAGAGCATAGAGCGAAGTTGATTTGCCTGAACCGGTTGGACCGGATGTGAGGACCATCCCATTCGGTCGCCTAATCCCCTGACGAATCAAGCGTAGCGCGCGACCGGCATAACCGAGTTCCTCGAGTTTGAACGATGAACCAGATTTGTCGAGCAAACGAATGACTACCTGTTCACCCCACACGACTGGTGAAATGGCGATCCGCAGGTCGACTTCCTTATCACCAACCATCACCGTGAATTGACCATCCTGGGGTTTGCGGTGTTCATCGATTTTCAGGTTGGACAAAATTTTGATCCGCGAAATCAGCGCTGGTTCGGTCGATTTCGGTAGCGACATGACTTCTCGAAGCACACCATCGATGCGACAACGAATTTTCAAACGATCCTCTAGCGGTTCAATGTGAATATCCGAAGCTCGCGCGCGTTGGGCATATTCGAGTAGTTGAGTCAGAATTTTGCTAATCGGTGAATCTTGGATCAGGACTTTGGTTTCGGTGCTTTCGGGTTTATGTTCACCTTCTTCGGCAGCTTCGGTACCACCAGCTAGTTCATCGACTCTTTCCATATCAATGTGATATTGAGCGATGACATTATTGATACCACTTTCTGACGCGACATAGATTTTAATTGGACGACCGATGGCATTGGATAGAAAATCGGTAGCCTGGACATTGCCAGCATCGAGGACCGCGACGGCGATGCGTTTGGTGCCGCTATCGTTGGTTTCGCCTAGCGGCACGGCCATAAAGCGCTGCGCCACATCGACTGGCAGGAGTGAGAGAACTTTGTTGTCAATGATGGCCTTGGACAGATTAACGTACGGCGTGCCTGAGGCGTGAGCGATCGCTTCGGTGAGTTGTTCTTCGCTGACAACTTTTTGTTCAACAATATAAGCAAACAAAGGTCGACCGATTTTTTTGGCTTCTTCGTCGAGAGCACTCAATTGTTCTGACCGCAGAACACCAACCTCAACTAGGTGCTCTTCGATTTTTTTTTGCATTTCCTCGGTTAGGACGGCCATGGGTTACTCCGTGGTCGTGGTAAATGACGAGTTGATCGCGCACGAATTAAAGACTGAATTGATATATTGCTTACCATCAACGTTACCGAAATCATCACCTTCGTCGTCCACGGCGATGCTACCTTTCGGACACCAGTTCGGTCGATCAGCATCATGCAGGATCACATTGTTTTCTGGTACTTGAATACTCGAAGTAATCAGCGGAGCAGTTTTGACTGTTTCGTCGGCCGGTGGTGGTAAAATACTACCGATGACGAACCAACTGACCACCGCGACTACGCCAACGATCAGGATAATTAATGCCCAGTCAGATTTTTTCATGGTGTCGTCCCCCCACTGGCCGCCGGAGCAGCATTACTATCAACTGGTATGGTCTTTTCGCCCCATTGCCAGCTGGCTTTGGGGATAAAGTACGTCACCACCAGAATTTTGGCTGATCGCACCCGATTTTCATCACTGTTAATTTCCACAGATTGAACGGTAATCGGGTGCAAAGAATATTCCATTGATAGTAATGCTTTTTCGATATCACTATCGCTCGCATTAACTAATTCAAAACCAATGCGCATGGTGACGACCGGAGGTTGGAGCAGGCCACTCGTATCCGCACCACCGCCACTCCCGATCAAACCGATCGCTTCACAGTTACCACCTTCCATGACAGCATTAACATCTCTAATACCGGCACCTAATCCCGATGGTTTAAAAATAATATTGAAAAACGCATACTCAACCGCTAAGGTATCGCACGACGAGGGTAAAACATCAAAAACTACTTGCCATTTATCGAGTTCTGGATCAACTAAACCTTGGATTGATTTAACATTACTATTCGCGCTCAGCGCTTCGACGTTCTCGCGCAGGATTGGAATATTTTCTAAACTTTCTCTAAGGACCTTGTTCGTCGCACTCCATTCGGAGTTAACAGTCATCTGATAAGAAATCCGCTGCCAAAAATTGATCGCTAACATCACGCAAACCGTGACGACTGCCGCAGCGGCAGCCACATAAATCATCATCTGCTTATTGGTATCAGCAATCTGTTGACGTTTCCTAACACCAGTAGTCAGTTGTTTTTCGCTCATTGGTTGACCTCCCCACTCGGATTGTCGATCGGTTCACCGCCCAGTTCATCATCGATCAACAGATCCTCTAGACCGGTTTTATCCTGACAACCTTCGCCGATTGTGCCATAGGTCGCACTCCAGACTTTACAACTATCAACCTCTATGGCCTGGATGCGATAATTGACCTTGAACATGATCGGATTAAAGACTAAAACCGCCTTGAACGGCCAGCGACCGGTTGTATCGTCGCGGGCACCACCTTCGAAATCGATCGTTGGAATCATATTGGGGAATAATTTTTGATCAGTTTTGGTTTCGCCTTCAACGACAACGCCCGAACCATCGGCGGTGTACTGGGAATATTTGACCATTGCATAATAGAGGCGATTACGGAGCATCAACCGCGAAGTGATAGTGTCGACCTGGCCAGACAGTTCGATACTGACACCTTCATTAGTGAGAGTTGTGGATATTTTGATATTCTGCCAATCGGTCCAATGTAATCCGTTAATTGGCGCCGTCCGACCAAAAATCACATCTAGGTAGCTCATCACTCGCGACAATTGAGGTTGATTTTCCTTGATGGCGCTGATTTGGTTCAAGTCATTTTGCACCGAAATATATTCGCCCAATTGATTCCGGGTTTTTTCCTTTTCAATTTCAGTGATGTGTTTGTCAACTTCGCCAGCAATCAGACTCTTTTGGATGGCTAATCCGCCCAGAAACAGACTGAGTAGCAGCACAATTCCCCCAGCGCCGATACTGACAAAGATACAAATCGTCATAACTAAGTTTCGCATCCTCTTGGCGTGAAGTAATTCTTTCTTGATATCCGGCAGTAAATTGAGTTGCAGCATTAGACGCCCAGCCTTTCTGCCAGGCCGACAGCTACCGCCAGCTGTGACGAGATTGGCGCTAATTTCGCCTGATCGCCAGATGGCACATTAACGTGTTGCCACGGTGTCGCCGCTTGGCCGGGGACGTTGGTTCGTTGGGTAATCGTTTCGATTAATCCTGGCAAGATCGCCGCATAACCACTGGACAAAATCGCGCCTACCCCAACACCGGCATATTTAGTACCAAAGAATTTCAGGGATTTCTGGATTTCGGCGACCAGTTGTTCCAACGTCGAGTTGACCGATCGGAGGAGTTGTCCTTCCAAACGATCCGGCATCACCCCAAATTTCAAGAGTAATTGGTGCGCCTGTTGCTCTTCGATATTGAGATTTTGTTTAGCCATTTTGACCATCGTTTGAAAACCGACCGGAATCGAACGAATCAATCGCGGAGCTGTGCCGAGTGTCACCACTAGATCAGTCGCGTTATCACCAATATCCAAAATCAATCGTCCATCCTGAACTCCGTCGGGTAGTAACGCCCGTGTCAGCGCTAGCGCGTCTGGTTCGATAGCGACAACGTTGAGTCCCAAGCCTTCGAGTAGATCGAGGCGACCTTCGGTGAAAGTATTCGGCACGCTGGCGACCAAGACTTCGACTTTTTGGTTGTCGTTCGGTGATTCACCAATAATTGCCCAGTCGATTTTCGCTTCGTCAGCTTTCATTGGTACATAATTTTCGGCCTGATATTTGATCGTCGCGTTGAGTTCAGCCTTGGACGCGACATTGGGAATTTCCACGACCGCCGCAAAAGTCCTCTGGGACGGAATGCCGATCGCCACGTCCTTGGTGTGAATTCCCGCCTGGGCGATGACGCCGCTGATTGCTTCGCCTAATAATCGTTGATCTTTTTCGGCCGTTGATTCGCTCAAACGAATATCGATCGGCTGTGCACCGTACTGTTTGAGATTCCAACCGCGACCACCGTGTGATAGCTCCACTACCCTGATTGCTGTTGTCCCGATATCCAAGGCAAAAAAGCTGCCCACCATCTTGTTTAAAGCCATGCCCAAATTATAGCATAGGCGTTTTAAGGCAGTCAAGAGTCTTTTCAATCTCGTTGTGCTACAATATGGTCATGAAGACTGTCAAAAAATCCGCGTCGGCTCGCCTGCTTGGTGGTTTGTCTATCTTGACCGCCGCACCGGCGATCGCTGGGGCTGTTTATTTTATTAATAACATCGTGACAGCGCTCAACAGTACCATGTTCAGTGAAAAATTCGAGATGGCTTCTCTGGGTGTTTTCTTTGGTGGTATTTTGTTGTCGGCGATTTGTGGTAGTGTAATGAATTTTATTACTGATATCACTGCGCATTATTCTGGATCAGTCAAACCAAACAAAGTCGCGAACACCGCTAACTACGCAGCCGCCATCATCAAGATGGTTTTCGTGGCGACCTTTGGAACATTTTGGAGTATTGGCATAGTCCTGTTCACTTTATTAGGAGCTGAGGACGTTGATATCGACATCAACGTGGCGCTATTTTTCTCGGGTATTGGTGCCTGTGCCGCCTGTTATGGCTATTTGATACACGGCATTTTGTCTTTACGAAAACAACCTGCTGCCGCGCGGCGCGCTGAAACGATTTGTGCAGTAATTTTCACGCTGGCGTGGATCGGTTTTAGTAGTATCATGGGCGCACTGACCATCGAAGAAACGGTGATGCGTCCGACCTATGCGCGGATTACTTATACTGATTCGGAAATCTTAGCGATTTACATTTTCCTCTTTGGACCTTTGGTATATTTGGCACAAAAATACCTCCTGCGTTTGATTCTCTGGTTGATCAAGAAAAAATGGGCAAAGGATTCTAGGTCCTAAATGTTAAAAATTGGCACTGTCGGCCTACCTAATGTTGGTAAATCAACCCTATTTAATGCCCTAACTGACGCTGGGGCGCTGGCGGCGAATTATCCGTTTGCGACAATCGAGCCGAATACTGGGATTGTGCCGGTACCGGACGAGCGGTTGGAGGTTTTGGCTAAAATGTANAAAACGAANAAAATCATNCCTGCCACTGTCGAATTTGTCGATGTCGCTGGCCTGGTCGAGGGCGCGTCTAAGGGTGAAGGATTGGGCAACAAATTCCTGGCCAATATCCGTGAATGTGACGCGATTTGTCATGTGGTGCGGGCTTTTTCTGATGCCCAAGTTCAGCGCGCCGACGGTCGATCTGGCCTGTCGCCCGCGGACGATATCGAAGTCATTAACACCGAACTGATGCTAGCCGATATCGCGACTATCGATAATCACTTACCGAAATTATTAAGGGAAATCAAGAGCGACCCATCCCTTCGCACCACTGTCGATTATTTACAATTCATCCAAAACGAATTAATGGCCGGCCGCGTACCAACTGATTGGAACACTGAAAAGCTCCACGGTCTCGATCTTCTGACCGCCAAACCGGTGATCTATGTTTTTAATATTGATGAAGACGTCATTGCGAGCGAAGCGAAGCAATCTAGTGTGTTGTCAGAATCTGGATTGCTTCACTCCGTTCGCAATGACACTATATTCATCTGCGCCAAACTGGAGAGCGAACTGCGCGAATTATCTGAGGCCGAAGCCCAGGAACTCCTCGCCGATTATGGTATTAAGGAGTCTGGTTTAGTCAAACTCGTCACCGCCGCCTACCACGTTCTCGGTCTGCAAAGTTTCCTGACCGCTGGCGAAAAAGAAGTTCGAGCTTGGACAATCAAACGCGGCTCGACCGCCCCCCAGGCCGCCGGCGTAATCCATACCGATTTCGAACGCGGCTTCATCGCCGCCCAAGTGGTTGATTATACCGACCTGGTCGCTGCTGGCTCCGAATCTGCCGCTCGTTCGCTCGGCAAAATCCGCACTGAAGGCAAAAATTACATTATGCAGCCAAATGATGTGGTCGAGTTTCGATTTAATGTGTAATCTATGCTATAATATCCCTTGTGAAAAGTCTCCTGCGCATTTATTGGTTTGCTAGTTTGGCGACTTTGGCGATCTGGATTTTGGTCGGTTGGCAACTTGGTCTGGCGGTGTTGTTCACGGTCTTTGTGCTGACGCTGCTCGAGGTGACTTTTAGTGCTGACAATGCGGTCATCAACAGTCGTGTCATCATGAAAATGTCGCCGATGTGGCAAAAGTTGTTTCTGACTATTGGTATTTTCACGGCGGTTTTTGTAGTGCGATTTATTCTACCACTGGTCATCGTCATGATCACGAGTGGTCTCGGTTGGTCCGAGGTGACGCAATTAGTCACCACTGATACCGCAGGTTACGCGGCGCATCTCCATCAGGCCGAACCGATGATTAATGCTTTTGGTGGTACGTTTCTGCTGATGATCGCGCTGAGTTATTTTATCGACAATCGTAAAACGCTGCACTGGTTTCGTCCGCTCGAGCGTCGTCTGGCCAAGCTCGGTCAGTTCGACAACTTCACAGTCTTTATCATGCTGGTCGGGATAGCGACGATTTTCTTTACCGTTGATCCGGCGCATCACGCCGTGGTATTGCCAGCTATGATCTTGGCCGTGACTTTGCATGTTGGGTTGAAATTGTTGGGCGCAATTATGGAAAATCGTCAAAAGTCAGCTAGGAACGTCAACCATTTGGTCGGAGGAGCTGCGCTGTCGGCGTTTATTTATTTGGAAATCCTCGATGCCAGTTTTTCGTTGGACAGCGTGATTGGGGCTTTCGCTATGACCAACAACGTGCTACTGATTATGGCTGGCCTGGGGGCTGGTGCGCTCTGGGTGCGCGGTATGACTATTCATCTGGTACGTCAAAATACTTTGAAACATTTCAAGTTTTTGGAGCACGGTGCACATTGGGCAATCGCTTTTCTCGGTGGCGTCATGATGGCTAAACTATATAGTGTTGAATTGCCCGAATGGATTATCGGGAGTTTGGGAATCATCATTATCACGCTAGCTCTGTGGTGGAGTCAGCGAGACCGCTGAGTTGGTGGGCTCTAGGTTCACTCTTTGGGCCTCGAATTTGTCAAGTGCGTCTTGATAGTTCTCCTCGGTGAAGCCTACAGCGGCATCGACGCGCACGAGGCGTTCTCTGTTATCTTGAGAAAACAACTCTTGTGTTATGTCATCAATGATTATATATTTTCCTACCGAATTGTCTGCTAGATACTGGTTAATTTCTCCATTGCGCATTATTTTTGGTATATTTTCTGGCTTCACGAGCTTCGATTGCTTGTACCTAAATCTTCCCGCGCCATCTACTGGTGTTCGATCAACAATTAAGTCTAGCAGTTCTTCACTCGCCCCATATTGTTTCATGCTTTCTTTGGCTTGCGCTAGCGTGTCGCCAAGTCGCCACTCTGAACTAAGAACAATGCTAGCGAATGCTGCCTTGGCCAGTTTGACAATCAATTCCATAGCTTGTTCATTAAATTTCATTCTTAGTTGATTTTGTTCACTGCCTCTTTCGGGTAGCAGCACACCATCGACATCAAGAAAGACCACGCTCGTTGGCTCAGGACGAGTTTCACTCATTCGATCACCTTTTCTAATAGGTAAAAACGTTCGCGGTTGCCTGTAGCACCAGCGATAGCGCTGTCTTTTTTATTTTTAATGAGAAAGTATTGACGCGTCCAAGTTTCGAAATCGCGCAAAATTTTGCGGCGCTCGGTATCATTTTTGACCACGCCAGCGTTTTTCATTTTCGACCCAGTTTCGAATTGCGGTTTGACCATGGCGACGATCTGGGTATTTTGATCAGCCAGATTTTTAGCGACGTGCGGTAAAATTTCGCGTAAAGAAATAAAGCTGACGTCGATGAGGATAATATGGGGTTGATCGGATGTCATGACTATTTTGTCATCGCGAGGCGACTTGTCGCCGTGGCGATCCAGCCGCAATTTGCTAGATTGCTTCCCCTGGATCAAGTCCGGGGCTTCGGCGCTTGCAATGACATCACGAATATCGGTTTTTTCATGTAATTCTATTCGCGAATCGCCGCGCAATTTTGGATGCAATTGATCGGTGCCGACGTCGACGGCGATGACTTTCTTCGCGCCACGCGACAGGGCAAAATCGGTGAACCCGCCGGTGCTCGACCCAACATCTAGAACAATTTTGTCCATAAAATCCAGATCCAGATCGTCCGCGACCGATTTTAGTTTTAGCGCGGCGCGCGAAACAAATTGTTCGTCCTGATTCAGTTCGATCCGCGAATCAGCCGACACAAAATAACCTGGTTTAAGCACGATTTTTCCATCAACCATGACTTGACCGAGACGAATATAACTTTCCGCCTGGGAGCGCGTCACCACCAGGCCGCGCCGTGTTAATTCCAAATCCAGTCGCCCCTTCATGCTAGATATTTTAACACGACTACCGCTATTTGGCGCGTTCGACGTATGATCCGTCGCGAGTGTCGATTTTTAGCACGTCGCCGGTTTTGATAAAGGCTGGGACTTTGACGACGAGGCCGGTTTCCATTTTTGCGTCCTTTTGGACGCTCGATGTGGTGTCGCCTTTGACGACGTTTTCGGTATATTCAACGTTCAAATTCACGGTCGTTGGTAAATCGACCGCGATGACTTGCCCGTCAAAGAATTGGAGTTGGATTTCGCCACCTTCTTTGACGAATTTGGGTACGTTCTCGGCCACTTCGAGCGGTAGCTCAAACTGTTCAAAACTCGTCGGATTCATGAAAAAAACAGTGGTGGAGTCTGAGTACAAAAATTGTACAGTTTGATTCGAAACCTCGGCCGCTGCGATTTTGTCTTGGCCTTTGAAAGTCTTTGGTAAAACTGCGCCAGTCATCAAATTTTTGATTTTGACACTGACGATTGAACCGCCACGACCCATGACTTTTTGGGCGTAATCGATCACCCGATAAGGTTGGCCGTCGATGGCAATGATCGTGCCCTTTTTGAGATCGGTTGGTTGATACATAACTAGCCGTTCCTTTCTGATTGTAGAGCTTTTTCTAGGACCATGTAGGCGAACGGCGTCATTTCGCCTTGGTACTGCCCAAGGGATTCGAGCGTTCTCGGAATAATCACGACACGACTGTTTTCGTTGGTACTGGTTTCAACATTTTCCGCAGATGGTAAATCGAGCGTAAAAATACTGGCGTCTCGCAGGATGTCTTCGCCCTCTTCTCCCTGGCCGATATAATGTTCCAGACCAGTGTAGGTCAACTGCTCCAGGTCGCCTGCGGACAAATTCGTCTTTCTTAGCAGTTCGCGTTTGGCGGCAGCGGCGGGTTCTTCACCCGGATTAGCATGCCCGCCGAACAGCTGGAGCATGCCAGGATAGACCAACATGCCTGGCAAGTCCAATCGTCGTTGCACGATAAACCCTTCTGGTGATCGGATGATCACGACGACGGTGTGAATGGCTGATGGGTTTTCCGTAATTGACCCCCCGTTAGTTCGCAACAAATGGTAACAGGGCGATATGGCGGGCGCGTTTGATGGCGACCGCGAGTTCGCGTTGACTTTTAGCGCTCAGGCCGG
>WRNW01000017.1 GCA_009776375.1 Candidatus Saccharimonadota bacterium | reverse complement strand
ACAATAATAATTGATGCCGCGACAGTTGCTAATTCTGCTAAAAAAGTTGCGCCGGCCCGCGTGACAACGACGTCGGCAGCACCAAGTAGTTTCGGTAGTTCGCTAGCCATAAACGGTACCGCGCGGACGTTGGGTGCTAGATCGCTAGCAATTGTTAATGATCGCCCAGCACCACTAACAATTAGCATTTGCAGGTTTTCTGGGACGAGGCGCGGCGCTATTTCGAGAGCGGCCTGATTCAACCTCTTGGATCCTAAACCGCCACCAATCACGACAACTAGTTTTTTGTCGGGCGAAAAATCAAAATCTTTTTTGACCTGAGCTTTTTGCTGAGCATTAAGGATTTTAAATTCTTCACGAACCGGGATACCGACATGTTTGGTGATATTTTTTTTATAAGTTGGATAATTTTCAATTGGCGCACCAGTGCCAATACGATTCGCATAGCGTGCCAAAACGCGATTGGTCAGACCAGGCACAATGTCTGAATCGTGAATAACTAGCGGGATGCGAAGCAGGCGCGCCGCCAGCCCGACGGGCAAACAAACAAATCCACCTTTACAAAAAACAACTTTTGGTCGCCAAATAATTAGTTTGAACAAACTTTGCAAGAAACCAAAACCAACCTTAAAAATGTCGAACAAGTTCGCGAGATGCGTTTTGATCAAATGATAACGCAGATGCAACCACAGTGAAAGGTTGGCATAACGTCGATATTTACCACTGACGATCACGTCGACGCGCGTAGTTTGGCCGATTAATTGACGCGCCTGGGCGGCGAACTTGCGATCACACCACACACGAATATCAGCGTGTGGTTCTTGTTCGCGCAAGCTATCAATGATCGCGACGATCGGCGTAATGTGGCCGCCCGAGCCACCGCCCACGCATAGGATTCGCACGTTCGTCTCCTTTCTCTAACTCTACTTTGCGATGTGTCGTGTAGCGCGAAATCGCGAACACCACACCTAGACTAGCCATAATAAACAACATTGATGTACCCCCAAAACTGACCAACGGCAAAGTGATTCCAGTTAGCGGCAAGAGGTTCGTCATCGCGCCAATGTTCATCACCACGTGCGCCATCAACCAACCAAAGACGCCAGCCACGATCAACCTGAGATAGGTATTTTCAATGAAATCGACTTTGGTGATAATTTGTTTCAAGAGCGCCGCAAAAATCAAGATGATCACGCACAGTCCGACAAAACCCAAAGTTTCACCCAAAATCGCAAAAATGGAATCGTGGATGGCTTCTGGTAACCAACCGAAAGCTTGAATTGATTGACCGAGCCCCCGCCCTGTTAGACCACCCGAGCCGAGGGCGATCATCGCTTGGTTGATGTGATAATCCGCCACTTCGTTACCTTGACCGAAAAACGTAGCGATGCGTGCCAAACGGTGTGGCGCAATTAAAATCGACAATACACCTACCACCACCAAACTGAGCACCGCCAGAGTTAGGATTTTTGGTTTAACGCCCGCGATCACTAATTGAGTCAAGACGATCGCTACCAACGCCACACCAGTCCCAAGATCTTTTTGCATCACGACAATGACTAACAGAATCGCTAGCACCATCAGAGCTAGTGGCAACAGTGATTCTTTGAACGAGTTCAATTTATGCTGCGCCGCTCGCATCGCTAAAAAGCCAGCCACGCAGATGACTGTGCCGAACTTTAAAAATTCAACTGGCTGAAATGTGCCGATGCTGCCGAGACTATACCAACGACACGCACCCAACGTACAGTAGGCGGGCGGAATCTTTAACCAGCCCATGATCGGCAACGCAAAACAGGCGATGAACGCCAAGACGAATAATTTAGTTCCGTGTTGGTGCCAAAAATTGAGCGGCACCCGACTGGCGATCAGGAAAGCTATCAAACCCGCCACCAAGAATAATCCTTGACGCAACATAAAATGCCACGTCGCCGTATCGTCGCCGTTGGTCAACGCCGGCGTAATCGAAAATAAAACCACCAAACCGATTAGAGCTAAGGCCACAATCAACACCACTAATAAATAATCCGGCCGATGTTTGCGACCCAATTTTAAGGTGTTAGTCGCGCCGAGACGCGACGACGAACTGTCTCGATGACGATTGGTCGAAATCCATTCGCTCATTAAACGTGACCTCCCGCCAGAGCAATAATTATACCAACGATTCCCGCAATATTACCGAGCACCCAAAAGCGCATGGTGACTTTGGTTTCGGACCAACCTTTGGCTTCAAAATGATGGTGGATCGGTGTGGCTGACCAAATTTTTTGACCGCTACGCAACTTTTTACTAATTTGCTGGATGATCACTGAACCAGTTTCAATGACAAAAACCGCGCCGATAATTGGCAAGATGAACAAACAATTTGTCAGCATCGCCACCACACCTAGACTCACACCCAGCGCAAATGAACCAACGTCTCCCATGAAAAAGCGCGCTGGATAAACATTGAACCACAGATACGCCAGGAGCGCACCGACGATCGTCAAACAAAAACCGGCCAACCCAAATTGCTGACCCAGCACGGCAATCACCGCAAACATCGCAAAGGCTGAGGCGGCTAGCCCACCTGCTAAACCGTCTAGGCCATCACTAATATTCACCGCATTACCGGCGGCCATGACGGCAAACGCAAAGAGTGGCACGATCCAAATACCAACTTCCCACTCGCCGATGAATGGCACATGCACCGTCGTAAAGCCCAATTTATACCAAAAAAACCAACCAAGGGCTAGTCCGAGAATCGCAATCATCGTAAATTTCACTGGTGCTCGCAACCCCGCGACTGCGTTATGACCACGTAAATTTAAAATATCATCAATTAGTCCGACGGCTGCCCCACCGATCAACGCCGCTAACGGCAACCAGGTTTGCGGTCGACTGAGATTAAATAATAATGTCGTGAGAGCAATCGCCAAGACAAAAATACATCCAGCCATGGTTGGAACATGTCGCGCAATTTTCGCAGCATGCAGTTTACCGACGACCGTTAATTTCCGACCATCGAGTGTGACAGTTTTTTGTCTTTTCCAAAATTTATATTTATAAGCAAAATACGTATAAACCGGCGTCAACGCCATGGCGATCGCGAAGGCCGCTCCGCCCAGTAAAAATATTCTCGTAATTACGGGTGTTAATTCGTTCAATAATTCATTCATTTGGTGATCCCTTCATAATCTATTACGAACCGACTAATTTCATCAAAGATTGGCTGCGCCGCGGCTGTACCAGTCGTTGATCCAGCCGCCACATGCCCATCATCCACCCGCACCATTATCGCATATTTGGGCTCTCCTGTCTCGTCCCCAATAAAACCCAAGTACGAGCCGATGGTTGGACCACCGTATTTGCCAGTCGCCGGATCGATCGTTTCGGCAGTACCGGATTTCCCACCGACATAATATCCCCGATCGAATTGCAAAGTATAAGGATTTTCGCTGCGAATCGCTCGTAGCATTTCCTTTAAATTTTTCGACATTTCTGGTTTTAAAATATCCGTCGCTATGGTTTTTGGTTTTTGTTCGACGAGTTCACCGTTTTTGTTGATCGTGCCCAAAATCAAGGTTGGTTGATAATAAGTTCCACCATTAATCGCCGCCGCAAACGCCACGATGACTTGGATCATCGTCACGTTCAAACCCTGCCCGAACGTCATGTTCGAATAAGTCACCTTGGCGCCATTTGGACTATCCGGTTGCATAATTAGACCAATCGCTTCGCCGCTAATTTCGATATTGGTTTTTTGAACGAATCGATAATGTTCCGTTAAATAATCATAAAAACGCTGGCGGGCTGTCAAATTAATATCGCCGCCGCCCATTTGTTCGAGCGCCCAAACCACACCCGTATTCAATGAATATCTCAAAACTTCAGTCATGTCCAAGATCTGACCATCGAATTGGCGAGATAAATTACAAATTCTGGCATCGGCGATCATCACACAACCTGTGTTATGAAAAGTCGAATAACGCCCAATCGATCCGACGTCCATCGCCGCACCGATGGTGAATGGTTTGATGACTGAACCAGGTTCGTACGGTCGCATCGTGATGGTATTTTGAAAGATCGCTGCGTCCGTCACTTGATTATAGCTAGCTGGATCATAAGAAGGCAGATTGGCCATCGCGACAATCCGACCCGTTCCAGTTTCCATGACCACGACACTGCCTTTGGTTGCACCAACTTTGGCTAGACCATCAGCCAAGACACGTTCCACGTTGGCTTGGATACCGCGATCAATTGACAAAACGTAATCCGTACCATTCTTAGCCGGAATCGAGACGTCGTGCGCGCCGATCGTTAGTGGAATGTGTCGCACGTCGGTCACTGATTGCAAGACACCGGGTTCGCCAGTTAATTCTTGATTCAAATATTGTTCGAGTCCGTATTGTCCCTCCCCATCCACGTTGACAAAACCGAGCGTTTGCGCCGCCAAACTCCCCTCTGGATAAACGCGTCGCGATGTCGCCTGGAGTCCAACGCCGGCTAGATCGGCATCGCGAATTTGTTCAGCCTGGGTGTGAGTGACCTGCCTGGCCAAAACTACGTACTGGGTACTCGTATCATTTAACTTGTCAAAATTTTTGGTTATCGCCTGACCGCCCGCGACCTGTTGGATGAGATTGCGAATTTTTTCAATGTCATTAATTTGTGTCGGATCGGCAAAAACCGTGTAAACCGTCTGATTCAATACCAGCGGCGTTAGCGTGCCGTCCTTATCACGCACAAAAAATTCACCGCGCTCTGGGTTAATGGTACGTTTATTAATTTGCATTTGATCGGCTAGAACCGCGTATTTGTCGTGCTCGATGATTTGAATATAAAACAAGCGAACCACAAAAATCGCCAGGATGAAAAACAGGCCAAAGGTCAGCCACTGCGTGCGGGAGATTTTTGGCCTTTCCTCCATCACGCTACTCCACGTAGCTAGTATCAACTGGTGTCGTCATCGCCGCCGCTACGGCGGAATCCTGCACGCGCATCAATGATTGCAAGCGCGCATTTTCGAGTTTCAAATCGTTCTGCTCGGCCGCTAGTTGTGATTTTTCAACGTTAATTCGGTTCATCTCGTAACCAAATGTTGACGTCTTGGTCAATTGCGTCAAGTACAATAGTCCCAAGAAAGTCACCAGCAGCACAATCAAGACCACGTTAGCAATTGGCCCGAGTCGTGTCCCGCTAGTAAATGATGTCAAGTTTTGATTACGTCCCCACGCACCGGGCGATGCGGTCGCTAGTTGACGCTTGCGCGTCGAAATAAATTGTTGGTGGTTTTTGGTCATGTTTTTGTTTTTCCTTTTGCTACGTAAAGAGTTTAAGGACGAGCCGCCGCTCGCGAGGCGGCCCGTCCGGTTCGCGCGCTATTTGTGGCGAACCACAATTTTCTTGGCGCGCGACTTGTCAATAACCTGGATCGGCATGGCAAGTCCTTTCATTTATTTATTTTTGCGGCGACGCGCAGTTTGGCACTACGCGCACGCGGATTGTGAACATCGTCAGTTTTGCCGGCGATTGGATGTTTGGTCAGAGCGACCAGTTCGGCCTCGTAGCCAGCGTTTTTTTGTTCTCGCAGGAAATTTTTGACCTGGGCATCCTCTAGACTATGAAAAGAAATTATCGCTAGTCGCCCACCCGGCTTGAGCAGTTGCGGCAGTAGCGGCAAGGTTTTTTCTAGCTGCCCGAGTTCGTCGTTGGTCTCGATCCGCAGAGCTTGGAAGGTGCGCGTCGCGGGATGGATTTTGTTCCGCCGCGGCGAGATTTCGGCGATCAAATCGGCTAGCTCTGTGGTGGTGTTGAACATTTTTTTTGTTCGACGCCGCACGATGCTATTCGCAATTTTGGTCGCTCGTTTTGGTGATTCTCCGCCATACTTTTGAATAAGGTTCGCTAGATCTTTGGTCGAATAGTGATTAACAATTTCCGCAGCGGTTAAATTTTGACGACAATCCATACGCATGTCTAAATTTCCATCGTGCGAAAATGAAAATCCCCGTTCGGCTAGATCCAATTGTGGCGAACTAACACCGAGATCCAACAAAATCATATCGAATTGTTCGCCGGCTGCGACTAGATCCTGCGCTGCTTGGTAAAAGTCCAAATGGATCAGGCGGGCGCCATCCCTGGCGAAACTTTTGAGATGTTTGATCGCCAAATCATCGCGATCAACCAGTGTCGCTAGGCCAGCATTGCGAGTTCGAGCAATCACCGCCCGAGCATGACCGCCGTAGCCGGCCGTCAAATCCAGGTAGCGTTCGCCTGCCCTAGGCTTTAGAAAATCTAAAACCGCGTCAAGCAAAACTGGAATATGGAGTTGTTGTGGTGTTATTTTCATATTCTTTTTACGGAGGTCACCTAGGCGACAACCAGTGTTTGTTTTCTGATTGTTTGTTTTAATAGTTTCAAGATGTTCGCGCTTTCGCTAACGAGCGGCTGCGCAATCATATGAGAGACTTATGTGTGAGGTGGAGTTTTTGGGGGAGGTTTACGTTGATGTAAACCAAGTGCGACGATCCTTCTTGCCGGCGATCGATTTCCGGCTGATTGTCGCGTAGGTGTCCTCTGTTTTTTTGTTAAGGTGCTTTTTCGATTCGTCCGAGATTTCCCTCGTTGGAATCATTTTTCTAGGAGGAAGCGGCGCCGACGTCCTCCTGGTTTTTTGCCCGTAGGCGCCAATATTGACCAACCCGCACGGCGACCACATCACGGTCGATACGAGCGTAGTCAACCAGGTGCTGCTCGAGCGTGATCCGTCCCTGTTTGAGGTCCAGTTCAGTCTCGCTTTTGCCAGTGCGGAACTTGTCGTTCAGATCAGCGATCCGTTCGTCCAAGATGTCGCCGGTCAGCGCCCCCTCCATGTCCTCTTCCCAGATTTTTCTCGGATAGAGATGGAGATACTGACCGAAACCGTGCGTGATGACGATGCCGCTGGCGAATTCCTGGCGCAATTCGACTGGTACGGTCAAACGCCGTTTGTCGTCGAGTTTTCGCTCAAAGTAATCGATTTTGCTCATCGCCTTCCCTGATTGTTAGTTGATATTGTTGGGTTCAGTGGTGTTTGTTTATTTTCCACTGGTCACATTATACTACCCACAACCACCCACGTGCAAGCCCTTTTTTCTACTTTTTACCCACTTTTCGCTCAGATTTCCATAAAACCTGTGGAAAACTAAGAAAAACCGCCCTTCCGCCAGGGTGATTCTGTCTTAATGTTATCTTAAACTAATTCAATTTCGCTAAAATCGCGAACGACTGACACGTTTTTTGGCAAATCATCAGTCAAATTTCCCGCTCGCTGCATCAAAAAACCTCTCGCCTTTGGTAAATGTTCAAAACCGATAAAATTACTCTGGCGATCATCGATCAAAACTACTTCGTCGAAATCCGAGCCGTTAATTTTGTAGACATCGCGCGAACGCCAGCGTTGGATGAGTTCGTTCTTATTTCTGAGATCAGTATGAATCACAGGTAAAGTTAGCCCTACTGCTGTAATTTTGGTGATCTGGAGCTCTTGATCACCGAAAGTTAAAATCATCGGCGTAAAACGATCACTAGCAATTTTTTCCATAAACGTCGTAAAATCTTGGTATAACAAACTGGGCGCGATTTTTTTTAGATGTCGATTCGTAATCTCTAATTCGTCGTTCGTTAAAATATCGCGAGGCGTAAACATTTTGACTTTGCCGATCGTATAATCGTGTTCGTATTTTTTGAATTTTTTCCAAAATTTTTGATCGAATCTTTGCTGGTAATATTCATCACGTAAAGTTTTATAACGAGTCGCATTGAAAATCGTGTCGTCAAAATCGATTAGAACCGCTGTTTTCATCATGCCCCTCCTCAGGAAAAGTAAATCTTCATCACCGCTCGCGCCGCTTTATCGGGATCGTGTCGAATCAGTGTTCGAAACATCGCTTTGGGATCGGACTTTTGGTTGGGATTTTGCCAAATTCGGTTGGCTAGCATGTCTGCGCCTTTGGCTTTGTAGTGTGCCGCCCGCAGTGCCTCCGTGTCCACCTGGACTGGTTCACTGCCTTCGGCGGCGTATAGTTCCAAGAGTTCTTGGCCTGGCTCGTTCGTATTATAAATCACGTAATCGATGAACGGTTTGCCGGCCAGGCGCTCCAGTTCGCTAGCGTAATCGTGCACCGAAAAACCGTCGGTCTGGCCCGCTTTGTTGACCAGGTTACAGACATAAACGACCTTAGCCTTGGTGCTCGTCAAGGCATCGCTAACGCCCGGCGTGATCAGAACGGTGCCCAGGCTCTCATATAAACTGCCCGGCGCCACCACCACAACATCGGCGTTTTTGATGGCTTTTAGAGCCATCGGGTTGACTTTGGGTTTCGGTTCCAACCAAATTTTGGGTCGCGGACTAAACTTACCATCGTCAATTGTGTCTTCGCCGCGCAAAATTTTTTTACCGTCATCGAGCAATAGAGTTACTTGATTAGTGATAATCGGCTCGACCCTGCCAACCGTGTTCAAGATTTCACCAGCTAGTTCGACCCCCGCCCGAAAACTGCCGGTCATCTTTTCGGTCGCCGCTAAAAATAGATTGCCAAAGGAATGCCCGGCCAGGCTGCCTTCGTCAAAACGATAATTAAACAAATCCCGCACCCGCGGCGAACGACTCAGCGCCACCAAGCACTGCCGGACGTCGCCACCTGGCAACACGCCCAACTCATCACGCAACTTGCCGGTCGAACCGCCATCATCGGCCATACTAACCAACGCCGTCAGATCGGCAGTGTAGTTTTTCAGCCCCGATAGCATCACAAACGAACCCGTACCCCCACCGATCACCACGATTTTCGCACCTTGAATTTTATCCATGGCTATTATTGTATCACAACTTTCACTATCTCATCCAATACTAGAAAATAATAGCCTTGATCAGCGAGAGAGATAAACACAATATCAAAAGTTCTGGATTTCTTGCCCTTGGCCTGAGAAGAAAAGTAAATTATTCGTACTTATTTTAGCTGCTATATTCCGATTACCCCATATAGAGTCTTCTATACCAATCATAGGTGTACCTTCGTCTTGCCCTAGTGCAATGGACAGATAGCATCGAAAACCATTCATTCTAGCATATAACATTGCAACTTGATCTTCTTGGCCGTTGGTGATTTGTCTGATCAGCTCCCCAAACTGGTTTTTTTGTTTAGCATCGTTGACTATAGCCATGACCTCACCAAGGGTTGCAAAATCGATGCTTTCATCGAAACCTAAGGCATCAGGTTGAGCACTTAGGCCAACAACATTAACGACAGTTTTTTCTTCAGGAAAGCTCATCTTCTCGTCCCCACACTGCGTATTGATAAGACTTCTCACATTTTGGGAGAAAAAAACTCCGTCGCCCCAAATTGCCTCTATGTCTTCAATACTCGGCGTCTTGCCATTCGATGTAATCACCTCGCTGTTCCCTTCGCCAAATGTTAGCACGAGCCATTCGAGATTAGTTTTTTGTTCGGAATCTAAAGGCAGTTTGTCTAAAGCTTCTTGCGGTTCCTTACCACCAAATNCCCCCCCCCGTCTATCGAAACCTAGTCTGTTACCATCAGTCATTATAGCTCTCCTTCTCACCCACCAATTAGTTATCTTTACGAGACTTTATTATTGCACACTTGGACGTGACAGTCAATAGCGCTCCCTATGCGTCCCAGCCGAACCCTTCGCCAAAGTGGCCGTAGCGGGCGGTGGGTTCGTAAATCGGTCGTTTGAGATTGAGGGTTTTGATAATCCCTCGCGGGGTGAGGTCGTAACGATCGGCGATAATTTCCTGTTGGCCATCGATGATGACGGATTTTTCGAGTGGTTCGGCGACACCGATCGCGTAGGCTAGTCGCACGAAAACCTCTTTGGCCTGTCGTTCACGTAGGTAATCCACGGCGATTCGCCGCGCCATGTAGGCGGCGCTGCGATCGACTTTGCTCGGGTCTTTGCCGGAGAAACAACCGCCGCCGACCGCGATTCGCGGACCGTAATTATCGACCATGAGTTTTCGTCCAGTTAGTCCAGCATCAGAATCAAAGCCGCCACGCTGCCAATCGCCAGCGGGATTGGCAAAGATTTTGATACCATTCTGGTCATCGCGAGCAAAGCGCGGCGATCCAGTGCCTTTAGAATTCGTGGATTGTCGTACTGCGTTCGCAATGACGGCATAAGAACCTTTGGAGATAAACTCTTTGATCAACTTTTTCAATTCCTGTTGCGACACGTTTTGAAAACTGGCGACAATTGAGTCAATTTGGCCGTCCCGTAACGTCACCTGCGTTTTGCCGTCGAACGGAAATTTGGCGTAGATAAATTGGTTCAAGCGACGCGACAACACGACTTCGAGCGGTAGAAATTCCGGCGTTTCGTTACAGGCGTAACCGATCATGATGCCTTGATCGCCCGCCCCGCCCGTATCGACACCACCGGCGATTTCTGGACTTTGTTCGGCTAGGTGCACGATGACATCGACATCACCAGCAATTCGGCGAGCGATTTTGCTCGGATCAACCGCCGCCGCTCGCGACGTGATTTCGCCAGTGATGAAAACTTGACCGTGACCGCCCGCGACGTCAACCGCCACGCGCGCGTCGGGATCTTCCATGAGATGCGCGTCCAAAATCGCATCGGAAATCTGATCGCACATTTTATCAGGATGTTTTGGCGACACTGATTCCGCGGTTTTATAGATTAGTTTAGACATCATTTGTGTGGTTTATTGTATCAGTTCTCACTACCTCGCGCAACCGCAGTCGCCGCGCTCGATTGGCCCACGTGTCCGCCAGCTCGTTGAGCGCCGTGCCAACGTGACCGCGCGTCCAAACCAATTTCGCGCCTGATTTTTGATACTGTTCGAAAAGTGGTTGGACGATGTCGAGATTTTTAATCCCACCTTTCTTGTGCCAGTCGTTCGCCGCCCAGACCGGCGCCCACTTGGTCAAAACATTGATCCAAAATTCGCTATCGGTGGTGATGGTGCATTGAGTATGATCGTTCCACCTGACCAATTTGTCATTCTGAGACTTTAGTCGAAGAGTCTCCCTCGTTGGCTGAGATCCTTCGCTATGCTCAGGATGACAAGTCTGTAGATAATCTTCCAGCGCCGCCAGAATCGCCAGTCCTTCCATCCGAATATTCGTCGTCATTCGCTCTCCGCCGATCAACCATGGCTGGCCATCCTTGATGACCGCGAATCCGCCCGGCCCGGGATTGGGCGACGCCGAACCGTCGGTGAAATAACTAATCATCTGCGACGTCCCGTCCGGATGCTCGGTGCCCGCATCCTTGAAAAAACCACACCGACTAGAATAAAACCAGCGCCGATGAACATTTCCCACGACAACCGTTCGCCCAAAACCAGCATTGGCACCAGGACCATTAATGCATAATGTAGATAAGACAGCGCCGCGTGAGTGATTGTGCCAATGTGTTCGTAAGCTTTGACTCGCAGCGTTTGGGCACAAAGCGACACGACGACGCCCAGGTAAATCAACATAAACCAATGCGCGGGCGTCAAGTCGCCAATCTCGGCCAGCGTCTCAATTCCAAAGCTGGCGATCGCAAAAACCAGCGCGATCAGCGTGGCGAATAGAAAGCCGATGCCCGCGACTAACACAACGGGCAGGCCGTTCTCGTGTTGCTTGCGCAGGTAGACTGGCCAGAGCGGCGCCACCGCCACGACTACGGCAAACAAAATCACTGGCGTCCAACCATAAACTACCACACTGCCCGAACCAATTAGCATTGGCAACACGAAAATGATCGCGCCGCCTAAAATCGCAAATAATAATCCGATCAAGGAATTTTTGGTAATCTTGTCCTTGATAATCATGACCGAAAGAATTGTAAAGACAATCGGACTAAACATTTCCAGCACTGCCAGAAATGACGGTCCGCTCATCGACATAGCAATCGCATTGAAAATCGGATCAACCGCCGACACAACACTGACTAGCGCGATAATCACCCAATTCTTTTTGAGAACACGACGATGCTTCTTGACACCTTGGACGACCATTGGTAGCAAAATTAGCGACAACACGCCATAGCGAATAATCGGCAGTAGCGTCGGTGTGATGTCGTCAGTCAATAATTTAAGGAAAATCCCACTCGGCAAAAACAGCATATTCGCAAAGAGCGCCAGTGCTAGCCAGCGCCAACCGACGTTAAGATTGCTACGAAATTTCTTGTTTGTTTTTTTCACTAAGGCTTATTATACTGCATGTTGTCTCGCTAGTCAAACTTGCTCCTCTTCGGCAAAACTGCTATAATCGACGCTGATTCAACTTCTGGTGTGCGCGCCCGTAGCTCAGCTGGATAGAGCGTTGGCTTGCGGAGCCAAAGGTCGTACGTTCAAATCGTATCGGGCGTACCAGGTTGAATCATCAGACATTATTTTTTGCTTCACTAGCTGTTTGCCTATTTTCTATGCAAGCCTCAATGGCTCTAAGCGTGACGATGATTCCGTTACTTCCGTCCAATCCAAGTGCTTCAAGTTCGCTCATCGCCAAACCTCTCCGCTTCTCGGGGTCTACTAATTTGCACTGGCTATACTCCAGGCATGACTTCACACAATATTCGTTCTTATACAACATTCTTAATTCCTATTTTTCATTAAATTTAAAAAGACTTCTCGATCGAAGCCTCTAGTTCATGGCTGTGTTTTTGGAGTTTTTATGCTCGGGCTTCAATCAATTTTAAACACAGCCGCGGAAAGGCGAAGCCAAAGAAAAACTGTGTTTGATTGATAATCATGCACCTATTCTAACGCACTGTAGGCCAGAGTGCAAGTGACTAGGTCGCGTCGCTACGCTCGCGATGACGGAGCACTTACTGACGCTAATCGTTTAGGACGTTCGTCAATTCTTTAATTTTCACCCGCACTTGTTTGGTCGTGTCGCGATCACGCACCGTCACAGTATCATCTTCTAGTGTTGTAAAATCTACAACGATACAATGCGGGATACCGATTTCGTCGGCCCGACGATAGCGTTTGCCGATATTGCCGCTGTCGTCCCACATGACTGGTTCACCTGTGGTTTTCAAATTATCATAAATTTCCCTAGCCCGCGTGACTAATTCGGGTTTGTTTTTCAGCAGCGGTGAAACCAGATATTTGATCGGCGCGATGTGCTCTGGCAGTTTGAGAGCTATTCGTCGTTCACCGTCAATTTTGTCTTCTTGGTAGGCCACGGTCAAAATCGCCATGATCAAGCGTTCGACGCCAAAACTTGGTTCGATGACGTGCGGCACGAATGGCGCCGAACCGTCTTTAGGCCGATATTCCATCTTTTTGCCAGATTCACGCTCGATGTTTTTGAGATCGAAATCGGTCCGATAAGCAATGCCGAGTAATTCTTCGCGACCAATC
This sequence comes from Candidatus Saccharimonadota bacterium, assembly GCA_009776375.1. Taxonomy (GTDB): domain Bacteria; phylum Patescibacteriota; class Saccharimonadia; order Saccharimonadales; family Saccharimonadaceae; genus WQXA01. The sequence goes on along the minus strand of WRNW01000017.1, from coordinate 5,782 downwards.
GGAAAATCAAATTCGATATCAACAGTTCGTTTGGAATAGTGGGCGCGCTCGCTGTCCGGCACTTCTAATTCGTGAATTTTAGTTGTGGGTAAACCCACCTGACTCAAGAATTCATGGGTTAGACCCAGGAGTTTTTCGAAATTTTCTTCCCAGGTTGTTGGATCGATGAAATATTCGATTTCCATTTGTTCGAATTCGCGGCTGCGAAAAACAAAATCGCGCGGGCTGATTTCGTTTCTAAACGCCTTGCCGACCTGAGCGATACCGAACGGTAAATCGGGGTAAAAGCTATCGACGACGTTCTTGAAATTAGTGAAAATCCCCTGCGCGGTTTCGGGACGTAGGTAGGCCACGGAATCTTCGTCGCGTACCGGACCAACGTTGGTTTCAAACATCATGTTGAACTGGCGAATTTCGCCCCAGGTTTTTGCGCCACAAGTCGGACAACCCGCATCGAGATCGATTTTATCAGCCCGAAAGCGACCGTGACAGTCCTCACATTCGATCAATGGATCGGAAAAAGTTGTTGTGTGTCCGCTCGCCACCCAGGTTTTCGGATTCATCAGGATCGCCGCATCAACCCCCAGCATGTCATCGCGCGAATCGACGAAAAATTTCCACCATTCGCGAATAATGTTGCGTTTTAGCGCCACGCCCAACGGACCGTAATCCCACGTCCCCGCTAGCCCACCGTAAATTTCGCTCCCCTGGTAAATGAACCCGCGACGTTTGCAAAGTGAAATTATCTCTTCCATAAGAAATATTTTATCACAGAAAGAACAATCGCGCTCGGAAAAACCTAGGACAAGTCCAGTTTTTCTCTCGCCGCTCATGTTTTATCAGACTTTCGCGACGATTTGCGCTAGTCGCAGGCAATCATCGATAATTTCATCTACGCCAGCAATTTTGGCGATCGTAGTCAGTTGATTGGCCACCATGACTCGCAACAGTTTGATGTGGCGCGCATCGTAACGACCATTCTCAGCGAAAATGAAAACTTGATCGTTTGGATCAAAATTGTAATGTGCGTCCTCGACCAGTTTCATGCCACTAGCATCGGTCGCTGTGTTAAGTCCGTTACCCAATAGGTCCGCCAGTCGCAGGTAAAACCATGCCTGGACGATTCGTAAATCAATTTTCAGATTATCCAGTGCGCTCAGACAATCCTGGAGCAAGACATAAAAATCTGGTTCGTCGATAGTTTCGCTGGCCTTCCCGATTTGTTTTAGCACCTCATAGCCGAATTGCAAACGCTCGTAATCGGTCATGATTTGAGCAAAAAATTTGTTCAGCTTCGCCCCTGTTAATGTAGCAATTTCGCCCTTACCGATATGTACTACAATATCGCAAATCGCGAATAATTCGATACCGCCCGCGAGACGAGATTTTTCTTTGCGGACGCTGCGAGCCATGACACTCAATCGACCGTTATCCGGAGTAATCACGGAAAGGATCCGATCAGCTTCGCCGTAATTTGTTCGCCGGAGAATTATCGCTCTAGTACGAATCGAATTAGACATTTTTGCCACCCTGTCTTTGAATAGTTTCGCGTAGCTTTTCGGGTGTGATTTCTGTTTTGTCGAGGATTTTTCGGACGTTATATTGGGCGACGTCTTGGATCTTGATTTGTTGGGCGACTGTCGACAGTATCACTACTGGTAAAGTACGCGTATCGGTATAACTTTGAATCTCGTTGAGGAGTACGAACAAATTTTTCGCACCCAAAATTACGTCGGCCAATAAAACGTCTGGTTGCCATTTTTCGATAATATCGAAAACTTTTTCCGGATCATGACAAACACGCACGTCAAATCCTTGCCCCAGATTGGCGCGCAGGCTGTCGGCGAACCATTTATCGTCCTCGAGGATTAAAACTTTCATCACGACTCCGCGCCGGTCAAACTAACAAACGATAGTTGCTGGCTCGCCGGCAAGTGTGCCCGAAAAGTCAATCCCCCACGTCGATGTCGCTCGACCGATAATCGCCCATTCATGGCCATCGCGAATTTCTGTGCGATCAACAACCCCAGGCCCGACGATAATGGTCGCGCCGCAATTGGCGTAGCCTGCGTCCCTAAACGATCCTGCAAACAGCGAAATTCCGCCAAATCCATCGTCGCACCATGATCGCGCACCGCTAGTTCCGCTTCACCGCGACGAATACGTGTGCTAATTTCGACCGGTGATCCGGACGAATTATAGGTCAAAGCATTATCAACCAACCCCATAATTAGCGAACGGAGTAGATCGCGGTTCCCGACCGCCGCCAGTGGAGATTTGCCGATTTTGACCTGGAATTCTTGACCAAGCGCCGTCGACAGCGGCGATAATTCATCCACCACTTCGCGACACAAACCGCCCAGCAGCACCGGTTCCATTTCGAACATCGCCGATTCGAGCCGCGCCGCACGGGTCAGATTGTCCACTAACCTGAGCGACCTTTCAGTAGTCAAACGAATTCGTCGAATAATTTCCGCACGTGCCGCGGGATCCTCAGTCTCGGCCAACTGCAGCGACAACTGCCGCACCAACACCAACGGCGTTTTGAGTTCATGCGCCGCCGCGACTAGATTCCCTCCAAACTCATCCATTCCCCTATTGTAACATACGCTGAAAAATGATGCTGTTAGTGGTTATTAATCGCGATATTTCAAAGTTTTGAGGATCGCCTCGAAATCACTTTTGAAATTGGGCCCATCGGTGAATATTTGCAAAGTGCGACCACGAATATCAAAGAAAACCGCCGCACCATTGATGGTTTTGTCGAACTGCCCATCGATACGCGTGCCCTTGCCATAGCTGGAACTGGTGTCGTCGAGCGCATCGGCCAAGCGAATCGTCGACGCAGTCAAATCGCCCTGTTTGATTCGATTGTCGTACTGTTTTAGGACTTGGTCGATCCTTTGGTTAACAATCGCCACACGTAGAGCATACGACGTCGTATTTTTGATTGTTGGCACCGAGCCCGGGTTAAAGTATGCGACATATTCACTGCTATTCACACCATCTTTGTCAATATAAACCGACCAAGTTTTCGGATATTCAAAACTGACCGAACCATAATCAGCCGGACCGGTAAAAACATCGTTTGGTTTTTTATATTCCTCGTCGAACTGTTTCTTGTCAGCCTGTTTTTGCTCGTTTTTGGCCGCCGCGACCGCCGCCGCGACTTTTTCATCCGCGTTGTCCCGATGATCAATCATCTGGAGATACGCCCAACCAAAACCAATACCCAAACCAACCGCCAGCACTGCAAAAATTATCGTGGCAATCAAAAACACGTTAGTTTCGCCGCGCTCACTGGATTGTCTAGAGGTTTTCATGGTTTTAGTTTAGCATAAGGAGAACAGTTCGCGCAACTGTTATATTTAAATTTGGTTAGATATTCTTCTTCAAGGTTTGTGACCTGCCTGCAGCAAGGACCTGGAGATTACTGTCGAAGGTTCTGTAGGAGGTTCGGAGCTCCAAGTTTTCATACACGTTTACATACATACATAGACAAAGATCAAGTTTCTCACATGCTTCTTTCGCTAAAAGCGTAATGGAGTTTTTGTCTTGTCTCTTGGAGATAAGCTGGCTTATTTTTTTATTTCTCCTCATTTCTTCTAGCATAGCAATGAGCACGCTGATACTTGGTAGGCTAATACTCATATTTAAAAATTCTGGCGCTTGACTAGGGAGGCGGAATCCATCGTATTGCTGGATGTGTCGTTCCCTCCAGGAATCATTCGTCACCAAGTTGTGAGGGATACCCTGCCTGATATTGCCTGAGATTACTGTGACTTGCCACTCATCCTCCTCCCCTGATTCGGCTTTTTGATTCCGATGGTACTCCAAAATCTCGCTAGCCTTAATAGTCTCCGGAAAAATAATACGGCTATTACTATGGTTATCCGCGGCGCTTAATACATTTATACCCCTTCTATTCAACTCTGCGACGGTTGGAATACGGTTTTCGCTCATAACAATTTTTGGATTGGGACCTCCTTGTTGAAGAAAACATTGGAAATCGTCGTACAGCTGTGACCGTTGCTCGTGTGTTAGATAGCCAGCATCCCATAATTCATTGAGCTGTGGGAGGGTAATAAGAGATTGTGTGATTTCTAGTTTTTGTTCAGTTTGTTCATCTGGTTTTTGTTCAGTTTCGTCAGCGGGATCGTATGTGATACGTAAAACTCCGCCCCCTATCCCTGGTATAGTTTTTTTTACTGTTCCGTCGTACTCGTTCCCCGCTAATTTGTCCCCCCCCCAAGGACCACCATCAAAATTTCCCGACATCACAATCCCCTTCCTCGCTATTTAAATCACACTTTAACAATACGCGCTCATCGTAGCACGCACCGGATGAAAAGTCAAATTAGAATTCGTACAAACTCATCCCGCCGAGTTCGCGGGTGAATTTTATCCCGGGGATTTCGGCGCCAAAACAGATGACGCGCAATTTCTTGACCGTTAAATTAGCGCGCTGTTGATCGATGAATTTTGGAATTTTCCTGAGAACTTTTTTGACTTGGAACAAGTAAATCACGGTCGTGTCCGGTGGTAATTTGGCATGAAAAAAATCGCCAGTTTTGATCATGGCACGCTTTCCATAGCGCCACAATCGCAGGCGTGACCAGATAACCAAGAGCGGGTTAATTTCATAACCGATCACTCGCCGTGCACCTGATGCCAGCGCCGCTAATAGCACCGCGCCATCGCCCGATCCGAGATCCACGACCACGTCGCCAGATCCAACGCCAGCTAGTTTCATCGCATCGACGGTCCACTTTTTCCGTGTCGGCACGAACGGCGCACCACCGATTATCACGCCGATACCGATAACCGCCACGATCGCACAACCAATGATCACACCGATTGTCATTCTGGGTCCGTCGACAGGTCCGTCGTTTCAAACTTTTCCTGGACAATGGTGATTTTATTTTTGGCTTCGTTCAATCGCTGTTTAATTTGCTCGGCTAATTTCGCGCCTTCTTCGAATTTGGCGGTGGCGGTTTCGACATCCAAATCGTCGCCATTAAACCAGGTCACGATCGTTTCAAATTCGTCTAACATCTCGCGCAGAGATTTGTCAGGTTTTTTCGTAGACATTTGTTACCTCACTTTCAATTAGAAACTTTAGATTTTCGATGACAATTTTATCAGAAATTCGTGGTTTTGTGCATAAAATCTGACCATTCTCAGTTCGTACAATCGCATAACCGCGTCGGAGAATTTCGCGCGGGTTGAGGGTCGCGAGAGTTGTTGATAAGAGTTTAAATTTTTGCTCGTTGCGGACGCAAATAGTTTCTATCTGGATAAGTACGTCGCGCAAATTCTGTTGAATATTTTCCTCTAAGCGTCCGAGTTTTCTTGTCGTCAAATCCAGCAAATTTCGCAAACGAAGATTAACTTGGACGATGATTTCGCGTCTGTCTGGCACGAGGATTTCGGCGGCGTTAGACGGTGTGCTCGCTCGCACGTCGGCCGCGAGATCGGCCAGAGTTGTATCGATCTCGTGACCGATTCCTGTCAAAACTGGTACGCGACTGGCGGCGATGGCACGGACTAACTTTTCATCATCAAAGGCGATCAGATCGTCACGCGAACCGCCGCCGCGCAAAATGCAGATTGCTTCGACTCCTCGCGCCGCTTGTTCAGGATTCTGTTCGCTCGATACGCTTGTTTCGCCCGTCGTTACGGGGAAACTGCGCTCTGCTTTTTGCCGTCCAAAAAGACGATCTCGCGAGCCAGAATCCTTCGCGTCGGCGCTGCTGCCAGTTTCGTTAAAATATTTCAGCGC
>WRNW01000016.1 GCA_009776375.1 Candidatus Saccharimonadota bacterium | reverse complement strand
TTTGTTTCTTTTAATTTTTGCCAAAGGCAAAAATGGCTCTCTGAAAGGGGGCAGAGAGCCGTTTTTAATTCGGGGGAAAGGTTGTTTTGGTTGGGGTTGGGAGTGGCGGATTTCTTTCGTTTTGCGAAAGTGAGCCAAACTGATATAATGATTATGCACACAATTTAATAGGAACTAGCCGATTTATTTGGTCTGAAAAGCCGTGTTGGAAAAACGATTTGGTTAGTTCTGAATTGTGTGCAACCAACACGGCTTTTTGGAACTAATAAGGAGGAAAAGTGGAAAGATATATTCTTTATGTGCGCAAAAGCACAGACACGGAAGATAAACAGGTTTTGTCTATTGAGGCACAGTTGGCGGAACTCCGCAAGTTTGCCAAAGATCAAAACCTGTTTATCATTGATGAGATGATAGAAAAACGCACCGCCAAAATGCCGGGCAGACCTGTTTTTAATGAAATGCTGGGGAGAATACAAAACGGCGAAGCCAACGGCATTTTGGCTTGGCACCCCGACAGGCTGGCTCGCAACTCCATTGACGGCGGACAAATTATCTATTTACTAGACCAAACAGTTCTCAATTTCTTGCGCTTTCCAATTTTTCAGTTTGAAAACACTTCTCAGGGCAAGTTTATGCTAAACATAATGTTTGGTCAGTCGAAATACTATGTAGATAATTTGTCCGAAAATACAAAGCGTGGTTTGCGAGCAAAAGTTAGAAATGGCGATTTTCCGTCAGTTGCGCCCTTTGGCTATCTGAACGACACTCGAAACAAAACAATTATTTTGGACAAAAGATATGCGCCACTTGCGCTAGAAATGTTTGAGCGATACGCCAAAGGCAATCAGACTATGGAAAAGATCGCCATATTCTTAAAAGAAAACGGCGCAATCACTCGTGGTGGAAAACTGTTTTCCGACGATCAAGTCAAAGCGATTTTACAAAACCCCTTCTACTATGGACATTTCATTTATGGTGGCGAAATCCACGAGGGTCGCCACAAGCCCATTGTGTCAAAATCGCTATGGGACAAAGTTCAGGTAGTTATTGAGCGCCGGGGTCATAGGCAACCGACAAAGGGTACGCCGATTGCTTTTACTGGACTACTGCGTTGCGGTCATTGCGGTATGCGTATTACCGCCGAAACAAAGCGCAAGACGCAGAAAAACGGCAATAGCCATACTTGGACTTATTATCGTTGCACTCGCAAACACAAAATGATTAAATGCGTTGAGCCAGCAGTTAGGGAAAATATACTAATTCCGCAACTTTCGGCATTGCTTGGCGACTACGAAATGCCAACAGAGGTATTTGCGTATATGAACGACAAAATCGCCGAGAGTGAAACCGCCGAAAATGCGGAAAATCTGTCAGTTAGTGAAAAGTTGCGAGGGCAAATTGCGCATTTAATCGCTAAACAGAAGATTTTGCTAGATAGTTATTTAGACCAAGACATTGATCGCCAAACTTTCCTTGCCAAAAAGTCCGATATTTTGGGAGAAAAGAAAAGTTTAGAAGATAGTTTGGCGAACATAACTCGCAACCAAAATTGTTGGATCGAACCTATGCGAAATTGGCTTGAAATCGCAAAATCTATCTGTTGTTTGCGAGAAAGCAACGATTTTGATGGTCAAAAAGCAGTTTTGTTGGAAATCTTTGGCTCGAACCTGTTTTTAATAGGTAAATCCGCCACCCCCAACCCCAACCAAAACAACCTTTCCCCCGAATTAAAAACGGCTCTCTGCCCCCTTTCAGAGAGCCATTTTTGCCTTTGGCAAAAATTAAAAGAAACAAAAGAAAAATTGGCGGGAAATCCGCCAAAATCTCAAAAAATCGCATTTTTGGTGATCTCACCGGGAATCGAACCCGGATTGCCAGGATGAAAACCTAGTGTCCTAACCATTAGACGATGAGACCCTGCCAAGTTCTGCGGATATTGTATGATAACCGCTGCGAAATGTCCATAGCAGTCATATTTCGTCACTGCCATTAAGAAATAAGTCAAGCCACAGCAGTCACGATTTCATCTCTGTCTACTAACGAAGCTAGTGCCTCGAAAAACAGGTCTTTTTCTAATGCAACTCTCTCTATCTCTTGGATCTCCGACGGAACAGAGCCACCATCCTCTAAGGATTGCAGTACGGGTATTAGCTCCTTGTTGTGTTCTAGGTAGTTGTCCTTGAAATACTCAATGAACATGCCACTCAACTTCGAGTTTTTATCGAGAAACAAATTTATCTCATCGCTTAGTTGGACTAGGAACGATCCTTTGGGCACTCTTTTCACGCCAAAGAACAACTGGTCGACATCTGGGTCATATTCTAACACCCACTCGCCAGATACACTCTGCAAGTCCCTCAACTGGGAGAGGATTTTTGCTTTGTCTAACTTGAGTTCTTTAGCCATACATTCTCCTACTTAATTTATAATTATTATAGCACATTGGTTCATAACCGTACTTTAATTCCTGGACATGATCTGTTTTAAAGGCAGTTTTAATCACGCAATGAGGGTCATTGGGGCTATGCCGATTGGTCTCTAGTACCACAACTTTGACTAGCTTAATTACATCACGGACTCTAAACAGTTCGAAATAATAGCACAGAGTATCTGGGTTGCGACCTTTTATTACGAACGATGGAGTTTTTAGAGCCATGATTATTTGTCCTGGGCAGAATTGTTTTTGTCTCAATTCCGGATGTTTACCCTCGTGTTTATTATAGTTGTTTTTATTGAATCTGACAATAGAATCATAAAGATCGGTGGTTTCTAGTATTACACTGTCTTTTGGTTGATGCACCATGTGAATATTATACGGTATTGTTGAAAGAATAGAAACGGTTTTTCTTTTCATTTACTTCGTAGTAAAATGGAAATATGAGCAAGTCCAAGAAGAAGCGTAATAAAAAATACACTGGCCAAGATGCCAAATCGACCGATAATCTGGTGCGTATCCGCAAAGTTAACGCAGTCGTTCGCAGTCCGCTCAAACAGTGGCTATATGATCATCGTCAGTTTCTCAAACGCGCCGCTATCGCTATAGTCGTAGTTGGTGTGGTCATCTTTTTGATCGTGCAGGCCGTTATCGCCATCCGAAGTTAATCGGTGTCTGTCTGGATCGGTAGACGAAAACCGAATGTGCTACCGCTGTTTTCTTTACTTTCAAAAATCAAAGATCCGCCGTGTGCCACGATGACTTTGCGGGCGACATATAAACCAACGCCACTACCGTCGGGACGGGCTTTGCGAGCATTCGACGCTCGATAGAATTTCGTGAATAATTTATGTTGTTCAGCGCGCGGCACGCCGATACCTTGGTCTTTGACGGTGAAAATGACTTGGCCACGTTGTTTAGATAGACTGACGACAATCTCACCACCTTCGCGCGAATAGTAAATCGCGTTGTCGATCATATTCATCATCACTTGACGTAGTTTGCTAGAATCCAGATCCAGCACCGGTAATTCATCCGGCGTTTTGCACTCGATTCCGATATTCCGAACACTAGCAGTAGTTTTCAGTTGCAAAATCTCTGATTCAAGGATTTGATCCAGTCTAGTTGGGATTTTCTGTAGACTAAATTTACCTAGCTGCAATCGCGAGACATCGAGAAAGTCATCAATCAGGAACGTCATGCGATCGCTGCTGGCATAGGCTTCGCCCAGAACTTTCTTTTGTTCTGCCGACAAACGCCCAAAGTCGCCATCGAGCAACATCGAAACGTAACCTTTGACACTCGTCAGCGGCGTTCGCAATTGATGTGACGCCATCGAAATAAAGTCGTCCTTGGTCGCATCGAGTTTTTTGAGTTTACGATTAGTCGCCCGCAGGTTAGCCGTCGCCTCAGTAATCCGCGCCTCCAGTTCTTGGTTAAAGTTTTGGATTCGTTCGTAATAAACTGCATTATCAACGGCGACTCGGATTACATAAACAATGGTTTTCAAGACGTCCAGTTCTTTATCAGAATAAGTCCGTAGTGGGAAACGCTTGACCACAGCATATGTTGCCACGTTGCTAGTAGTAGGCAAAATAGTGGAACGTACAATCATTGAGACATCCCTATCTGACAGCAAGTCGTACAGGTCACTATCAATCTCTAACTCTTCCGTGACGATGGCATCCACTTTCTGTTTGTCCATATAGGTAGCAACCTGTTCGATAAGTTGTTTGAGTGGTTCCGTGTCAGTGTCGGTGGTTGCATAAAAATTATTCGATGTCTTGTCTAGTATAGCTAGAGAGACCTCGCTGACACGCATGTGCAACGCCACCGTGTCCGCGGCAGCATGTAATATCTGGTGGGCATTGGTATTACGCAAAATACTGAGTGATACCTGGTATACCAGATTATCAGTCATCAGACCTCCTCCGAACCGTCGGCCAGTAATATAAATTGTGGTACGAAAAGCAAGGTATGCTACAACCGAAAAGACTAGCGTGACCACAACATTGGTGAGTATTTTGACAATCTCTACCCCGTTACTCGCATAAAGAGCACTGATAATTAACAGGTAGCTGGCGACGAGAGATAGAAACACTGTAGCCAAGGCCAGAGCGCGTGCTACGTATAGTTTAACGTTAAACAGTCGGTATCTGGTAGTCGCGATATATGTTACTAACACGAATATAACTAAGCCCAACGGACCGGCCCATATTAATGTGTAGTTCCCCAGCCACGGCAAAAGCAAATTGAAAATCCCACCAAATGTTAATGATAGTACGTATGATATCAGAATGTAGAGTATGCGGTTTTTTTCTAGTTTGCTAGTGGCTCTCTTGTAGCCATTATATAGGATGATGCATGACACTATACAGTATTCTATGAAATAAAGGGTGTAGATAGAATAATAGATGTAGTTTAAATGCACCAAATTATACTCTCCGGTAACCGTTGAGATTATCAGACCATCCGGTGGTAAAATGACTAGTAACATTAATAACAGAAACGGTATGAATGATATAGCCGCAGACGCGACTACTCGTCTTGGTGTTTTGCCAACCAACGCCTGTGATAATGGAATGCACTCCCACGCAATGCCCGCTGCTGCTACGTAGTAGACATCAGCCCAGAATCCCAAGTTTGAGTTACTAGTTGTGTTGAGAAAAAATAGTACGCCTATCGCCCACATGGAACAAAACGCAACGCCAACAGTAAAAAAGGTTTTTTGGACTGCAGATATTCGGCTAAAGACCACTAGTAATCCCTGGATGATCATCGTCATAACTGCAAGTAGTAGTGGGAAGCCCTCAGGTTTCATCACTAACAGTATATACGCTTATGCTGCTTTAAGCAATTCGTAACAGTTGAATACACCGTTTGGCGATATATGAACAATAACTTTCGCCAAACCAGATAGTTGTGCTTTTTCTATCATTGGTAGCATGCCGATCTCTCCCTCTATCCCTTGATCTCCATGGATAGTAGTCGGGACTAAACCTTGCCAATTAATGACATGACGCAAATAGTCAACCAGTGGAAGTTGCCCATCAGGGTTAATTGGATTCACTAAATTCATGGAGTCTCGCATATATGACCCGCCTTTTTCAAGATATTTCCAGATTTCTTGCATGAGGGTTATCTGCCCAGCGCGGCGTAGCGGTGTGTCTAGTGCTGGTCCGAAACTACTAACTTCACTTTGCTCCCACTCATCTTCGAATGCATAGCATCCTGTTACGCCACTATCGTTGATCCGATGAAAGCGAACGGGAATATCCAGGCTGGAAATGCTGTCAAGGTTAACACCAGAAGTAGTGCTCCCTATTGCTGTTCCGCCCACTTTCTTAATTAAAATTCCGTTAATTGAGAAAAGGTCACCTTCCATAATCTGATAATTATCACCAGGAATATTCATCTCTGTAGCATATTGGACCGCACGCTCTAGACTAACTGACTGACTGTCCAGGAGCGTAAAGTGGGCGTTATGACCTAGCTCAATGATCTCTCTTAGGATCGTCAACGCATTACGACCATTGCCACAACCTAACTCCAATTGGTTAAAGCGTTGGCCATTCACGCCTTCTTTTTCAGCATGGGCGATTGCCGCATCTATTGTGCTACTCTTGAAGCGCGCCATACGTTCGCGTATACCAATACCAATCAGTAAATTCTGCCACTCTTTTAAATCTTCTGGGAGTGGAATTCCTGGTACCAATAGATTTTCTTTAGGATAAGATAAAAAGTACAAAGATAGATCTGTGTTGAGGTAAGGAAACCATTCTTTCACTCCTGGAGCACGGCGAAGTGCTTCCTTCGTTCCCGATTTCCATTCTGGATGACCTGCCCTTATGTCATCATACGCCAGCTCAGTTGCCTCAATCATTCCTTCGTACGCAAGCTGTACGCTATCTGGATGATCTGCAGCGTATTTATCTGCCTCGTCGTCATGTACAACAATTTCATACGGAAAACTATACTGCGATTCAAACTCTCTAGCCTTCCTCCCTTCTATAACACTAGCAACACCCACTAACTAATTCTCCTTTCCAATTTTCTTATTTAACTACTCACCACATTCTGTGTTACAATTGTATCATGAGCCCGACAATTAGCATAGCCATCATCGAAGACGACCAGACTATCGCCCAGATGTATCGCATGAAATTCGAGTCTGAGGATTTTGATATCCAGGTCGCGGCGGATGGGAAATCGGGTGTGGAGATGGTGTCGCGACACATGCCTGATCTGATTTTGCTCGATCTGCAAATGCCTGAGATGAATGGTGCGGAAACTCTGAAACGTATTCGGAAATTGCCCGGTGGTCAGGATATCCCAGTAATCGTTCTGACGAACCTTGGTCAACAGGAAGCGCCGAAAGATTTGGCCGCGCTCGGTATCGAAAAATATATTATCAAGGCCGACATGACACCCAGTCAGGTCGTCGAACAGGTCAAGAAAACTATTGGCGTTGCACCTATTGAACCAAGACAATAGTACCGCGCGCTGCGCGAATCACATTATCCATTAACGCCGCCACCGTCAATGGTCCGACTCCACCCTGTTTTGGCGTAATCATCACATCGGTGCGAGAGCGTACATCCGGCGCGACGTCACCGACGACTTCACCGTGGGCATCGGCCGTTCCCGCGTCAACCACTACTGCGCCAGTTTTAATATCGTTCGATTTGATCAAGCCCGGCACACCGGTCGCCGTCACGATAATATCGGCACTGCGTAACTTATCAGGCATATCTTCAGTTTTGGAATCCAGGACCACGACATCTAGGCCAGAATTTCGCCACATCCGCGCTAGCGGTTTGCCGACTAATCGACCATTACCAACAATGGCGATCTTTTGTTTTAGATCGATATCGTATCCGGTCAGTAGCCAATTAATCGCTGTCGGTGTAGCTGGATCAAAAATCGCGTCCTTGCCCAAACCATCGACGTCCTTCGTCGGCGCGATAGTGTTCAAAATTTCGTCCACTTCGTCGGGATTTTCAATCGGTAGTTGAACAATGATGCCGTGTACCGTAGGATCATTATTCAATTTCTTGATCTGATTCAAAGCCATACTCTGAGGAATTTTATAGACATCGACGTCGATCAAAATATCTGCGCCATAGGTTTTTTTGAGCCCCACATAAGTATTAACCACCGAGTTATCCACAGTTTGGATAATCGCCAGTTTTGGTTTGATTTGATCATGTTGGATCAGGCCCCGCACTTGGCGTGCTTGACGTTCCTTGATAAAATCCGCGAGCTCTTGACCGTTTAATGACTTCATAGTTTAATATGGTACTCCAGGACGGATTCGAACCGCCGACCCTCTGTTCCGAAGACAGATGCTCTAATCCACTGAGCTACTGGAGCATATCTTTATTGTAGCATATTTCTATCGGGACGTTTTGGCGGTTTTTTCGGGCTTGGTTTCTTTGACCTTGGTCGATTTTTGGAGTGGTACGGCGGTTTTGATGAATTTGCCACCGTTTTTTTCTAGCTGTTTTTGCACCGAGGCGGACATGGCGGCGATTTCGATGGTGGCTTTCGAGGTTAAATCACCGCGAGCAATGACTTTGACAGTGTGATGCGGTGTGGTGATGAGACCGGCCTCGAACAGTGTAAAGTTGTCGATTTTCGCACCTTTGATGGTGTTCAATTCATCCGCGTAGACCACTTGGGCAGGCACGCGTTTACTCTTGAAACCGCGTAGTTTTGGGATGCCTTGGACGATCGGTAATTGACCACCGGCAAAAGTTGGGCGAAGTTTCTTGCCCGTGCGCGAACCTTGACCTTTGGTGCCCCGACCAGCAGTTTTCCCGCCGCCCGCACTAATGCCGCGACCAACGCGTTTTCTGTTACGATTGGCGCTCAGATTCAATTCATTATATTTAGTCATTTTATTTCTCTCCCTTGGTACTGTCATCGCGAACTGAACTTGTTCGGCGTGGCGATCCAGAATCGCTCTTAGCCGCACTGGGCTGCTTCTCTGCGCTCGCAGTGACGGACTTTGTTAGTTTATCCTTGTTGGCGCCGAGCCATTCGTTTTTCGGCACGAGGTTTTGCAGGGCTTTGATCGTCGCATAAGCAATGTTGACTTTGTTGGTCGAGCCGAGACTCTTGCTGAGCAGATCGGAGATGCCGGTCACGCCGATGATCGAACGCACCACACCACCAGCAATAATACCGGTACCGGGCGCGGCCGGTTTGAGTAGCACGTGCGCGCCAGTGGATTTGATTTCGACTTCGTGCGGGATGGTCGTTTTGTCAATCGAAATGGTAATCAGGTGTTTTTTGGCCACACCCGTTGCCTTTTCAACGGCCTGTTGGACATCGCGGCCTTTGGCGATACCGATGCCAACCTTGGTTTTTTTATCACCGACGACGACGAGGGCTTTGAAACGTAGACGTCGACCGCCCTTAACGGTACGACTAACGCGATCAACGGCGATGGTTTGTTCCTCAAAGATTTTCTCCTCGGTCGGTTTGTTGTCGCGACGACCGTGTCGGTTATTGTCACGTCGATCGCCACGATTTCGATCATCACGACGACCACGATTGCCGCGGTTATCACGGTTGTCACGATTATCGCGGGACATATTTTCACTACTAAAATTCGTCGCGCCGCCAAATTGGCGTTTTGGTTGTTCGGGTTTTTTGGGTTCGTCGGTCATAGGTTAGTCTCCTTCTCTTCTTGTTATGTCTTATATGAGCCCTTCGAGCCCTTTGATAATCTGAGTCAGTTTTATAAGCTCCTTGGCTGGGCAGAACGATACTTCTTCTCCACTCTCTTTTGAGATATATGTATAACACGGCCCTTTGCACTCGGTTATATTAGGATACCATGAACAAGTTTCGAATGCCTCGATCCACCCTGCGTTGGCAACTGTTATTGGTACGCAAATATTCAATCTCTCATCTATGAAATAATCACTAACAACAGTACGCTCGATGGTCATTTTTAAAACTCCAATCCTTCCGCCCGGGCGGCGTCCGCTAGGGCTTTTAATCGACCAGCATACAAACGGCCATTGCGGTCGAAAACTACTGATTTGATCTTGGCTTTTTTCGCTTTGGTACCAACTTCCTGGCCAATCGCGGCGGCTTTTTCGGTCATCGTACCAGTTTGTTTAGCACCGACCGATGTCGCCGAAACCAGCGTTTTGCCGGCCACATCATCAATAATTTGTGCACTGATATTGGTGTTCGATATAAACACACTTAGTCGTGGTCGCTCGGCCGTACCGGTGACTTTGGCGCGGACACGGCTCTTGCGGAGTTGCTTGTTCAAGATTTTCGGCATCATTTACCTGCCTTTCCGGCTTTACGCCTGATTTGCTCGTCAATATATTTGATACCTTTGCCTTTGTAGGGTTCGGGTTTTTTAAGCGCACGGATTTCGGCGGCGACTTGGCCGACTTGTTGTTTGGAGATGCCCGAAACAGTAATCTCCATTTTGTTGACGCTCAAAGTCACGCTACTCGGTGCTCGATACGTCACGGGATGCGAAAAACCTAGGTTCATTTCGATTTCTTGTGGGCCTTTGCTATTCAGGCGAAAACCGACACCGTTGATTTCGAGTTTTTTCTCGAAACCTGCCGTCACACCGACGATCATATTATTGAGTAAGGATCGCATCAGGCCGTGCTTGGCCTTGACCATTTTTTCATCATTCGCCCGCGTCACGATCACTTGGTCGCCATCGATTTTGACATCGATGGCGGGCATGGTGAATTGTTCCAATTTTCCCTTCGGGCCCTCGACAATGATCGCCTGTCCCTCACCATCTGCTTTAGCAGTGGTGACGGGAACCGTGATTGTCACACCCGCCGGGATGGCGATTGGTAGTTTTCCGATTCGACTCATTCTTTTCCTTTCCTTAATACACCTTACAAATTAACTCGCCACCGAGGCGATTTTTAATGGCTTCGGCACCGGTCATGATGCCGCGACTCGTGCTCACTAGCATCACACCACGGCCAGATTTGACGCGCGGGATATCGGCAGCGCGGGCATAAACTCGACGGCCAGGTTTGCTAACGCGGGCGATTTCGGTGATGGTTGGATTTTCGCCCTCGTTATTAATTAGGATGACTAGTTCATCACGCGGCGTGGCTTTGACGGTTTTAGCATCCGCTAGATAACCGGTGCGCACCAATTCTTTGGCAACCGTTAATTTCATTTTGCTAATTGGCACACGAACTTCGTTTTTGCCGATGCTAATCGCGTTCCTGATGCGCGTCAGGAGGTCAGCGATGGGATCCGTACTTTGTAAACTCATATTTTTCCTCCTTCCTTTACCAACTTGCCTTTGTTACACCCGGGATTTCGCCTTGGCTGGCGTGTTCGCGGAAACTGATTCGATTAAGGCCAAATTTCCGCATATAAGCCCGTGGGCGACCGGTTTCGTTGCAACGATTCTTGTGACGAGTCGGTGAGCTATTGCGTGGCAGTTTTTGGAGGCCTTCGTTATCGCCGGCGGCTTTGAGTTCAGCCCGTTTAGCGGCATATTTGTCGATCATTTTTGCCCGTTTGGCGTCTCTTGCTAGGATTGATTTTTTAGCCATTATTTGCCTCCTTTCGCATCACGCTCAAATGGTATTCCGAATTTTTCTAGTAAAGCACGACTTTGTGCGGGATTGTCGCCGCTGATGACGAAAGTTACCTGTAGGCCATGCAACACGGCGGTGTCTTCGAACGTCAGTTCGGGGAAAATCGATTGTTCGGTGATGCCCAGAGTGTAGTTGCCCTGGCCGTCGAACGCGCGGGCGCTGGCACCATGAAAGTCGCGAATCCGCGGCATCGCCACATTGACCAACCGATCGAGAAATTCATACATCCGATCGCCCCGCAGCGTCACCATATGGCCTAAGGGGGCACCCATGCCTTTTCGGATCTTGAAACTGGCGATCGATTTTTTAGCGATCCGCTCGGTCGGTTGCTGACCGGTGATTTTCCGCAGAGTAATCCCGACGATTTCCTGGTGCTTCTTGTCGTCCTTACCCCGACCAGTCCCCGCTGCCACGATGATTTTTTCCAGTTTCGGCACATCGTGGAGGTTTTTGATGCTCAAATCCTTCATCAGTTCTTTGGCGTACTGGTCGCGGTAGAGTGTTTTTAATCTAGGAATAAAGTTGTCATTGCGAGGAGCGCCTTTAGCCGCGAGCGAATGCGTGGCGGGACGTGGCAATCCAGGGCTATTCTTAGTTGCACTGGACTGCTTCGCTGTGCTCGCAGTGACATTTGAAGTAGTTTCTTCAGCCATTACCTTATCTCCTTTCCAGTTTTCTTGGCGATTCTGATTTTCTTATCATCAGAAATTTTATAAGTAATCTTGCTGGTTTCCTCTTTGCCGTCGTGGATCAACGCGACATTACTGATATCAATCGGTAGATGCACGTCTTTCTTGCCGCCTTGCTTGTTCAGGCGATTTGGGGCGATGTGGCGAGTACGAACATTGATGTTTTCCAGATAGATTTTCTGGCCGTTAATGCGTGTGACTTTAGCGACTTTGCCTTTTTGGTTGCCGGCAATTATTTTCACTAACTGATCTTTCATAATTCTTTTCATTAGAGTACCTCCGGTGCTAGTGACACGATTTTGCTATACCCCATATCACGCAGTTCACGCGGGATTGGGCCGAAAACGCGGGTGCCGATGGGTTGTTTGTCGTCGTTGATCAAAACTGCGGCGTTGTCGTCGAATCTAATGGTACTGCCGTCTTTTCGCCTGATCTGGTCGCGAGTGCGAACCACCACGGCACGGACGACGGATTTTTTCTTGGTATTGCCGTGCGGATCGGCTTCTTTGACAGTGGCGACGATGATATCACCGACGCGGGCATAACGTCGACGCGTGCCGCCGAGCACGCGGATGCAAAGGATTTCTTTGGCACCGGAATTGTCGACGACTTTTAATCTTGATTCTTGCTGGATCATTTGTCGCTCTCCTTGTCATCGCGAGCGGAGCGTGGCGATCCAGGCTTATTGCTGGATTGCTTCGTCGTTTCACTCCTCGCAATGACGGCTTCTTCTTCGGCTTTCTTGGCGGCGGTTTTCTCGGCTTTTTCGGCGAGTTTGGCTTCGACTTCCTTTTCAACCTCGGTTTTGGCGATTTCGACGATTTCATGGCCGCGTTCGGTGATGGATTCTAGGACGAAGGATTTATTCCTACTAATCGGTTTGGATTCAGCGATGATAACTTTGTCGCCGATTTTGGCTTCGTTTTTTTCGTCGTGGGCGGCGAATTTTTTGCTAACTAGGAAACTTTTGCCATAAATTGGGTGAGTTTCGCGACGGGTGACGGTGACCACGATGGTTTTGTCCTGTTTGTCGGATGTGACGACGCCAGATAGTTTTCGTGCCATTATTTAACTCCTTTCACGGTTTTCTTGCCCTTGTCATCGCGAGCGGAGCGTGGCGATCCAGGTTTATTGCTGGATTGCTTCGTCGTTTCACTCCTCGCAATGACGTCGGTGGATACATTGTCATTTGGTCGCGATGATGACATTTCGGCAATGACAGTCATGATCCTAGCGATCTCTTTTTTGGTCCTTCTGATGACGCGTGGGTTGACTAGTTCATTGGCCCGCAGGGATTTTTGGGCCGCGAGTAGATCAGCGCGGATCGTTTGTAACTTCTGCTGCAGTTCCTGAGCAGAGAGTTTTCGTAAATCCGCCATCGAGTTAGTAACAGTTTTCTTGTCACTGGCCGTGATTTTCTTGATCTTCTTGTCAGCCATTATGTCGTCTCCTCTTTTTTAACAAATCGAGTGCGAACTGGTAATTTGTGGCCGGCGAGGCGCATGGCTTCGCGGGCGGTTGTTTCGTCGACGCCGTTGATTTCAAAGAGGATAGTACCTGTTTTGACACGGGCGATCCAATATTCGGGCGAACCTTTGCCAGAACCCATTTTGACGTCCAAAGGTTTTTTGGTGACAGGAATTTGTGGGAAAATTCGAATCCAGATTTTGCCGCCGCGTTTGGTATGACCGGAAATCGCTCGGCGGGCCGCTTCGATTTGGCGTGAAGTGATCCGTTCGTTGTCCAAACTTTGCAGACCATAATCGCCAAAAGCAATATAATTACAGCGTGCTGCGACACCAGGATTGCGACCCTTGAAGGCTTTTCTAAATTTAGTTTTCTTGGGCAGCAGCATAACCTACCTCATCTCCCCTTTATGAATCCAAACTTTGATACCGATCGTGCCGGCCTGGGTTTTAGCAACCGCCATATGGTAAGAAATATCAGCGCGCAGGGTGTGCAGTGGCACAGAACCTTCGATCAGTTTTTCGCGACGAGACATTTCGGCACCGTTCAAACGGCCGGCGATTTCGATACGTACGCCTTTGGCACCAGCACTCATGACGTTTTGAATGGCCATTTTCATGGCGCGGCGGAAATTGATGCGGCGCTCGAGCTGGCGCGCGATGTTTTCGGCGACGATTTTGGCGGCTAAATCGGGTTTTCGCACTTCCTCAATATTGAGGCGGACCGGCGCACCGATAATTTTTTCGAGTTCGACGCGCAGTTCTTGGACGCCAGCACCCTGGCGACCGATGACCACGCCGGCCTTGCTCGTCCAGATGGTAATCGTCGTTTGGCTAGCGCTGCGTTCGATGTCGATGTGGTTGATGACGGCGCGAGTTTCGAATTTTTTCTCGATGGCGCGGCGGACAGCCAAATCGATTGCCAGCCATTTGGCGAAATCTTTTTTGCCACCGGCGAACCATTTGCTAGCCCAGTTTTTGGTGACCTGGAGCCGCATTGAGATTGGATTAACTTTCTGGCCCATTATGCAACCTCCCCGCAACTAAGTGCTTTCATGATTTCTTCTCCTCTCCCTTAATCTCAGATTTTTTCTCAGGAGTTTTTTCCAGTTTCTTGGCAGGTTTCACTTCTCCAGTTATAGTCACGAAAATGTGGCTGTTGCGTTTTTGGAAAGGATGAGCCCGACCGCGCGAGACTGGACGATAGCGTTTGAGACGCGGACCAGCAGTGACGGAAATTGATTCGATCCGTAAATTTTCAGGTTTGAGGCCATGATTATTGATCGCGTTAGCGCGAGCGCTAGCAATTAGTTTGGCTAGTGGCTTGGCGGCGCGGCGCGGCGTGTGAGACAAAATCACCAAAGCATCGTCGACGCTGCGACCGCGAACTAGTGCCGCAACTAGGGAAACCTTTCGCGGTGTCATGCGCAGATCGCGCAGGGAGGCTTTGACGGTACTCTCACTCATTTCTGCTTGCCTCCGTGTTTGCGGAATTTGCGGGTGGGGGCGAATTCACCGAGTTTATGGCCGACCATGTTTTCGGAAATATAAACCGGTACGTGGACTTTGCCGTTGTGCACAGCAATGGTTTTACCGACCATTTCCGGGCTAATTGTGCTAGCCCGTGCCCAAGTTTTGATAACTGTGCGGTCGTCGGCCGATAATGCAGCGACTTTTTTGGCTAGTTTGGCATCCACGAACGGGCCTTTTTTAAGGGATCTACTCATTACTTTCTCCTCTTGGCATTATGCCTCGATTTAACTATCATTTTATCGGTTGATTTGCGGCGGCGGGTTTTGTAGCCCAGAGTCAATTGACCCCACGGCGAACGAGGTGCTTTGCCAGAACCGTGGCGACCGCCGTCACCGCCACCATGTGGGTGGTCGGCAGCGTTCATGACGACACCGCGGACTGTCGGGCGGATGCCCATGCGGCGTTTACGACCGGCCGAACCAATCTTGATATTTTGATGCTGTTCGTTGCCGACTGAACCAATCGTGGCATAGCAATCTAGGCGAACTTTGCGGACTTCGCCGCTGGGCAAGCGCACCGATGCGTAATCGCCATCTTTGGCGGCCAATTGGGCCCGTGTGCCAGCCGAACGAACCATTTGACCACCTTTTCCTTTAGTGATTTCGATGTTATGAATCGTCGAGCCGGTCGGAATATCGCGCAAGGCCAGGCGATTGCCGATTTCGACAGGAGCTGACTGGCCATGTTCGCTAGCGCGAATTTTCATGCCCTTCTTCAAATTGTTCGGTGCTGGAATATAGCGCAAATTGCCATCTTCACCCTGGATGCGAGCTAACCGTGCGGTGC
Organism: Candidatus Saccharimonadota bacterium; assembly: GCA_009776375.1. Taxonomy (GTDB): domain Bacteria; phylum Patescibacteriota; class Saccharimonadia; order Saccharimonadales; family Saccharimonadaceae; genus WQXA01. The sequence continues at coordinate 5,142 of WRNW01000016.1, read as the reverse complement.
GATCTGGTGCGTATTCAATTTCCTTGACCGTATATTCACCACCCGCGAGATAAAAATCGACTTTGCGTAAGAATTTTTTGGCACCGCCGCCACGATGTCGCACAGTGATCCGACCGGTGTTGTTGCGGCCAGATTTTTGCTTTTTGGCGATTAGCAGGGACTTGACGGGTTTTTTGGTAGTAACCTGGTCAAAATCCTGCGTGGTCATTTTTCGGCGGGCGGGGGTGGTGGGTTTGTAAGGTTTAATAGCCATTATCTATCTCCTTCCAGGTTTTGAGACAAACCTACGGTTTTTCTCAACGGCTGTCGGCAAAGCCGATCTTCGCTACGCTCAGACAAGCAGCCTGCTCTTTTCCCTTTAAATAACAACATCTACCTATCCCCCCTGCGACCAGTGCGGCGGCGAGTGATTTTACTCGCTTTATCGCTGGACTGCTTCGCTGCGCTCGCAGTGACGTCAGAAGCCTTAATTTGCTCGGCCTCGGCGGCTTGGGTCTGATTCTCGATCTCGGCGAAAGCGGCGATTTCGATTTTGCCATCGGATAGCGTGACATAGGCTTTTTTGGTATCTTTGCGGGTAGTCTGGCCGGGACGCGAACGCTTGCCGCGGTTGACGGCTTTGGGCTTGCCTTTGGTGATCATCAAGCGGACATCGCGGACTGTGACATCGGGATTTTCGGCCACGACAGCGGCGATAACCTCGGCTTTGTTGGCGGTCAGCGGCACGTCAAAGACATAGACGTTGTCAGTGGCTAGTTTGTAGGATTTTTCGGAGACGTGGGGGGTGATTAACATTATTTGTCCTCCTTGCTGTCATCGCGAGCGAAGCGTGGCGATCCAGGCTTGTTGCTGGATTGCTTCGTCGTTTCACTCCTCGCAATGACGGTGGGTTTCAGCCAGTCGGTGATAGTTTCTAGTGATTTCGACGTGATAACTATCGCATCAGCGTTCAAAATATGATAAACAGTTAGATATTTCGCGCTCAAAACTTCGACATTGGGTAAGTTGTTGGTAGAACGCAAAATTTCGGGGGTTTTGGTGTCGACGATTAGCAAAATTCGGCGTTTGTCGGCGATTTTCTGTGTAGTCAAGAATTTAACAGCGGTTTTAACTTTTCCGTCGAATTTGAAATCCGCAACTGTGATTTTTCCCGCTTGATTTGCCAAGGTCAGAGCTTGCCTGAGAGCAACCTTCTTGGTATTTTTGGCAATTTTCTTGGTATAGTTCTCGTTACCCAATGGACCGAAAACCACGCCGCCGCCACGCCAAATCGGGTTGCGGGAACTGCCAAAACGTGCCCGACCGGTACCTTTTTGCCGCCAAGGTTTCCGCCCACCGCCGCGGACTTCGCCACGTCGCAGGGTTTTCGCCCCAACTTGCCGACCTTCCGCCAAATACGATTCGTAGGCTAGTTTTAGGAGTTCGTGGTTTTTGACATCGACGTTGAAGAAAATAGACGTGTCTAGTTTTGCAGTGTTGTCATCGCGAGCGGAGCGTGGCGATCCAGGCTTGTTGCTGGATTGCTTCGTCGTTTCACTCCTCGCAATGACGGGTTTTTTCGTTGTTTCAGGCATTACTTCCCTGCCTTTCCGGATATAACCACAATCCCTTTTCGTGGGCCAGGGACAGCGCCCTTTAGGCCGATCAGGTGGTTTTCGTTATCAATATAGGCGACGGTTAGGTTTTTGACAGTCACGCGCTCGGCGCCCATTTGGCCGGCCATCGGGTGACCTTTGAGGACGTGCTGGGGATACATCGAACCAATCGAGCCGGGTTTTCGAGTATCGCCTTTGCCGCCGTGGGTTTTGGGTTGACGGTGGAAATTGTGGCGTTTGATAGTGCCGGCAAAACCCTTGCCTTTACTCGTTCCGGCTACATCAACGATATCGCCTAAACTAAAAATCTCCGTCGTGATTTGATCACCGACAGAGATTTCGGGCAAGTTCTCGACGCGGACTTCGCGGATGATTTTCGGGGTAGTTTTGGCGGCTTTGGTATGCCCAGCGACAGCCTTGGTGGGATTTTTGCCTTCGCCAAAACCGATTTGCACCGCGTTATAGCCGTCGGTATCGGTCGATTTAACCTGCGTCACGGTACACGGACCAGCCTGAACAATCGTGACTGGAATCGTCACACCGTCTGCACTCAGGATTTGGGTCATACCAAGTTTGGTACCAATCAAGGTTTTCATACCTCTAGTCCAGCAGATTTTTTCCGTTCGGGAAAAGTTGCTCTGGTCCTTTCATTTAAAACGCCTGAGAATTTGCAGTTTCCGCTGTTCTGCAAAGATGCAATTAACAGGGGACTTACGAACGTCCTCAGGAACGCTTGTTTGATTTACGGTCTAATTGTAGCAGATTTTTCCACCCTGCGCAAGAGTTTTTAGTAAATCGTTACAGCCTGACCAACATCAGCAGCAATATTTTGCTGTCTAATTGTATATCACAAAACTAGGCCGACCGGCGTGAAGTAGCTGAGGGTAGCCGCAGCGATCAGGATGATAAATTCGATACCACGACCAATCCGAAATTTTTCAAAACAAGCGATAATGAGGCCGATCGCTAGGCCGATGGGGAGGACTTCGACGGGACCCAGTCGCACACCGAGTCGAATCCAAACTAATCCCAGCACGAAAAATAACGTGAATTTTAGGAAAAAGTGACTATACACTCGTTGGTTTTTGTAAATTTCGCGAACGGCATTTTTCGGAGTGATTTTGGTTTTGCCTTTGACTTCGCGACGACCACCGCGAGTGGTGCGTTTTTTGAACCAGAGTTTTTGCCTGCTCATCGATTTGTCCATAACTCCACATCGAGTGGCCAAGGATTAAAAGTACAACCACGCAGATCAATTGATTGTTGTTGCATGAGTGGTGCTAGTTGTCCGGCACCGCCGCAAACTCGTTCGTTGTCGCGGTGACCGAGGAAGTGACCGACTTCGTGATTGATGACCATGTGACGATAATCACGCAAGCCGCCGCCGGCGTTATTCCACGAATCGGTCGCACCCCGCCAACGTGCGTCGTTGATAATCACGTTACGACCGATGCTACAGCTATACACGGTAGAGCAGATTGATGGTTGAAAGGAAGGAACCAGCGCCGCTTCGCTCAACCAAAGCGTGAAATCTCCACCACTTGAAACTTCATGGAAAGAAATACCCGTTCGCGCCCAACCGCGCGCGTCGCTGAGTGTTTCGGCCGCCTGTGCACGAAATTCATTTAGGCTAGACTCAGGGCTGCCTTTGATGGCGATGCTGTAGGTTACTCGTTTGCTATTCCCCTGATTCGTTTTTTTCGCTGCGGCCTCGCGGGCGATTTTTTCGGCAGCTTCGCGGGCAGCCTGCTCGGCAGCAGCCTTTAAAGCTTCCTGGTATTTGATTTGAGCTTCTCGATCAATCGTTTGCGCAGCGGCTAATTTGCTAACCGACATCGATTCATTATTGGTTGCAGCCGACCAAGCCAAAACCCCGCCCGCGCTAGTTACGACAACCAAGACACCCAATAATATCCATTTTAATTTGCGTTTCATATCTTTATTGTAGCATAAACGTGACACGAATATTATGTAACGTCCTGCACATCAACAAGCTGCTCTAGGATATTTTGGAATGGCTTCCAGCTGGATATTATATCTGCTTTTTCCGTTGGGTCGATTTCACATCCCTCACTATTATTGTCGCCAGGTTTAAATTTTCGACACATGGCTGGACGATCCTCAAAGCGTTTTTGACATCCAGTATAGACGTCGTAATGGACACAGGGGCTGACATAACCAGACAACTCGTAGCGGGGGGCGGCTTCTACCACGCACATGTCTGTGTCATCATATGTAGGCCGCCTTTCAATGATATATTCACCAGTACGTAATAATTCGGCAATCTTTTCTGAAGCATTGGATGGATTTATTTCCGGAAAATCTTCGGCATCATAAGTATACCCCCCCCCGGCACAGCAACACCGGATAAAACTACAGCCCTGGCAGCGTTCGGAATTTACCCAACCATCACCATATCGTTCACTCTTCGCATCTGGCCGTTGATCCAATAGCTTCCACATTGTAGACATGTTGTTGTTATATCACATTCAACCACGCTAGTCAAGTTAGCCGTATTGTCCCACAACCTTTGCAACAAACAAAAGTAGGCTCTACACTAGTAATTACAACAAACTAAATGAAAGGAGCCTACTATGGCCTATTCTATCAACCCATACCTGCCTCGCGCAAGGAGAACTGCAATGCTTCTAGTGGTCAAAGACAGACTGCCCATCAGTGTTGTCGCCAGGAAGTGTGGTATTAACCGCTCCACTGTTTATCGCTGGTTAAGGCGTTGGCAAGAGATAAACACTCATCGGGACTGCAATTGGCACAAGGGGTTAAGGGGGTTAAACTACTATACTTTCACCATACCAACACTCAGCTCTCGCCCACATACTTATCCTGGTCAGTTGCCAAACTGGGTTGTGAGACGAGTCATTGAGTTAAGGCAGCAGCTAAGGCGTTGCGCGGTAGTTATTCATGCTCACTGCCAATTAGAGCATATACCAGTTAGCCTGACTAGCGTAAAGCGCATTTTCGCACGCTATGGACTACTCAAACCGGTTAGCAAGTGGAAACGGTATCGTAGGTATTCCAAACGACCAATTGTGCATAGCGTGGGAGATTTGGTGCAGACCGATACTATCCACTTTGTTAATCCCATTAGCAAGCAGCGTAGATACGTCTATACGGTTATTGATTTAAGGTCGCGCATGGCACATGCTGGAATTAGCAATAAGCTCAGCCAAGGATACGCAGCCAAGATTGTTCTAGAGGCAGAGCAACTGTTCGGCTTTAAATTTAAGACCGTCCAAAGCGACAATGGACCAGAGTTTGGTAAATGGTTCTATGACCAACTAGCTAAGCACGATATTCAAGTTCGCCATAGCCGAGTTCGAAGGCCTAACGACAATGCTCACATAGAACGGTTTAACCGCACACTACAGGACGAAGCTCTAGGAAAATACCTGCCAACCCGCAAAACCAACAAGGTCGTTGCCGATGAATTAGAAGATTATCTTGACTATTACAACCATCATAGATTACACTTGTCCTTACAGTGTAAAACACCCGCTAGTGTCGCGAAGGTGGTGGGCTGAGGACG
>WRNW01000015.1 GCA_009776375.1 Candidatus Saccharimonadota bacterium | reverse complement strand
CCTTCAAAGTCAGCCCCAAGACCGGCCTCGCGGCCGGCACCTATAATGCCAAAATCACCATCTACAGCCCCAGTGGCGCTCCGACGAAAGCCATCAACGTCAGCTTCGTAGTCAAATCCGACAGTTCCTCCGGTGGCAGCGGATCGAGCAGTTCCTCGGGCGGTAGCGGAAGCGATAGCTCTACCAGCCCAGGTGATGACACAAGCAACCCAGACGGAACAGATCCAGATGATTTAACGAGCGATCTGGGCGATGTGGATAAGTCAAACTCATCGCCAGTTGAAACGGCTAGCCCATCCTTAGACCAAGAAACCGCTGAAGATGAGGACGGTTTTAATTGGCTATGGGTTTTGTTTGGTGGGTTAGTCGTGGTGGCTGTCGGCAGTGGTGTGGCATTTTTGATTGTACGGAAGAAAGAGACTGGTAGCGTCGCAAGAGAGGGCAAGCCCGAAATTGAGACTGAAAAAGCTGAGCCAGAACAAAACACTGAGCCGAAAGATTGACCCAGGGATCTACTAGCGGTTACTAGTCATCATGATCGTGCCCAACGTCTCGTCGTCATAAAAGTAAAACACCCACATCCCATCCGTACTGTTCGACTTCATATAAGTCAAATAGACATTATGTTTTTCGGTGCCATTGGTTGCTCCTGATGCTTTCCTGCTTGCCCTAGTACTAGTTGAGCCCGGCTCCCCAAACACCGCTTTTACTTCGGCAATCGTACTGCCCAGCGTCAGATCACCTACAATCGTAATGTTCTTGCACCAAGTATCATACAAACTAAACTTACTGATCGTACTCTCTGATTTTTTCACTGTCCCATCAGTCCGATTCACCGGATTAACTCCAAAACAGGTCTCGCCACCCTTCTGGAAATAAATCAAATCAATCGAACCTTTGCCCGCCTCCATCTCTAGATCCAAGTTCGTTGACGATCTCACTGTATAACCTTTGTCTAACACTTCCTTGATTTTAGTATTTGTATCAAATCTCACTCCGTCGATCATGATGAAATAGTTACTATTATCCGCGAGATCCACCTGCCCAGCCATCACCGGCTCGTGAGCAGGTTGATTATTTGTTGTATCACCAGTTTGATCATTTTTATTCACGTTATTGCCGTTATCCTTCCCGCCGTTGATGATGAGAACCACCACTAAAACGGCTGCTGCCAAACCGGCTACCGCAATCCCAGCGATTACTTTGATATTCAGCTTCATATTATCTCCCCTCCTTCGAGTATTTATTTTACAGCAAAATCTCAAAAAAGTCACAACTTTAAAATCTCGCCGTCATGATTTAGGCGATTATCTTTTCGTTGTAACATGTATTATCAAAAAGTCAATGGTGCGCGAGGCGGGACTTGAACCCGCACAGGTTTCCCCATTCGATTTTAAGTCGAACGCGTATACCAATTCCGCCACTCGCGCATGGATTTGTCAAGGTTTGGAGGCACCTACCGGAGTTGCACCGGTCTAAACGGTTTTGCAGACCGTCGCGTAACTGCTCCGCCAAGGCGCCCTGTCCGGCGAATCTGATACCAACAAAAGATATTTTCGACACTCAATAATTCCTGGTGCGGGTTAAGAGACTCTAACTCTCGACCTCTTCCTTGGCAAGGAAGCGCTCTAAACAACTGAGCTAAACCCGCAAAACTTGCATTTTATGCGTTTAAACCCGCATACCGTTCATTATATCGACGCCTGCTATCTTTTGCAAATTCGCCGCTTTCGATGTGGTGGCTCCTCCCAGACTCGAACTGGGGACACAAGGCTCTTCAGGCCTCTGCTCTACCAACTGAGCTAAAGAGCCACATTTGCACCGCGAGCTGGAGCTATTGTAGCAAACAAAACCGATTTAACAAAATCTAGCAAGAGTTAACTCGGGCATAAACTACTATTTAGTCAAGTGGGCTATTGCGCCAGTCAAATCGCTTGGTACGACGACGATGGTTTTCTGGCTTGGTTCGGTACTGATCTTTTCCAAGGTTTGCAGGGTGCGAATATTAATGCCGCCATTGACACTGGCTAACAGTTTCGCAGCGTCAGCCACGGCACTAGCAGCGGCTTTTTCGCCTTCAGCAACGATGATAGCGGCGCGGCGTTCGCGTTCGGCTTCGGCCTGTTTAGCCATAGCGCGTTTCATATCACCTGGCAGTTCGATATTCCGTAATTTGACATGTTCGATATCAATGCCCCATTTGTCAGTCTGTTCATCAACGATTTTGCGGATATGTTCGCTAATCTCGTCACGCTTGGACAATAGATCATCCAGCTCGAAATTCCCCGTCACATCGCGCAATGCCGCCTGGGCAAATTGGCTAGTCGCATAAACGTAGTTGGTTGTTTCGAGGATAGATTTGCCGCTGTCGATTACTTTGAAATAGACGATCGCGTCGACACCGACAGTCACGTTGTCTTTGGTGATGACCTCTTGTTTTGGCACATCGATCGGTGTTGAGCGCACATCGACACGCGTTAGAGTCTGGAATCCAGGAAAGACTACTCGCCAACCAGGCTGGCGAACGCCGGTAAATTTACCAAGTGTTAAAACGACACCGCGCTCGTATTGTTTGATGACTTTTAATCCTGAAATAAAATAGATTACTAACGATATCAACAGCGTTAAACATACACCAGCCAAGGTTTCCATAGTCCCCTCCTTAATAATCTTACGGAAAATATTATATAATAGTTATATGAGTAAAGACAAGCGCGAGACCCGGATGCCGCTGGCGGAGCGAATGCGACCGCTGGTGCTCGATGATATCGTCGGTCAGAAAAAGTTGGTCGGGCCAAACGGAATTTTGCGTAAAATCGTCGAAAAGCGCGAGCCGGTCAGTTTAATTTTATGGGGGCCGCCGGGTACCGGTAAAACCACCTTGGCGCGGATTATTGCTCGCGAAATGGAGGCAGATTTTGTCGAAGTTTCGGCTGTTAATGCCAAGAAATCCGACGTCGAAACGGTTGTCGAACGGGCGCGCGTCAATTGGAATCTAGAGATCCGAACGATTCTGTTTGTCGATGAAATCCACCGCTTCAACAAAGCCCAGCAGGACGCTTTTTTGCCGCACGTTGAGAGCGGTTTGATCACCCTAATCGGCGCCACCACCGAAAATCCGAGCTTCGAAGTCATTTCGCCGCTAATTTCGCGCTCGCGGGTGATCGTCCTTGAACCCCTTGCAAGAACGGAGCTTGTAGAAATTATTAGGAAAGCCGTCGCCGAATTAGAAATTGAAAAGAAAATTACTGATGACGCAATCGAGACTCTGGCACAGCTAGCCAACGGCGACGCGCGGATAGCGCTAGGTACCCTGGAAATTGCCGTCGGACTGATCAAGAATCGGGCGAAAATTACGTCCGAAATTATCGAGCAGGCTGCTGGCACAAAATTACCGCGTTACGACAAAAAGGGCGACGGGCATTACGACACGATTTCGGCGTTTATTAAATCGATGCGGGCTGGCGACGATCAGGCGGCGCTCTATTACCTCGCCCGCATGGTCGCCGCTGGCGAAGATCCCAAATTCATCGCCCGCCGGATGGTGATTTTCGCCTCCGAAGATGTTGGTCTAGCCGGCAATGGTGCGCTGGGACTGGCGCTAAATGCTTTCATGGCAGTCGAAAGAATCGGCATGCCGGAATCTGGAATTATTTTGTCGCATGTCGTGGTTGCATTGTGTCGCGGCAAAAAATCGCGTGAAAGCTACGACATGTGGGCCGCAGCGCAAAACTTGGCCAAGCAATTTCCTGACGCACCGGTGCCGATTCATGTGCGAAATGCGCCGACCAAGCTAATGAAAGACCTCGGTTTCGGCGCCGGGCAAAAATGGGTCGCTGGTTTCAAACATGAAAAAGGTTACCTGCCCGACGAAGTCACCGAATTCTTAAAATCAACCAAAATTTGATATAATAATCAGATGCGAGTCATCGTCGATGGTTTAATGACCGAATATGTACGTGTCGGCAGGAGCGACGCGCCGGTGGTGTTGATGCTGCCGGGCTGGCGAGCATCGGTGGCGGACTTTGTCGGGTTGATGAAAAACCAGACGGACAATTTCGATATCGTGGCGTTAGAATTTCCCGGTTTTGGCGCGACTGAAACGCCGCCGCGGGCTTGGGATGTCCAGGATTATACCAACTTTGTTCAGAAATTTATCGAAAAAATTAACTTGACAGAAATCCGGGCAATCATCGGACATTCCTTTGGCGGACGTATCATGCTGAATGGCTGTTCCAGTGGACAAATCAGCGCCGAAAAGTTGATTTTTATTGACTCGGCCGGCGTCAGGCCAAAAGTCTCGACACGCGGCAAAATCCTGAGAATCGTCGCGAAGATGGCGCGAATCTTCCCCGAAAACTTCCGCACCAAGATCGGCCGCAAATTCAGCTCGACGGATTACAAGGCGACGAGCGGCGTGATGCGCGAAACTTTCAAACAGATTATCAACTTGGATTTAACACCGCAAATGCGCCAGATCAAACAATCGAGTTTGTTGATTTGGGGTCATGATGACGATCAAACGCCGCTAGCTGATGCGGAAATTTTCGCTCGAGAAATTCCCCGAGCGAAACTGGAAATCGTCGAAAATGCTGGTCATTATGTTTTCCTCGACCAGCCGGAAAAAGTTGCCAAATTAATCGCGGAGTTTTTAAAATGAAAAAATATTTGTCGCGTTTGAATTTTGGTTACGAACGGGTGCTACTTTACATGCTCCAACAAACCGAATACGACGTCCGCGAATACCTGCGTTGGCTACGCCGAGTCACAGATTTTCGCGAGGTCAGAAAACGCGGAGATCTAGTACTGACCATGAAAATTCGTTTGTTGTTCCAGGCGCTAGCGTTGTTTGTTGTGATTTACCTGGCGACGATTTTCGCGATTTTGATTATTTTTAATCAAATCTGGTTATATATTTTGGCGCTGATTTTAATCTTGGTTTTGCCCGTTCTCGCCCAATATGTCATCGTTTTGCCGCTGATTTTGGGTGATATTTTGATCAAGAAACCGCTGGCTAAACGTCGCATTGCTGATGCCAAGGAAACTTTGAAAAATCACCCAGGTTATAAAATCGCCATCGCTGGATCTTTCGGGAAAACTACCGCCAAGTCAGTTCTAGCCGCGATTCTCGGTGGTGGCAAAAAGGTTGCCGCTACACCGGGCAATATCAACCAACCGCTCGGTTTTGCGAAATTTATTGCGGGTCTCGCTGGCGACGAAGAGATTCTGATTTTTGAATTCGGCGAATATCGCGCCGGCGACATTATCAAAATGTGTGATTTTATCCAGCCCGATGCGGGTTTTATCACTGGCATCAACGATGCGCATCTAGTAAATTTTGCGAATCGCGATGAACTAGTCGCCGATATTATGGATCTGCAAAAGTATCTGGGCGACAAACCGCTGTACCTGAATGGTGACAGTGAAATTTTGAGGAAATTTGATAATAAAAACTCAACAATATATTCGCATAAAGGCGTCGCGAACCTGCTGACTAAAAATGTTATTTTGACTGCGTTTGGTACAGAATTTTCCTTAGGCAAAATGAAAATCGAATCGGGTTTGCTCGGCCGACATAACATCGGCATCGTCGCAGCCGCAGTGGATTTTGCGAAAAAATTAGGTTTGAATGACCGGGAAATTCGGGCGGGATTAAAAACTTTACAATCGGTCGAACATCGGATGAAACCGCGGATTTTGAACGGCGCAGTGATTATTGATGATACTTATAATGGTAATCTTGATGGTTTTCGCGCTGGGATTGAACTGCTGCGGGAACTGCCCGCCACGCGCAAAATTTACGTCACGCCCGGATTAGTTGAGCAAGGTTTCGCGACCGAACCAAATCACCAGGAAATTGGTCGGTTGTTAGCGACAGCGAACTTTGACAAAATTGTCCTGATGAAAAATTCCGCGACGAAAATTATCCACGATGAACTAATTTCGCGAAATTATCGCGGGGAAATTCTGCTAATTAACGATCCGCTAGATTTTTATGAAAATCTGAATTTATTCGTGGCCAGCGGTGATCTGGTGTTGATGCAAAATGATTGGACGGATAATTATCATTAAAGTAAAGGAGGAATGATGAATCAACAAACTATTGCCGTCTTGTTTGGCGGCCGAGCGCCCGAGCACGACGTGTCGATCGTCTCGGCGATTGGCAGTGTGATTAAACCTTTGCAGTTGTCCGGTCACCAGGTCGTACCGATTTATATCGCCAAGAACGGCAACTGGTACACGGGTGATCAATTGGCCGAAATTAAAACTTATCAAACTGGGAAAATTGATGAAATTATCGCCAAGCAAAAACCGCTGGCCATTAGCGTCAACGATGGTTTGACGATTTTTCCCGAGGGCCGAGAACGAAAAGCTATCAAAATCGATATCGCTTTCCCGGTGATGCACGGTTCATACGGCGAGGATGGTTCGTTGATGGGTTTGCTGCGCATGGCGAATGTGCCGTTCGTTGGTTGCGACATGGAGGCCAGCGTCGTCGCCATGAACAAAGTCCTCGCCAAACAAGTCGCCGAGGCGAACGGCGTGCCGACGCCAAAATACTTGGCGTTCACTAAAGCCGAATTTGAAAATGATCGAGCAGAGGTGATGAAACAGATTGATAGTACTTTGCGATATCCGCTATTTGTCAAACCGCCGCACGCTGGATCGAGCATCGGTATCACCAAAGTCAAAGCCGAGCCGGATCTAGCTAACGCCCTCGAGGTAGCGGCCTACTATGACGATGTAATTTTGATCGAGGAAAGTGTCGAAAACTTAATCGAAGTCACCGTACCGATCATCGGTAATGACCAACCAATCGTCGCTAACGTTGAACGACCAACTCATTTGACCGACGATGGAGTTTTCGATTTCGAAACGAAATATTTGGGCGGTGGCAAGAAAGGTGGCAAAGGTGGCAAGAGCGGCAAACAGGGTGCCCAAGGTTATTCGGAAATTCCCGCCAAACTGCCTGAGAAACTATATCGATCTTGCGAAGACGTCGCTCTACGCATCTATCGCGCGGTTGGACTATTAGGGATCGCGCGCATCGACCTACTCATCGATAGCAAGACCAACATCGTTTACTTTAATGAAATCAACCCGATGCCCGGTAGTCTCTACGCGCACAATTGGGTAACCAAGGGTGTTTCCAACGTCGCTCTGGTCGAGAAACTGCTCGACTACGCCATCGACAGTTTCACCAAACGTGCCGCAGTGAACACGACTTTTTCAACCAATTTCCTGAAACAATTTTGACGCATCATTTCCGTTTTCGCAAAGTTGTCAACATCGCCAAAATGTTTTCAATCGATGCTAGCGAACCAACCGCTAGGGCGCCGAGTAATAGCCCATCACGCCACTCCCTCGCTGTCTCGATTTCTGGAGTTGTATGTTTACGTCGTTGCACAGTATACGCACTCCTGCCACCTTCGACCATCTGCACTTGGTAGAGAGTTTCCATAATTTCGACAATGTCACAAACCAACAAAGCCAAGCCGCGTGGCCATTCACCCAGTTTGGCTAACAGCGTCGGTGTCACCTGTTCGCCAAGCATGGTTCGCACACCCGACGTCACTCCATTGACAACTTTCGGGCCAGCAATCGCAATGATATCCCTCATACTCATCTCGCTGATTTGATAGCGAGTTCTTAGTTTGATTATCGCCTTTAACCCGTCACCCATAAAATCAACCACCTCACCCAGGCGACTAACGGTGCCGGTGGCGCGCGCTACTTTTCCATCAATAAAATCAGCCAGCAGCAGTGGTTGATCCAAAATCAAACCGATGATTTTTTGATAACCGCCAGTGATAAATTCTTTATCACTTGTGGGGTTTTGCATCATTTGATGACCACCGAGAATTAATCCTTGATTAATCCCAATTTCACCACCCAGCGCCGTGATCCCCAGTAGGTTCGCCGGTGTGATTACGTCGTTCGTCAGCTCGGCAAGGTTCTGCCAGATATTCCAAAGCTCTTCTGGAATTTTGTCTCGGTGATATGTGCTGGTTTTTTCATGATTCATCATGGAAATTTATCACTAAATCCGACAACTCTCAAGCACAAGCGTTGATTCAAAACTTAATAAATCCACCGATTCTATAAGCTCCGTTCCTGCAAGATCTGGTCTCGCAAGATTTTATACTTTTTATCAAGATTATTTGAATGGTTTGGCTAGTGGAACTTCGGCTTCGGCGATACGGAGGAATTCGTTGTACTTGGCGATACGTTCACTGCGCGATAATGATCCAGTTTTGATTTGACCGCAGTTTAGTCCGACCGCCAAATGTGCGATCGTCGTGTCTTCGGTTTCGCCGGAGCGGTGGCTGATGACGGTGCGAAAACCGTTAGCGTGCGCTAGTTTCACAGCGGCGATCGTTTCAGTCAGTGAGCCAATTTGGTTTGGTTTAATCAAGATCGCGTTGCCCGCCCCGAGGTCAATCGCCTTTTGGAGGAGTTTAGTGTTAGTAACTAATAGATCATCGCCAACTAATTGATATTTGTCGCCCAACGTTTCGGTCATTTTCACCCAACCGTCCCAATCTGACTCGGACAAGGCGTCCTCAATCGAGACAAACGGATATTTGTCCGTTATTTCCCGCCACCAAGCGATCATTTGATCGGTCGAGAATTGCTCGCCATTGAATTTGTATGTGCCATCCTGATAAAACTCGGATGATGCTGGATCGGATGCGAACGCGATATCTTCGCCCAGACGATAGCCCGCTTTGTCGATGGCTCGCGCGATCAGTTCGAGCGGCTCTTCGTTACCGTTTCTTACCCGCGGTGCGTAGCCGCCTTCGTCGCCAACCGTGGTTGGGTAATCTTCATCCTTTAGAACACCCGCCAAAGTATGGAAAATTTCCGCACCGAAACGCACCGCTTCGGCAAAGTTCGGTGCGCCGATGGGCATGATCATGTATTCTTGAATATCGGTCGCAAAAGCCGCATGCGTGCCGCCGTTCATGACATTCATCATCGGCAACGGCAAAGTCAGATCGGTCGTTCCGGTCATTTGAGCGATGTACTCATAAAAAGCCAAATCTTCGGCCGCCGCTTCGGCTTTGGCTGCCGCTAGCGATACCGCCAGAATCGCGTTGGCGCCCAAGGAAGATTTATTTTCCGTCCCATCGAGTTCGAACATTTTCTGGTCAAGTATGGATTGGTCGCTCGCCTCCAGACCGATTAATTCTGGTCCAATAATGTCATTGACATTAGTGATGGCCTTGGTGACTCCTTTACCGCCCCACTGCTCACCACCGTCGCGCAATTCGAGTGCTTCACCCGAACCGGTTGATGCTCCCGACGGCACGGCTGCCCGTCCACGAAAACCACCTACTAGCTCAACATCACACTCAATCGTTGGATTACCGCGACTGTCCAAAATTTGTCTGGCTTTGATAGATTGAATTTTACTCATAACTTAATTATTTTAACAAATATCTCCTATTTACGAAAGATGTTGCTTGTGCTAAACTTTTACATAGGTAATTAAGGGAGGGCAAAAATGAGTAGGACGGCGATAAAAATTTCCATTGTTGGGGCTGGATTTGTTGGTTCGACGGTGGCTTATACATTAATGATGAGGGGTATCGCCAGCGAAATTGTGTTGGTCGACGTCAATCCCGACAAGGCTGCCGGCGAAGCGATGGACATCGAGCATGGTTCGCCGTTTGCCGCCGAATCGGTAGCCCGCGCCGGTAGTTATGAGGATACTAAGGCTTCCGATATCGTGATTATCACCGCTGGCACCAATCAAAAGCCGGGTGAAACGCGCATCGATTTGATCGCGCGAAATACTGCAATCATGCGTGACGTGGCTAGTCAAATCGCCGAGCAATCGCCAAATGCCGTCGTGTTGATTGTCAGTAACCCCGTTGATGTGATGGCTTATGTCTTTCGTGAAGTGACTAGTTTTCCGAAAAATCGAGTTATTGGTTCGGGCACGAATCTGGATTCGGCGCGCTTGCGCTATCTACTTAGTCACAAATTTGATGTTGACAGCCACAATATCCACGCTCAAGTTTGGGGCGAGCACGGCGATAGCGAATTTCCAGTTTGGTCGTTGGTGCGGGTCGGTGGTATGAATATTAACGAAGCGTCCGCGCAGTTCGGCGATGTGATGGCCGATCATGATTATGAGGCGATTGGCGAGGCAGTACGAAATGCTGCTTATGAAATCATTAATCGCAAGGGTGCGACCTATTACGGTATCGCCATGAGTGTCGCGCGAATTTCCGAAGCAATTCTTCGCGACGAAAAATCAATTCTGCCAGTTTCGGTGCTGCTGCGCGGTGAGTATGGTATTGATGATGTTTATCTATCATTACCAACCGTACTCGGCGAACACGGTGTCGAGAAAGTTCTAACACCGAGTATTAGTGATGAAGAATTGGAAAAGTTGCACAATTCCGCCGCGGTCCTCAAAGAAGCGCGGGCACAAATCTAAATTTTCACTACTTAATTTCGATGAGTGATGGCAGCCATTCCGCCCGCGGTTCGATATCGAGCAGATTGGCGACGGTTGATGCTAGATTAACGAGCCCGAATCCGTCGCCCGGTTTCACCGTGTAGCATTCGGCATTTGGTGTGTTGTCATAAAAAATACACGGTACACGATTAGTGGTATGCGCAGTTTTAAGAACCGGTCGATTGTTTTTTTCTTTGATCGAACCATCCTCGTTTAATTCATACATTTCTTCGGCATTGCCATGATCGCCAACGATGATTGCCATACCGCCAGTTTCATCAATAACTGGTAATAGTTTCGCCAGCGCCGCGTCCACTGCTGCGACGGCTTGGACAGTGGCATCATAATTCCCAGTATGACCAACCATATCAGGATTCGGAAAATTCACACGAATAAATCGGTATTTTTGCTCATATAACAGTTGGCTAAGTTGATCGGTAATTTCGACTGATTTCATCGCGGGTTCGCTATCGAACGGTACTTGGTCGGACGGAATTTCCACATAATCTTCTAATTCAATATTAAATTTATTCGCATGATTACCGTTGAAAAAATACGTGACATGACCGATTTTCTGTGTTTCGGAAATCGCTAATTGTCCAAATCCATTTTCGGCGATGACTTCGCCCAACGTGTGTTCGAATTCTGGCGGAGCGACTAGAAAATGTTCTGGGATGCGTTTTTCACTGTCGTATTCTAATAGAGCAGCAAATTGAATATTTGGTGTATATTCACGCTCGAATTTATTAAAAGTTTCATCACTTTCAAAAGCTAGCGCTAATTCTTGCGAACGATCACCGCGAAAATTAAATAAAATCACACTATCACCGTCTTCGATCTTGCCGATTGGTTCGTCATCAGTAATCACAAATGGTGGGATATCTTGATCGATGACACCTGGAATTTCCAAACGATAAGTTTCGATCGCCTGACGTGCCGAAGAAAATTCACGGGCTTCGCCGAGAACGTGCGTCCGCCAACCTTTTTCGACAATTGACCAATCGGCCTCATACCGATCCATGACGATTTGCATACGTCCACCGCCACTAGCAATTCGATAATCGCGACCATCAACGCTCAGCTCGGCCAGTTTGGTTTCTAGTTCGTCAACATACTTGAGGGCGGAAGTCGCTGCGACATCGCGACCATCTAGTAAAATATGGACTCTGACTCTTTTGACACCTTCACGCGCTGCCTGATCTAACATGGCCAACAAATGATCAATGTGCGAATGAACATTCCCGTCGGACAATAGGCCGATAAAGTGCAGCGTGTGACCGTCTTTGACTACATCAATCAATTCTCGCCACATTGCGCCCTGGTACATCGAGCCTGACGCGAGCGCTTCGTTAACTAGTCGGGCACCTTGAGCATAAATACGTCCCGCGCCCATGGCGTTGTGGCCGACTTCGGAGTTGCCGATATCCTCGTCGGTCGGCAGGCCAACGCTACGACCGCTGGCCTGTAGTTTCTGCATCGGGTAATTTTTCGAGATATAATCCAGCGTCGGTGTGTTGGCTGCTTGGATCGCATTACCGTTTGGATTATCGCTCAACCCATAACCATCTATGACAATCAAAGTCACCGCTCCGGAATAACTAACGCTCATGCTAACATTGTATCACAACTAGGGTGTCGTTTTAACTTTGCCGATATTGACTGTGAAATTCTGCACATTAGAAAAACGTGTCGATTTACTCGGCAAGGACGCAGTGCCGCTGAAACCTTGGATATCACTAGCGACTAGATAATAATAATTCGGTTGATAAAGAGCGATCGCCGGCGCGTCGGGCAGCCAATAATGTTTGACAAAGTTGGTGTAATTGATCGCCCGTTTGGCACTATCGAGTTGCGTGCGAGCGTTACCGAGCGCCACGTCGGCTAACCTGGATCGATAATTCGCAAAGTTCGAACCGTGCGCCGTCGCTTGGGACGACAACCAATAGGCCGAAATATCCGGATCGGCACCCAAATGAAATTGATAAACCAACACGTCGTAGGCGCGTGAAATCAGAAAGTTCTGTTGGACAGTCGCTGGATCGGCGGCGGTGAATTCGACCTCGATGCCGAGGTTGCGCCATTGCTCAGCCAGGTTTTGAGCCGCCGGCTCATAGTCGGCACCTTGGACGGTGACGATACTGAGCCGGAGTTGTTGATCGTCCTTGACCCGCTGGCCAGCATCGTTTAGTTGCCAACCAGCCGCATCTAGCTTTTCCTCGGCCGCTGTCACATCATAGCCAGGCTGGCCGAGTTCATCAACACCAGCTATTAGTCCGGGCGCCAATGGTGTTTCGAGCGACGAAACAATTGCTAATTTGGTGTTTTGACTGACCGCCTCTCGCACCGCTGCTAAATCAACACCAAGCCTGAGCGCTTCACGTACCGCGAGATCACGAGTAATTTCTCCACTATTGTTAAATAAAGCAAAAACCCCATCGCCGAGCGGCGCTTCGATCAAATTAGTGTTCGCTAAATCGAGCGATCGGGCCGCGTCGCGCACGTTCAGCCCAGCCGCCACATTGATTTCGCTGGCTTGAAAACCTTGGAGCAAATCCTCACTCGTCGCATAAGTCCGAATCGTCAAAACTTTCAGGCGTGGCGCGCCACGAAAATAATGTTCGTTAGCGACAAATTTAAAAGTTGTTTGACCACCATCTAAAACTTCTTGACTGTGATAGGCAAACGCACCTGTCCCAACTACTTTGCTCGGATTATCGGAAAAAGTCGTTTTGATATCGGCCGGACTCATATCCTTGAAAATATGTGCTGGCAAAATCCCGAAATCTAACATAAATGGAAACGAAGCCAGAACGTCCCGACGCGTCAGAGTTATTTCGAGATCGCTGATTTTTTCGATTTCAATGTTTTTCCACCGATCAAACAGCATCGAACCAACCGTTGGGTTTTTCATTAGTTCGACCGTTAACACCACATCGTCCGCCGAGAAAAGATGCCCGTCCGACCACCTCACATTGTCGCGCAGTTTCAGAGTATAAGTTTTCCCATCCTCACTTACCGAGTAAGACACCGCTAGATCCGGTCGCAATCGGCCAGTTTCATCTAGTCGTAACAAACCAGAATAAACCAAACTCGACGCTGCTTGTTCACTTTCGGTGGTGATATAAAGGGGATTAATCGTGGCGATTTTGTCAACCACACCTTCGGCATAGGTTCCACCGCTAACCGCCGCCGTGGTTTCTTGATCGCGCGAATAGATCACCGCCTGTAGACACCCGATGATCACTAACGTTACCATCAGGAGCAACCAACCAATAACTTCTCGCCGCGAAGCTCGCAAATTATCCCATCGTTGCACCAAAAACTTGCGCGCATGTCGGAGCATCGCTCGTTGACGACGATCGATGTTGCGCCGGGTGGGTTTAACCCTTAGCCAGCGTTTTTTCAGCGGTATTTTGCTCGTTTCGTCGTCGCTTAGCGACTGAGTTTTTTGCTCGGCCATCTTAACCCAAAATTAAACTAACCACGATAGACAGGACAAAAATCACGGCGATGACAATCGTTGTTTCATATAAGTTTTTTTCGAGACCCCGCCGAGTTGTGAACAGTTCACCACTCGAACCAAAACCCGCACCGAGCGTCGCTCCGCGCGACTGGAGCAAAATCATCAGCACCATCAGCGCCGCACTAATAATCGTGATCGTTGGCAAGATTCCCTGAAACGTTTCCATTATTTCTTCTCCTTACTCACTACATCATTAATCTCACTGATTAAATAGTTTACCAGACTTAGGACAATTCCGCTAATTATTGCCCAACCAAATGACATTTCGAGATTCGGCGCCAGCGCAATCGTCAGCCAAACCATCAAACCGTTAATCACCAACATAAACAGCCCGAGCGTCACCAAGACAAACGGCAGCGACAGGATGGTGATGACTGGTTTTAAAATCGAGTTGACTACTGCGAAAATCAGGCCGGCTAGCAAAAAGGTCGCGACCGATTGCCCTAACGCCACATCATTTTCATGACCAAACAAACGCACCACTATCCACAGCCCCAGCGACGTCAGCAGCCAGCGAACTAAAAAAGCAATATACTTCCCCATATTCGTTCCATTGTATCATATTTCATAAGTCGTCGGCTAGCTGGCCCGACAGATTTTCATGACCAGTTTCGGTAACCAAAATATCGTCCTCGAGACGGACGCCGATGTTTTCCTTTTTAATATAGATTCCCGGTTCAACGGTTAACACCATACCCGGTTGAAAGGTTTTTGAATTTCCCAAAGGATCGTGCGTCTCGATCCCCAGACCATGACTAACCGCATGCGGAAAATATTCCCTTAAATTCTCTTGCAAGCTCCGTTCTTGCAGGACCTGGTCCTGCAAGAGATTGAGCGACTTTAGCGCTTCGTGCATAATTTCGTCGGATTTTTTGAGATATTCGTTGATCGCTAGACCGGGTTTGATCATCTTAATTATGTCATTTTGGGCATTTTTGACGGCCGTGTGAACGGCATTTTGACGTTTGTTCGCCTCGCCATACGCATAAGTCCGCGTGATATCCGCCGAATAGCCGCCGTAGCGCGCGCCGACATCGATGAGCACTAGGTTGCCCTGTTTTAGGCCCGCCCGATTGGAATTATAATGTAAAGTAATCGCGTTTTGACCACTAGCAACAATCGGATCATAGGCGTGCGTCGCGCCCGCCCGTTCAAATTCATAAGAAAAACGAGCTTGGATTTCGTATTCGAATGTGTAGTTTGGTAATTCCGCCTTGACCATCTCAAAAGCTGACCGCGTCAGATTAATCGCCCGACGTAGCATCATAATTTCGGCTGGCTGTTTGATGGCCCGCAGTTTGTGGAGGAACGGCCGGACATCCTTAATCTTAGAAAAATTTTTGCGTAATTTAGCCGTCAAAATTGTTTGCGACGGATTGAGCGAAAACTCGTGATCGATGGCGTTTTGCGGCAAAACCGTGTAAACTTCCCTATGTTTTTTCGCTAACTCACGCAAATAATTCGCAGCCTCGTCGCGAGTGATAACTTTGTCGGCACCACTGATTTTCTGCGCTTCCTTCGGCGATAACGAACCATTGAAAATCTCTGAAATTTTGCTAATATCCGGCGCAATTAACGTTGTTCGCTCATCCTCCAAAATCACCTGCCAATCGGCCGCTTCGACACCGGTCAAGTACCAAAAGTTTGCCTCTTGCTCGAACCGCCAAGCCTCGTCATTGCAGCGTTGCATTTTCCGATAAGCCGTCAAAACCACCGGCGCGCCCTTGACCGCCTCGGTCAATTTCTCACGATTTCCTTTAAAAAAATCCGCATTCATATCACCCATTTTACACCACAATCTCCCTTTGCAGGACCAGGTCCTGCAAGACATATTTCCATAAAACAAAGGAACGCATCACTATCCACAGTCCCAGCGACGTCAGCAGCCAACGAACTAAAAAAGCAATGTATTTCCCCATATTCGTTCTATTGTATCATACCTGCCGGGTATTTCTTGCATGACGTTAGCCATTTGAATCTGGAAAAATGTTGTCCATCAGAAATCGCATCTCGATATTTGTCAATGGCACATGGTACATGTTCACATCAGCTGGCAGAGCCAATTCGTTGCATTCATAGAATTCGAAGGCGTTATTTATGTTATGCAAAAAAACACTTTCTTGTCCGAGCTTAGAAATAGCCATCTGGGGTTCTCCGTCAGTTGCTATTACTACCGCATGTTGCTCTTTACCGTCCCTATTGAGAAGCAGAACGCTGCCTAGATCGACAGGGGTAGAGGTAACTGGCCTAAAATCGGAAAACAATGCCTGAACAAAAGGAGCTTCAACTTCAGGGTCCCCATTCATAACAGCAGCCGCAAACTCCCAACACTGTCGGTTCGAAAAATTTGGATCGTCCTGGTGATAGCGATAAACGGCCATATTGCCCAAGACGCGTCGCGAAACTTGCCTAATTCCTACGCGCTCGATATCAGCTGCAACTGTAAGTTGGGGGGGGCATCATAATCGTTGCAGAACCTATTATAGAAATCCTGTTCGTCAGCTGGAACTAGAATCCAAAACGGAGCGATGCTCTCGCGCGACATATTCAATATTTTAAATTCAAGTTTGCTAGGCATACTCTGCTACTGTGGCACACTTTGTTATAAAAGTCAAGTTTTTCGCTATTTTACAAAACACTCTTTTATTGCCCAGCATGAGATTTCTTGATTGTTGCTAATAACCTCATAAACAAAAGAACGCACCTCGAGTCATCCGACAGGAGGCGCGCCCTACGCTTTCATGGTAGCAAATCTAGCGCGCCAAGTCAATGATTTTTCGGGATTTTTTAATGACCAAAATTCGTCTAATTTTGGTTCGATATTTAAATTCACGACTGACTTTGGCGAGCGCTTTGCTTTCTGGCATTTTGGAACCGCGCAAATCGATGATGATATTTTAACATAAACGTTTATTTTTCACTGGTAATTCCAATATATTTTTCAGATATTGTCCAGTATAAGATTTCTTGATCGTTGCTATTTCCTCAGGTGTGCCAGAGGCTATGATATAGCCGCCGTTTAGGCCGCCTTCGGGACCCATATCGATAATATGGTCGGCGCATTTGATAACGTCGAGGTTGTGTTCGATGATAATCATGCTGTTGCCGGCGCTGACTAAGGCTCCCAAAACTGTTAGTAGTCGTTTAACATCGTCAGTATGCAGTCCCGTAGTTGGTTCGTCCAAGATATAAAGGGTCTTGCCAGTCGCCCGGCGCGATAATTCGGTGGCCAGTTTGATCCGTTGAGCTTCGCCGCCGGAGAAAGTCGTTGCCGGTTGACCGAGCGTGATGTAACCGAGTCCGACCTCTTGAATCGTTCGCATTTTGCCCCCGATTTTTGGCACGCTGTCGAAAAATTCGGCCGCTTCGTCGATCGTCATGGCGAGCACTTGACTAATATTTTTACCCTTGTATTTGATCTCTAGCGCCTCGCGGTTGTAGCGCCGACCTTTGCATTCCTCGCACGTCACGTAAATATCCGGCAAAAAGTGCATTTCGATTTTAATCACGCCATCGCCTTGGCAATTTTCACAGCGACCGCCACGGACGTTGAAGGAAAATCGACCGGCTTTGTAGCCGCGGATGTTGGCTTCGGGTGTGGCGGCAAATAGTTCGCGAATCGCCGTAAAAACCCCTGTGTAGGTTGCGGGGTTCGACCGCGGCGTGCGACCGATCGGCGATTGATCGATGGTGATGACTTTGTCGAGATGGTTGATGCCCTCGATATTTTCATGCGCGCCAGCAACTGTTTGAGCACGATTAAGTCGAGCGGCCAGTTCTTTGCCTAAAATGTCGTTGACCAAGGTCGATTTGCCCGAACCAGAAACGCCAGTCACCACATTTAAAACACCTAAAGGAAAAATCACGTCAATCTTTTTCAAATTATGTTCGCGCGCGCCGCGAATTATTAGTTGACGTTTCGGATCAATCGGACGGCGTTTTTTGGGCACGGCGATTTTCTTGACACCGCTCAAGTATTGCCCAGTCAGAGAATGCGGATTTTTCGCGACTTCTTTCGGTGTGCCTTCGGCCACAACTTTGCCGCCATGGACACCGGCGCCCGGACCAATATCGATCAACCAATCGCTCGACCGAATCGTTTCTGTGTCATGCTCGACCACTAAAACCGTGTTGCCGAGATCGCGCAGATGTTTCAATGTTTCAATCAATCGATTGTTGTCACGTTGATGCAAGCCAATCGACGGCTCGTCGAGCACATAGAGAACTCCCTGCAAACCACTGCCGATCTGCGTAGCCAGGCGGATTCTTTGCGCTTCACCGCCGCTCAAAGTGTTCGCCGCTCGCCCGAGCTCGAGATAATCTAGCCCAACGTCGCTCATAAAACCGAGCCGCGCAATAATTTCCTTGAAAATTTGGTTGGCGATGAACTCCTCTTGTTCGCTCAACTTGATCTTATTCTTGAACAAATCCAGCGCGTCATCCACGCCGAGATTACAAATATCAATGATGCTAAGGTCCTGGATTGTCACCGCCTGAACCACCGGTTTCAGTCGCGTGCCGTGACAGCTGGTGCATTCGCGCTCGCGCATAAACCGCTCGATGTCTTTTCGCATAAAATCGCTGTCGGTTTCGCGCCAACGTCGCTCGAGATTCGGAATCACGCCCTCGTACGTCGTATCATAGGTCCGACCATTCTCGCCCCATTTAGCGTAACTGCCGATACTAATCGTGTATTTCTGCGCACCTGTGCCGTAGAGGATTTTTATCCTCGCATCGTCGGATAGTTCATTGACAGGCGTGCGCAGGTCAAAATCGTGTGCCGCGCCGACCGCCGCCAGTTTTTCCATCCACCAAGCATCAACATTAACGCGATTGAACGGTCGAATCGCACCTTCGGCGATCGTCAAATTCGGATTAAGCGCCAGGTCGGGGTCGACCTCTAATCGAAAACCGAGACCCGAGCAGGTCGGGCAGGCTCCGAACGGTGCGTTAAAGGAAAACAGCCGCGGTTCGAGCTCGGGAATCAATTCATCAGGATGATCAACGCAGGCGTAGCGTTCGGAAAAGATATGTATTTTGGCCCGTTGATTCGCCAAATCACCCGCGACAGTTCGCTCGTCAAGCCCGTCGTTACGGGTTTCCTCGCTCGTCCTCGCCGTAGCTGCGATGGACTGTCGCAGCTGACTTGGCTCATCAACTACCACTATCACTTCCACCGTTCCGCCGCCGAGCTCGAGCGCTGTTTCGACTGATTGGGTGATACGGGAAATCGCGTCTGGTTGGATTGCTAGGCGATCAACGATTAGTTCAACGTCGTGTTTGATTTGCTTGTCGAGCTGGGGCCATTCGTCGAGCGCATAAATCACGCCGTCGACGCGCGCTCGCGCAAATCCCTTACTCATATATTGTTCGGGAATATGCGCGAATTCGCCTTTCTTTTGCTTGGCCAGAGGAGCGCTGATGTAAACTCTTTGTCCCGCGAGTTCCATAACTTCGTCGATGATCGCCTGGGCAGTACGGCGGTGAACCTCTTTGCCACAAATTGGACAGTGCGGGATGCCGATTCGCGCGTACAGCAGGCGCAAATAATCATAAATTTCTGTGACAGTCGCCACGGTCGAGCGCGGATTGCGGCTGGCGCTTTTTTGGTCGATCGAAATCGCTGGGCTGAGACCATCAATTTGGTCAACATCAGGTTTTTCCATCTGGCCCAGGAATTGGCGCGCATAACTCGACAGCGATTCGACGTAGCGGCGCTGGCCCTCGGCGTAAATTGTGTCGAACGCCAACGACGATTTGCCCGAGCCGCTGAGGCCCGTAATCACCACGAATTTATCGCGTGGAATTTCGACATTGATATTTCTCAAATTATGCTCGCGGGCGCCGCGAACCCTGATAACCTTCTCCGACATAACCGATGCATTATACTCCGTTTAAGGGAAAAAGTCCACCTTGCATAAATCGAAAAAATATACTAAAATGTTAACGTCTTACTTTTATGACACAACCGTGTTTGTTTCACGCTGATGTTGAGCTGGACATCGCGTAAGCAAACGACATCAGTATCGGTTGTGAATGGAAGTAAGACACCTCGCGGTGTCCTTTTTGTTAGAGGAGATTTGCGAGAAGGTAAGTCAATTAACAAAAGGAGTTGTTATGATTAAGTCTCGTAAACCTGGTGAAGATATATTCTCTACTAAGGAGAAAGATATTGCATTCGCAGTTAATACAGAAGGCATTAATGATAGTGGTTTTGCTGGCACAGTCGCAATGAAACTTTGGCCAGAATTAGCAAATATAGGCCCTAGCGAGTTGGGCACGATTATGTCTAAAACTGCTGATGACGGACGTACTTATCACGCATTGGTGTGCCATTCGCTAAAGAATGGTTGGGTTGATCAGGCTGAAACTATCAAAAAATGTTTCGACCAAATACCAAACGATGAAGAAAAACGAGCGGTAGCAAGTGTTGCTATAGGTACTGGGTTTGTTGGCATCTTGAGTGGCGCTAATTTTGAAAAAATACTAGAAGGGATGGAGCAGTCAGAGACACCTATTGTGTTATTTGGCTAGCTCAATCATCAATCGGCGCAATGGATTCGGTCTAGCATTTAACTATTACTGTAATAACAGGGCCTCTTGAAAGAGAACACGACCGATACATTCCAGTTCCGGTCGTGTTCTGTACCCATATTGTATCAAATTAATCATCAATCGGCGCGATGGATTCCGCCCAGAGCTGGAGTTCCTGGAGGATGAAATCGTCGTTTTCGGGGTTTTTTGCTAGTATAGCTAGGCGTTCCAGGTATTTTTGGATTTCGCGCTCAAATTTGGCGGCGCGATAATTCTCCCACTGTTTTTGCTCGTTCTCGCTCAAGGAAGTTGGAAAATTGCGGGCCTTGTAACGTAGTAAAAGTTCGGGCAAGCGTTCGTCGGTGAAAGTCGGATGAAAGTCGGCCAGTTCCTCGGCGCTGGCGGCCGCTACGGCTCGCACGCGAGCGCGATCGGCGTC
>WRNW01000014.1 GCA_009776375.1 Candidatus Saccharimonadota bacterium | reverse complement strand
CCTCCTCGAGATCCTGGGCTGGCGCCAAATCGCCAGACGGTTGACGACGAGGCGAAGCGAGGAGGAGACGGGATCGAGAGGAGGATGTTTGGGAGGGATGATTGGTTGAAGCATTACGGGATGAAGAAAAAGTGTTTGGGAAATCCTTTTCTTGTGAGCCAATAAAATTCGCATAAACGTGTGCTTCGACGTGGTTGATGGGGTAGAGCGGTTTGTTCTTAATTAGTGCTAGCGTACGGGCGGTCAGCGAACCAATCAGCAGCGAACCGATGAGGCCTGGCATTGTCGTTACGGCGATGGCGTCGATTTCGTCCCAGCCGCCAGCGTCCTGGACAGCTTTGTCGACGACTGGCAAAATCACTTCGAGGTGCGAACGAGCGGCGACTTCGGGTACAACGCCACCAAAAGCTGCGTGGAGGTCAATTTGACTTTGGACGACGTTGCTGATTAAACGCCAACCATCCTCAACCACCGCGGCTGCAGTTTCATCACAAGAGGTTTCAATGCCGAGGATTTTCATCATTTGCCCATACGACGTTCACGAGTGGCAAAATCGTCGAGAATTTGATGCAACATTTTGGGCGTAAAGTCTGGCCAGAGGGTTTCTAGAAAAGCATACTGAGTATTATCGGCCAACATGCTCAGGAAACCAGCCGAATTGTGCGGATCGGCTGCGCAACCAGTGCGAATGATCAGGTCAACATCAGGCAAGTGACCAGTCCAAGAATTAACGCGCAGCAGTTGGGCATATGCAACCAATCCACCTGGCACCTGCCCGGCTTCGTCTAACATTCGTCCGTCAAGCCCGTCTCCTCCTCGCTTCGCCTCGTCGTCAACCGTCTGGCGATTTGGCGCCAGCCCAGCCTTGACGAACGAAGTTAGACTCGCCTCATTATTTACGGTTTCGGAAAGAGTATTTGATTGCTCCTCTAAAACTTTCTTTAACGCCGCGCCACGCTCATCGGTACCGTCATAACCGAGGAGCACCGTCAATCGCCTGCCTGAATTCGCGTACTGCGCAGTGTCGGCTATGGCTTTTTCAATCACTCGTA
The DNA here is from genome assembly GCA_009776375.1 of Candidatus Saccharimonadota bacterium. Lineage (GTDB taxonomy): Bacteria > Patescibacteriota > Saccharimonadia > Saccharimonadales > Saccharimonadaceae > WQXA01. The sequence continues at coordinate 22,333 of WRNW01000014.1, read as the reverse complement.
CGGTAGTTGGTTCCAACAACTCTCGCCAACGACCAAAACAATCGAACTTGATTTGCCGCTGGTGAGCAAAATCGGAATTGTTTGGATCAGCAAAAAACTTTTTATAAGCTTTATTGAGAGCCTTGATCTCGAGAGCCGGCCGTTTGGTGAGATTCGATACGCTACCGATCCAAATAGTCAGATTATCAATCCCGCGGTCAAAAGCCGCTTCCGCAACATCGAGTCCAAACAAGCTGCTACGGTTATAAAGATCCACATTCACCTTCAGGCCGTGAGCTTTGCCCCAGCGACGATTACCATCCAAAATCAGCGCCAAATGGTTCATGTTCAATTTCATAACGCGACGATTTTACCATAAAATAGTGATTTGAGATAGAATAGTGGGGTGAAAAGTATGCTAAGGCGAGCGACGACACGCGAAATCAAACATTGGGATGAACTGTTGTCAGAGAACCCGGCCGGCGGGGAAGTCTTCCAAACCAAAGCCTTTGCGGCGGTCAAAAAACGTCAGGGCTGGCAACCAGAATTTTGGGTTTATGAAACTTCCTTTGGTCAAGTTTATGCGTTGGCGCTCATTCCGACTCGCGATATTTATTAAAATCTGCTACAATAGGCAACCGTTATGATGAAAAAAATGCTGGAAAAGATTCCTGGCTATAACAAATTGGTCTTGCCGCTGCATCGATTGCGCGCTTTTCGGGCGGCGAACAAGCACGATTATCCGGCAGCGAGCATGAAAGTTATTGGTGTGACCGGCACCAACGGCAAAACCACCACGGCGTTCATGATCCACAGCATGCTGACCGAGGCGGGCTATAAAACTGGACTGATGACGACGGTAGCCTATGGTGTCGGTAAAAATCTCAAATCGCAGATTTCCCACATGACAACGGTTAGCGCCGGATTGCTCAATCAGCGAATTGCCGACATGCGTGATGCCGGGGCCGAATACTTGGTCCTCGAGGTGACTTCGCACGCGCTGGCGCAATGTCGGACTTTTGGTATTCCATTTGATACGGTGGTGATGACCAATATCACGCACGAACATTTGGATTACCATAAAACTTTTGCCAATTATCTCGGTGCGAAACTGAAATTATTCAAGTTAGCTCATAAAACCCACGATAGCAAGAAAATTGGCATTGTGAATTATGCCGATCCGTCGGCCAAATATTTTGCGAGTGCGATTGATCGCTCTCTGGCCTATGGCATAGAGCAGGGTGACATCGTCGCTCGCCAAGTCAAATTGACCGCTAGCGGCGTCGAATACTACGTCAAATTACCGCGTGCTCTAAAGGACGAATTCCCCGAAATTAACGAGCAAAATTTTTCCGACAAATTGCACATCAGGACGCACATCCCCGGCGAATTCAATGTTTATAATTCGCTAGCGGCCGTCACGGTCGGCCTGGTCTATGGGTTGACGGTGCAGCAAATTGAGGACGGTATCGCGGCGTTAACATCGGTCGAAGGTCGCATGACCCGCCTCGACGAGGGTCAAAAATTTCAAGTTGTCGTTGATTTCGCCCACACTCCCGACAGCTTTGAAAAATTATTAAAAGATTTTCGCGCCACTACCAATGGCCAATTGATCGTCATGTTCGGTTCAGCCGGCCGCCGCGACGAAGCCAAACGCGCCATCCAGGGCGAAATCGCTGGAAAATATGCCGACATCGTGGTGCTGACCGAAGAGGACGACCGCGACGTTGATGGCGAGGAAATCCTGACTCAGATCGCCAGCGGCGCCGAGCAATCGGGCAAGAAACTGGATTATGACTTATTCAAAATTTTGGATCGCACCAAAGCCATCGAATTCACTTTGCAACAAGCCAAATCCGCCGACGACGTAGTCATGCTTCTCGGCAAAGGTCACGAAAAAACCATCGAACGCACCGACGGCGAGCACCCGTGGCACGAAATCGAAACCACACGCAAGTTTCTCAAGAAACTGACTAAATAGCGCGACTACTGCGGCGCTTTTTGGCTGCTGCCGTGGCAATTATTGCCACATCGTCGCCCATATAGCCATCGAATCCTTTGGTATATTGTCTGTCTGCAACCGCAGGTGTTAGTGGCTCACTGGTGTACATGTGGCTAGCAATTAGTGGAATACTCAAAGCTTTTTTCGCTCTATCAACCATATCTGTCGTAGTCTGAGATAGTGCATTCCAAGCGGTTGGATAACCCAGGCCTTCCCAACGCTGTCGGGCAGTCTCCGGATCATAGAAACCTTTAAACATGCCAACTCTTGGTGCTACGAAAATCGTATCAGAAAGTGCAATTATCATTGCGATTTTGCGCTCCATTTCACCCAAGACTGCATGAAGTTCCTTGAGTGGCTTGCCGCGCATCGCGCCAGCGCAGACATTAGCCCAGGAATTGGTGCTTTTTAAAACTGCTGCTAAAGCTTCTGGCTGACTGTCTTTTAAATGCAAGACAAAACGCACGTTTGGAAAGCTAGCGAGTATTTCCTCCAGGGTAGAGATTGGCTTATCGGGATGACGCAAATTATATCGCTTTAGATCATCATCCGACATTAACCGCAAATCTGGCCCAGACGGGACGCTCAAACCACGCTGGATCTTCTGAATGGGCGTATTTGCGCCGTGGAATACCATTGGAGTGCCATCGCGATTTGTCGTTATATCAATCTCAACATAGGGCGGCAGACCATGCCTGGCCATTGTTTCACTAGCTGATTCTATCTGGGGGGGGGTGTTTGTCTGATGCGCAATAGCTATCGGACCATCCTGTATGGGCTGGAAAAACGGCACATCAGTAATTTCACTTTTTATTTTATGTGGCATTACCTTATCATTGTAGCACAGTTTATCCGAAAAGTCAAATTTCCGACCTTGCCCGACCGGCATTATGTTAAAATATCCCTATGCCCAAAAAACGCATTGGTCACATCACCAAAAAAGTGGCAAAATGTTGACACTAGAGAAGTAATTTGATACAATACTGAATGTTGAAGGCCACCGGGCAGTGATGAATATGCACAGCAGTAGGAGCCTTCTTTGATTTTACCCCAGCGTCAACGAGACGCAGCGAATATAACCGCCGCCTTTGGCGAGTTCGGTCGCCTGGGGCGTGATGACGCGCAGGCCGCGTTTTTCGATTTCTGCCCGGAACTGGGGCGCGCGACCGCTCATGATAACTGTTTCGCCGGTTGAAACCAAGTTACAGGCCAACCCCTCGACAGCTTCCTCATAACTGACCACGATTTTTTCCATCGGTAAATCGGCGATTTTGGCGCGCGACTCCGCGTCGAACGCTTCAGGGCAATAAGCGATCAAATCCTCGCGCAGCACGGCGATGGCGAGATCGATGTCGTAAAAGAAACTATCCGGCCAACCGCTGGCGGCGTTGATCATCGGCCGGCCGTCAGCGTCGAGTTTTGGCACAGCGCGCAGTTGCACTAATTCTAAGCTCAAAACCTCGGCCGCGAAAGCCTGGGCTCGCGGATCGCTCCTATAACCACTGCCAGCCAACAAAAACCGACCGCAGGGCAAACTATCACCCTGACCAGAAAAATGCCAATCGTCTGGTACGGTCAATGTTTCAAAACCGAGATCCTGTAAAACCCGCCGCGCGTAGGGCTCCTCGGCCCGACGAACGTTCGGCAGACGCGACATCACCGCCTTGCCGTCACGAACCAACGCCCAATTAGCGGTGTAAACACCGTCCTGGCTACCCTCCGGCGGATCAACCTGAACGACCGTCATCCCCGCCGATTCGAACGCCCGCCGAATCGCGGCTAGCTCAATCTCCGCCTTCTCGACATCGACAGTTTCAGTTTGATAATAAGGATTAATCTGCGCATTATTCGAAAAAAACCGCGCCCCGCTCATCAGAATTTTTTGATTCAACATGTCGCTAAATATTTTAGCATGTGCTAGAATAGCAGTACTAATTTTGGAGGTTTTATGGGAAGTAGGTCAGCTCAATCACCAGAGGAAAAAGATTTAATCAACCTGGCGGAAACTCTTGATGCGTATTATCGGATCGCACCGAATCCAGATGATCCGAATCAAAAGGTAGTTTTCGGCACTAGTGGTCACCGCGGTGCAGCCAAAAAAGGCAGTTTCAACCAGGCACACGTCGTCGCCATCACCGCGGCGATTGCCGAATATCGCCACGAACAGGGGCTAGGCGGATCGTTTTTCATCGGTTTTGATACGCACTTGCTGTCGCTGCCGGCCTTTCGCACTGTGCTCGAGGTGCTAGCGGCGACCAACACGTCGTACGTGATCGATTCGCATATCACGGCCGAACTGTTGGATCTGGCTGAGAAAGGTCAAGTGCCAAAAGGCTCAGCCATCTGGACCCCGACCCCAGCCATTTCGCACGCGATCGTCTGTGCCAACAAGGGCAAAACGAACAAACAGGACCTATCCGACGGCATCGTTATCACACCTAGCCACAACCCGCCGACCGATGGTGGATATAAATACAATCCCGAGCACGGCGGTCCGGCCGACAACGACGCGACAGATTGGATCGCGGCGCGGGCTAACGAAATTCTTAGCCAAGGTTTCGAAAAAATCCCCCGGGCGGACTTCAAAACAGCCCTCGCCAAGGCCGAACGAATCGATTACCGCACCAACTATGTCAAGGATCTGGCCAGTGTCATCGATCTGGACGCCATCCGCGAGGCCGGCGTGCGGATCGGTGCAGACACTTTGGGCGGAGCGTCGATCGATTATTGGGGCGAAATCGGGCGAGCTTACAATCTCGATCTGACGGTGATCAACGACCGGGTTGACCCGCGATTTGCTTTTATGACGCTGGACTGGGACGAAAAAATTCGCATGGATTGTTCATCGATCAATGCCATGGCTGGCACGGTGGCGTACGCTAACGCCAAAAACTGCTTTGACATTGTGACTGGCAACGATGGCGATTCTGACCGGCACGGCATCGTCGCCAAAAATCCCGATGGCGCAACTGGCAATTTTGTGCTCATGAATCCGAATCATTTTTTGGCCGTATCGATTCATTATTTATTTGGTAAAGGACGTCCCAATTGGCCGAAAGATTTAATGATCGGCAAAACCTTGGTTAGTTCGAGCCTGATCGATCGTGTGGCGACGGGCTTAGGCAAGACACTCTACGAAGTCCCGGTCGGTATGAAATGGTTTGTGCCCGGACTAGTCGACGGCTCACTCGGTTTCGGTGGGGAAGAATCGGCCGGTGCCAGTTTCCTCCGCCGCGACGGCAACGTTTGGACGACCGACAAGGACGGGATTATTATGGCACTCCTAGCTGCGGAAATCTTCGCTAAAACCGGTCGAACGCCGCTACAGGTACGTCGTGAACTGATCGACAAATACGGTGAAAGTTGGTACGAACGCATCGACGCGCCGATCGCACCCGAAAATAAATCAAAATTATCTAGCCTCAGCCCCGACCAAATCACCGCAACCGAGCTAGCTGGCGAACCGATCCTTGCCAAACTGACGACCGCGCCCGGCAACGGGGCGAAAATCGGCGGGCTCAAAGTCGTCACCAAAAACGCCTGGTTCGCCGCGCGCCCGTCGGGCACCGAAAACGTTTACAAGATTTACGCCGAGAGTTTCACTTCACCCGAGCATCTCCACCAGGTCCAATCCGCCGCCCAAACCGTCGTCGATACGGCGCTGGGAGGCTAGCTACGACGCCGGTCATTTATATAGCGACGTTGTTTGGCGTGACGTTGAGTAGATTGTTTTCCATTACCATGATGGCCTGTTGAGGAACTGCTGGTTGTCGCAGCACGTGCTGCAGCTTCTTGCCGTTGATCGTAATTCTGCACTTTTGTCACAAGGGCTGCAGTTTTTGGATCTACTTCGCAATCTCCTTCATTACCCAAGTACCTATGGCACTGTGCGCAAACAGACAGCACAGTTGTAACCAGGAACCGTAAATTATTTGGGTGGGGAGACTTTTGCCCAAAAAGATTAAATCCCGCTTGGACAAGATCTTTACCATTAGAATCTACAGCGAACGGGAGAAGACAGGCTGTTCCAGGCGGGATCTCTTGACCATTCATATATGGAATCTCGGCATCGCCATCACCATCCATATAATAAACCGTATTGACCGTGTTGTGATTGCTAGACGCCATAAATTTCTCCTATCAAATTAAATTTTCTTTATACTATCACCCCCCCCCCTGCTTTGCAAGCATGAGCGAAATGTTTTATAAAAAAACCTAGCACTCGATCCTTGCGAGTGCTAACTTTTTTTGCTAAACTGGCTATTGTCATCCTGAACGTTAGTGAAGGATCTCCTAGATCGAGAGAGATTCTTTGGCCAAGGCTTCAGAATGACAAGCAGAGAAACTTAACCAGAAGGAGGAAATCATGAGTAAAGTTCCAATCAAACCACTCGGCGAACGCATCGTCGCTACACGCGAGGAAGCGGCGACCAAAACTGCTAGCGGGCTATATTTGCCCGACAATGCCAAGGAAAAATCGCAAATCGCCAAGGCTGTGGCCATCGGTGCGAGCGTGAGGGAAGTCAAAATCGGCGACCGGATTATCGTCCGCGAATACTCAACGACCGAAGTCAAAGTCGACGGCATCGAATACCTGATCGTCAAAGAAGAAGACGTCCTGGCGACGGTCGCCTAGCCGAGCGACGATCGCGCTAGGTTGACTTTTCGAATCGAACGTGCTACCATTAACAGCGTAAATTGATGAAAGGAAAGAAAAATAATGAGTGGCGAAAACTTGCCTGGCCAACCAAATCAAGATAATCTTTCTCCTGTAGTGCTGCGCAAGGGGAATGGTGAACCTTTTGGGCTTCCTCCAGCAAAGGTTAAGTGGGGCACACTCAGCGAGGTGTTGTGGTACTATCCAGATGGTAATGAGGGGGGGCAATTGCAGGTCTATGACCCTCGTGAATTTGGGTATGAAATAGTTTGGAATAAGGATCGTCTTCCCTGTTGGTATAAAAAGAGTCAACCTTAACCATTTCAACACATCTTTGACTTTCTGCACAAAATAGTGTACGATGATTACATGAAATCATTTGCAAACACCGTCCCCCCCCCGGGACTGTTGGAACCAAACCTACCGCCAGAACTACAGGCACTGCTGGAGAATAAGAGTATCCGCAGTTGCATCATAGATCGACGTCGCCAAGCTATAGAATTACTTCATAATGAATATGTCCAGGAAATTAAGGATTTCGGCAGGATATCAATACAGGAAATTAATGCGGCAGCTAGGGCAATAGAGGGAAAAGAGGTGCGACTGGTGAAGACGATAATGATGCTGCTAGAAGGACGCCCAACAAAAACGGACGGAGCACAGCAGCGAATAGCTGAAGCAAACCTTCGGGCGCAAAAACTGAAGGATTTTGATTTACTGGTTGTCCAGGCGGCGATTCATATAAACAGAACTGGTGCAAAAGTGCCAGATCAACCAGCTACGCGCGGGTATTATGCCGAGCTGCAACCTGAACCGCAACCGGTATACCACCGAGCTTCTGCACCAGAGTTGAGAGATATTGCGGTAGGCATTATCAAAGCAGCGGCGCAAGTCACAGCTGATCAACTAACAGATTTCTAACATTCGCAAAACCGTCTAGAATCCTCATCTTGACTCCAACAGTGTTTTATGTCACACTAATGCAAGAGACCACATTATTAAAAGGACCAAGGTGCCCAAAGAACCAGACGTACGTATTGTGCTAAGTGAGTTGTGCGAACAACATTTACCCCCTATCAATAAACTGGGGGGGTGCCGCACGCGCTGCTATTGCGATTGCTGCGATACAATGTGATCTCCCCGATAATTCGGCTGAACCTGACCAACGATTGACCTCGAACGAAAATGATGCAATCATCTTGGGTGATACCCAGCAACAACTAGAGAATTATTTATGGCGCGCGCGCTTTGATATTGAACAGAAGACCGAAAGGCAGAAACAGCAATTTAATGCGCTGTTAGACGAGCACACCAAAAGTCCTTTTCTCCAAAGAACGCTAGCGAATGCTGCACTACAAGTACAAAAACCCCAACAAACAGACATCGTTCAAGAAGAAACCGCACTAAAAAAGCTAGCAAAGAGACTATGGGCTGCAATTCCGCGCTCGACTACGCCTAACAAACCCGAAGACTCCACTACAGACACATTTGATTGGGCTGAAGTGCTTACAGCCAAAAAAGAGGGTATAGAATATCTAGTTGGCGACGAACTCTTCCTAAACTTTTTAGAATGGCATAACTATCAACTAGCTCGCCAACAAAAGGAGATTGATTCCCAGGTTGAGCTACTCAAAATGGAATTGATGACCGAAATTAACGAGATGATCGAATGCGGCTATTTGCCAGAATCAGCTGGGGCTCATTGCGACAAGTTAAATAAAGTGCAGGTATATATTGACGATGGGACCCTGATGAAGGCTAAAAACGAAAGAAGTATATCCATCGTTGGCACCAGCTATATTAACACGAGGACGGGAGAGCACGAGATTGGTTTGTTATGCAATAAAATGGAAGACTGTAGATATGTGATACGACATGAACTTATCCATACTATTAATGGTAGTATTCCACAAGAATATCGCGAGGGTGTGTTCAGGGAGGTGATTGGTGCACGTTTCCTATCAGTAGAATCCGCCTTGAATGCTAGTATGCCAAAGCCCATTAACGAAGCCCTGACCGAACATTTGAATTCCTGTCTTGATCATGGAGATTTTAACCTGATCGATCCTGATCTCCGCGAGAAAAAATATGGCGAAGCATACGAAAGTACTTATCGCACATACAGAAAACTTTTGTCAATATTGATCGCTAGTGGGCAAAAGCAACTGAACTTAAGAGATTTTTACGACCTATATTTCCTTAATTCCCAAAACCCCCAAGCGGAACAACAGATACAAAATGTATACAATCAATTACAACAAGCGTGGCCAGATAGTGATATTATTAATAAGATTAGCAATTTGCGTGCAGATGCCGAGGGCATCTTTGAAGAAAACGTGCAAGAACTCATAAATGAGTTGAGTACCTAGCACTCCCCCCTTGCGAGTGCTAACTTTTTTTGCTATTATAGAGGCATCTACATGTAAATAGTCATTGCGAGGAACGAGGTGACAAAGCAATCTAGCCTGGATCGCCACATTACGCTCGCGATGACGGAAAGGAAAGGAATCATGGCAAAAAAGGTATTTTATGACGACGAGGCGCGCGAGAAAATTCTGGCAGGTGCCAAGAAACTGGCCGATGCGGTCAAAGTCACGATGGGGCCGAAAGGTCGCAACGTGGTTATTGGAAAATCATACGGCGGGCCAAACATCACGCACGACGGCGTGACGGTGGCCGAGGCGATCGATCTGCCCGAAACGGAGGAAACTTTGGGCGAGAAAATCGGCGCGGATCTGATCAAACAGGCGGCCAAGAAAATGAACAAGGACGCTGGCGACGGCACGACGACGGTGACGATTTTGACATATGAGATTCTCAAGGAAGCCAACCGCCTGATCGCGGCGGGACATAATCCGATGGAACTGCGTAAAGGTGTCGAAAAAGCCGGCGCCGAAGTCCTCGCCGGCCTAGGCAAACTGTCCGAACCGGTCGATGGCAACAAAACCCGCGTCGCCGAAGTCGCAACCATCAGCGCGGGCGACCCGGAAATTGGCCAATTGATCGCCGACGTCATCGCCAAAATCGGCCGCGATGGCGTGGTCAGTGTCGAGGAGGGCCAGAGCCTGACGATGGAGGCCGAGGTGGTCGAAGGCTTCACCTTTGACCGCGGTTACGTCAGTGCCTACATGGCGACCGACACGACGCGGATGGAGGCGGTTTACGACAAACCGGCCATCCTGATCACTGATAAGAAAATCAGCTCGGTCCAGGAATTCCTGCCGATTTTGGAAAAGTTAGCCGCCGCCGGCAAAAAAGACGTGGTTTTGATCGCCGACGAAGTCGAAGGCGAAGCGCTGGGCGTGCTGATCCTCAATCGATTGAAAGGCGTGTTCAACACTGTCGCGGTCAAAGCACCGAGTTTCGGCGATCGTCGTGGCGACGTGCTCCAGGACATTGCGATTTTGACCGGTGCGACCGTCATCACCGAGGATCAAGGACTGTCCTTTGAAAACGTCGGATTAGAAGTTTTGGGAAGCGCCCGCAAAGTCATCGCCCAAAAAGACTCTACCACGATTATCGAAGGTGCCGGCGATCACCGGAATGTCGCCGAACGAGTCAAGCAAATCTTGGCGCAGGCGGATATCGCCTCTAGCGAATACGATAAAGAACAACTCGAAAAGCGCGCGGCGTCCTTGAACGGCAAAGTCGCCGTCATCAAAGTCGGCGGCGCCACCGAGACCGAAATCAATGAGAAAAAATACCGCGTTGACGATGCTGTGGCTGCCACCAAAGCGGCGCTCGAAGAGGGCATCGTCCCAGGCGGCGGTGTGTCGCTGATTTCCTTATCTAAAGAAATCACCGGTAAGGACGCCGGTGCGGAAATCCTGCGCGTGGCGCTAGCCCAACCGTTCAAACAACTGATGAATAACGCCGGCCTCAACACCGAAGCGCTGTTCGCCGAAGTTAGCCGCGCCAAAACCGGCTATGGCGTCGACGTGATGACTCCCGAAAAAGGCGTGATCGACCTCAAAAGCGCCGGCGTGGTTGATCCAGCCCGCGTCACCCGCGAAGAAATCCAAAATGCTGTCAGTATTTCGGCGACCGCCATGACCATGGGCGCGCTAGTCGCGGATATTCCCGAACCAACCACCGCCATGCCCGACATGGGCGGCGGTATGGGGATGATGTAGGTTATCTAGCCTGTTGGCTAAAGAAATCGATTTCTTTGATGACGTCGAGGAGGGCTTGGGCGCGGCGGTTTTCGTCCGTGATGGCGCTGGCGGCTTGACGGGCGGCCGGCAGCAGCGACGCGTCGTCAGTCGAGCGAATAATGAGTAGGATAGCGTTAAATTTTTCCTCGGGCGGCAGGGCTAACCGATCAACCAACGGACGCAGCTCCGCCAGGGTACTCTGTTTGATGCTAGCTAGTTCCGGCGGCAGGGCAGGCGGTGTGGTCACCGCGGGCGCAGGTGTTGGTGGTGTTGGCGTCAGCGACGTCGCTGGTGGCGTAGTCGGTTCAGACAGCGGCATCGGTACAATTGGCGCGGACGCAGTTGGCGCCGCAGTCGCTCCATCAGTAGCCGGTATCATCGAGGAATTAATCGGTGGGGTAGCTGGTGGTGTCGACGCCATCGGCGCACCACTACCAGCAACCGTCGGCGGCGCAGCCGGCTGGCCTTTGATGCTGGCGATCATGTTCTCTAATTCTTCGTCGTCAACCTTGGTTTTGCTGGTGTCTTCGTCCATGCCCACCCTTTCCTTAAACTGGATTCAATTGTAGCACAAGCGATTAAGGATTGTAAACCATCAATGATATTGTTTGAGGGCAACGATTGGGTCTTGGTTGGCGGCGCGGGCAGCCGGCCAGAGACCAAAGATTAGACCGACTGACAGCGGTACGCCAAGGGCGATTGCAAAAATCCACCAATCAAAAACTAGCGGTAGCGAAAATTGCAGAGCGATCAAATAACCCGCCGCATAAGCCAACCCCAGACCAATCACACCGCCACCGAGCGTCATCAGGACGGCTTCGAGGAGAAATTGTTCAAGGATCTGACGTTTGGTCGCACCGACAGCTTTTCGAATACCGATTTCGCGCACCCGTTCGGCGACACTGACGAGCATGATGTTCATGATGCCGATGCCGCCGACGAGCAAGGAAATACTGGCGAAAATCAAGGCCGCCAAAGTAATCGTCGCCAACCAGCCGGCGGTCGCGCTAGCGACTTCACCAGCCGCTCGAACGGCGAACTCGCTGTCATCGAGATGGTTGTGCTGGAGGACGGCGACCACGTCCTTTTTGACATCGCTAAGGACATCTCGGTCAGTTGTGCGAACGACGATCTGACCAATGGCGATTGTACCGCTGGTGAACTTGAGACCATTGGCTAAGGAAATAAAAGCTGTTTTATCGACATCAACTCCCGCTAGGGAAATCGGTTGGTTAGTCGTTTTAATGATGCCAACTACGGTGAAATCCTGACCTTTGATATTGATCGTTTGGCCCATCGCGCGATTGGTTTCAATCAGTGCTGACGCTAATTTTTCGCCGAGAATTGCGTATTGGCGATTCGCTTCGTTTTCAGCAAACCAAGAGCCAGACGCCATCTCTAGACCGAGCACACTCGGAAAACTATAATTCGTGGCTACCGTCGTGATGTTGTCATAAGCCCGCTCGCCGTTCTTGATCGTACCACCGAGAAACATCATCGGTGCGACATCCTTGACGTCGGTAATTTCGCTAACCGCCGTAGCATCACGTTCAGTTAAAACCGTGGCGTTAGCGACCCTGAGCGGCGAAAAGGCTTCCATACCAGTCGTACTGTCGCCGGCCGAACGAATCAGTAAAATATCATCGTCCAGATTGGCGGTCTGTTGAGCGATGCTGGCGTGCAGGCCACCACTGAGGACTAAAATCAGAGCAATAATAAAGACGCCGATCACCACACCGAGCGTTGTCAGCAGTGTCCGCGTCCGATGAGCGTGCAAACTACCAAGGGCGAGATTGAAACTGACGGGTAGGATCATCTTTTGCTCCTTTTAGTCGTCCGTCTAATACCGCGACGGCGACGGAGATTTTTGCGTCGTGAAACGAATTTGGTGGCGGTTGAGTAGGCTTTATTTTCAGTCAATTCAACATCGCTGATGATGCGACCGTCCTTCATATGAATGACGCGACTAGCGTATGACAAGAGGTCAGGATTATGCGTCACCATTAAGATGGTGTTGCCTTCGTGATGAATGCGCGTTAACTCGTCCATGATAATTTCCGCGTTTTGGCTATCGAGATTACCGGTCGGTTCGTCCGCCAAAATAATCGATGGTTTGTTAATCAGAGCGCGGGCGATGGCTACTCGCTGGGTTTGACCGCCAGACAACTGGTACGGCATGTAATATTCGCGATTCTGGAGGCCAAAAGTTTTGAGCAGTAAACTGGCTCGCTGTTGGTGGCGAAAATTTAAACCTCTTCGGTAAGTCAGCGGCAGCGCTACATTCTCGAGCACGTTAAGTTTGTGAATCAAATTGAAATTTTGAAAGACAAAACCAATCTCGCGATTCCGCACGCGAGCTTTGCGCGAAGCGCGGAATTTAGCCACATCCCGACCATTCAGTAGATAACTACCAGCTGTCGGTCGATCGAGTAGCCCAACCAGGTTCAGCAGGGTAGTCTTGCCACAACCACTCTGACCCATGATGGCCACAAATTCACCATGTCCGATAACTAGATCAATCTTGTCCAGAGCGATTGTCTCAGTATCATCATAACCAAAAATTTTCTGGATACCTCTTAGTTCAATCACTGGGGCGCTGCTGGTGCTGGGCGCAGCAAAAAAAGCCCGTCCGACGTCAGATCGAACGGGTAAACTAAAACTGGTGTTCTCACTTGTGGTGGCCATCTTGTCGCTATTCTACTCTAATTTGCTGATTTTGGCAAGAGTCACCGGATCGCGGGCGCGTGCTACAATAGATAGCGTACGGAGGAGTGGCCGAGTGGTTTAAGGCGCACGCCTGGAAAGTGTGTTGGGTCGAAAGGTCCTCGCAGGTTCAAATCCTGTCTCCTCCGCCAAACAATTTTAGTTAGTGTGGAATTAGTGTCCCAAACGAACCGTGGTTTTCTTGATCAATTTGGCCTGCATGACGACGCGGTCTTGACTACTCGCGCCATAACAAGTCGACAGGGTGAGAATTTGGTCATTTTCGTTGAGCGTGGTGTGGAAATTATATTGACTGCGATTGATCATCGTGTCCAACCAGTTTTGGTATTCAGTATCGCTCGAAAAAACAGTTTGAATGTACTGACTTTCCGACGGCACAGTATAAACCGCGAAAACCTGGAAGAGCATCGTTTCTGATTCAGTCACATATCTGATCACCTGGTTGTCGCGATTATCGACCCAAGCGGTATCAAGGATGTTCTTTAGACTACCAAACATGGCTCCATCAATCCGACCGTGACCATAAATAATCGTATTTCGATCGCTCAAACTAGCCTGACTGCGATAATCCATGAAAATCCAACCAGCCCGGTTGCTGTCTTTCTTGAAAGAATGAGTCAAATAATAATCATTATCGCTAGTTTGGACCACTGGATAATTGATATTGGTGCCCGCCACGCTGAGAAAACCAACTGTATCGGCGTTACGGTTTTTAAGCGCCGCGATATCAACATCAATCAGCGGTAATTTCACAAAATCCCAATAATCGCTATCGGTGTCGTCGGGCGGATTGACCGGTTCACCACCATCAATCTCGATAGTTTTAAGATCATCAGCAAGTTCGACGATTTCTTGCTCAAGCCGATTTTTATCAATCAACCAATTAATCAGGACCAGGGCATTATAAGTCAACACCCCAACACAAACTGTGATCAATATCGCCCACCAGCATCTCCGAAATTTCATAAGCACAATTGTAACATAACCGTGGCAGAGCGAGGATTATTGCTGGACCAAATCTCGTTGTCGCCAGGATATAAAACCAGAGGTTGCGGCGGCAATGGCGATAATCGAAATAATTAGCAGTGGTGCGACTTTGACCGTTTCAGCGGGAGCCGACGCCATGTGCTCAAGCGGCGATAGATTCATAATCCATTGATCGAGTCGGAGCAGCGGTCCGATCCACGACATAAAAGCGATAAAGCCGTAGAAAATCCAGAGCACCAACCCGGCTGCGCGAGGCAATAGACCGAACAGCGCCACGTATAGTCCACCTAACAAAGCCATCAATGGCCAATAACTGAGTGCGCCGAGCACGTAGTCGCCGGTCTTGACCGACCATTCGGATATGCCGTTGACCGTTAGCGCCATCACTAAACCACTGATTGCTAGCATAATCGCCGCACCGACTAACGCCACCGCCAGGTGCAAAGACAACCATTTCGGGCGCGACAAACGCGTCGCCAGCAGATTTTCAACATGCCCCGCGCTTTCCTCAGCCCGCGCGCGCGACAGCGCATGAATCACGTAAGCCAAGATCATCAACATCGTAATCATCAGCATTGCCGAGAGAAATGTCGGCACTAACGCGCCGCTACCGCCCATCGATTCGATCATCAGCCGCAGTTCGGGCGAACTGTCATAAACTTTGCTCATTTGGGGGACTAGTGCGCCGATGACCGAAACCAGCGCTAGAGCACCAGCCAACCAACCAATGAAAACATTCTTTTGTAGGTGCATCGTTAAACCGAGCGGTGTCCGCAAAAACTTGCCCGCCCGCGCATGCCCAACACGCGATGGTAAAATTCCCCGACTCTCGTCACGCGAATTAAGTAGAACAAAGGCGACGCCGATCGCCACCACTGCAAAACCTAGTGGCACTAGTAGCGGCCACCATTCGGGGGAGGTGAGACTGCGCGTCGCCTGTAGCCAACCAAACGGACTGAGCCACGATGGCCAGGCTGCCTGGACCAAACCATTTGCACCAATACTTCCCAAGAAATCACCGACGCCGCGCAACAAAAACGCCGCGCCGATCAAAATTGCACCAACTGCATTCGCCGAACGTGCTGATTCAAATAGCTGTACCAAAATCGCCGCCACACACGCCCAAGCAAAACCAAAACCAGCGAACCCAGCCGCGTACAACCAAACTGAACCAATCCAGCCGTCGTACAATAGACCCATGCCGAGACCTATCGCCAACGCCATGACGACGTTCACGATTAACGCCACTACCAGCGCCGCCACTAAACTAGCACTGCGATGCACCCGCCCACTCAGAATCAATTCCTGAGCCCCCATTTCCTCATTTTGACGGGTATGACGGACAATCAGCAGCGTATTCATAAAAGCAATCACCAATCCCCACCAGAGCACAGTTTCGATCGTGAACATTGAACTAAAATTCGGCCCATCCATCGGTCCAGTCAAAAATAGCCCAGCCGGCACAGCGCTGAATTGATGATACAAAGTCTCCAGCGTCTCTGGTGAAAAAGCATAAGTATTCCGTAGCAGCGGAATCATATAGAGCAACATTCCGACCAGCGCCAAAATCCAAATCGGCAATTTAACGCGATCACGCCGCAGGATTAGTTTTATCAAATTCCACGTTCCAGTCACTTTTTCTCCTTTTCATATTCAAAATCTGCGGCGATTTTCCAAATATTTTGCTCGCGAAAAGCCGGGATGGTTTGACGACGGGCTTTGTTATTGAGACTCGCCGGATTGATACCATGCGATTTTGCAAAATCATTCAAGGAAACAATCCTTTTCGCAGTCAAAATCGCAATTCGTTTATGCAGTGATTCTAGCAACAGGTGCGCGAACAATTCAGTGAATCCATCAACTTTATTGGTGTGGCGATAATTATCAAATAGGGGATAGTACTCGCGGTGCTTGCTCTTGTTGCGAATAATGATTGGCGGCAGACCGAAAGCCATTAGCTGCTGGTTAATCAATACACGACCAATCCGACCGTTGCCGTCATTGAACGGATGAATTGTTTCAAACTCGGCGTGAAAGTGAGCAATTTTTGCTAAGAAATAAGTCGTGTTATCGTTGTTATACTGCGTAACTAATTCACTGACCAGCTCACCGACAAAATCCGGATTCGCACCGAGATGTCTACCGATACGCACCCATTCGTCACGACCGCGAAACCGCCCCGCGATACGATCATTTATGTCGCTTAGCAGAATTTTATGTAAACGTAAAATCTGTTCGACGGAAATTTTTTGTCGAGGATTTTGAGCCAATTTTTCGGTGATTTTCGCCAGATTTTTGGCTTCGTAAATTTCACGAATATCGTGATCTTTCTTGACTTGATTACGCAGCAGGATATCCTCGGTGTCCTTGAGCGTCAACGTCGAATTTTCGATGGCGTTAGAGTTATAAACCATCTCGGGAATTTCCGTCATTAGGATTTCATAAATCGCCCGCGGATTTCTTCTCGCCAAGGCTCGATATTCGCGCGCTAGGCGTCGGATTTTGTCTTTCGTAGGTCGATAAATCATAATTATATTTTATCAAATATCGTTAAAATTTGCAAATTCTGGAAATTATAACGCAATTCGTCTAGATTATGGGTGCCGATCACTTTTCTTCCTCGTACTTGCTCAGGAAAACTTTTTCGAGATTTTTGTATTCTTTCCTCAGCTCGTTAAGAGTGTAAACGCCGGCGTTTTTACCTTCGCGGATGATCGTCACGCGGTCGCAGAGCGCTTCGGCTTCGGACAGAATGTGACTGCTCAGCAGGATCGTTTTGCCAGATTTTTTCAAGGAACGGATTTCGTCTTGAAAAACCTGTTCCATCAACGGATCGAGGCCGCTACTGGGTTCATCGAGAATGTAGAGCGGCACGTCGGACGCTAGCGCGGCAACAACAGCGACCTTTTGACGGTTACCTTTGGAATAAGTTCGGAATTTTTTGGCGGGATCGAGTTGAAATTTTTCGAGCAAATCCTGGCGCCGCGTCTCGTCCAAACCACCACGCAAATTACCCAAGAGATCAATAATTTCACCACCGGTCAGATTCGGCCAAAAATTAACGTCGCCCGGTACATAAGCCAACTTTTCATGCAGTTTCACCGCATTTTTCCACGGGTCTTGACCGAATAATTTGACTTGGCCGGAAGTTGCTCGGAGCAATCCGAGAATCACCCGAATTGTCGTACTTTTGCCAGCACCGTTTGGCCCGAGAAAACCGTGAATTTCGCCTTCGTGGACATCGAGATCAAACCCGTCGAGCGCTCTAACTTTACCGAAAGTTTTATGTAAATCTCTAACAGTGATTATGCTCATAATGTGACCATTATAGCATAGCCCCCGACGAACTATTTAGCGGTCGCCAGTTTCCTTAATCTGATCGCACCAAGCACCACGCCAGCCAGAGCAATCATTGAAGTAGCCGTGATCAAAACAGTGTTAATATCACCAGTCCGCGGATTGCGGCCACTGCTAGCAGCGGCGGAAATTGCTCCATAGCTAATGCGAATCGTCCTAGTCGTCCCGTCGCTATCGGTGACAGTAATCGTCACGGTTCCGGCCGTGCCAGTCGTTGTCGGTGTGCCAGAAATAATCCCTGCCGGGCTGATCGAAATGCCAGCCGGTAAACCGATCGCGCTGAAACTATACGGCGGCGTACCGCCAGCTGCTCCACCGGCGACATTGATCGGCGAAATCGGTGTGCCAACAGTCATGGCGGGAATGTCAAAGGCCGGACTGCTGGCAAAGGTGAGCGGGGTCACGGGTGCAGCAGCAGTAGGCGTCGCTGTCGCTTTGCTCGAGGCGGTACCTAAATAGCTAGAATTGCGAGCCATCACCTGGCAAGTATATTCTGTGTCGTTAGTCAGACCAGTCACCAGGTAACTCACTGTCGTATCATCGGAATAAGGTATTGGGTTAAACACTGGCGAAGCAGGATAGGTGGCCGTCTCGTCACAGAAATAGTAGTACTCAGTAATTGCTTCGCCACCATCGCTGGCCGGAGCGGTCCAATTGAGGGTAATTTCCCCGTCGCCAGGAGTCGCAGTCAGGCCAATTGGCGCAGTCGGCGGCGTGACCGTCGTGGTTTTTTTATAAACCATCACCGATTGAGAAGTCGTCGTAACTTTAAAAGTACCAAAATCAGCTACTTTGACCGTTACATAGCCTTCGAGATCAACCGTCGGCACGTCCAGCGTCCAAGTGGTACCGGAACCGACCAGCACGCCCGTCGTCACCGAACCAGTGCCGTCGTCGACGGTGATATCGCTCGCCGTTAGACCAGTCACCGCTTGGTTAAAGGTCAGAACAATGCCAGTGGTATCCCAAGTAGTACTGACGCCGCCAGTTTGCACGGCGGTGAAAGTCACTGCCGTTCGATTATCCCAGCTATAGAGAACGGAATTACTTTCGGGACTAGTGACGATAAAGTTGGCGGGGTTATAGCTAATAGCGGGATAGGATTCGAAACCGCCGACCGGGAGGATGATCTTGAGAGTGTTCGCGCGAGTCAGCGTCGTACCACCAATCGCGTAGATGACAACGGTCGTGTCGTTGGCAGGGTCTGAAGCATCAACCAGGATATCGCCAGTGGTATTAAAAGTCGTCTCGCCACGCGAATAAATAGCGGTAGCGGCGATGCTACCAGTTCCGGGCGCACTAGCGGTAATCGCTAATGAAGCATCATCCAGCACAGCAACATTACCACCAGCGGTATGAATGCCGTTGGCACTGTGACTGGAGCTAGTTGTGGCGGCATTGATTGTAACATGAGCGTCACCGCTAATAATCGTGTCGCCTAGGAAGACACCTCCATTGTTCCAATTGGTAGTAATCCCCATCGCACTATCACTAGTGCTCGAGACGGTAATCGCCAAACTACCACCCGTCGATGAGGAAATTATCAGATCGCCAGTATTATTGTTATAAATACCAAAAACTTGTCCAGAGGCAATACTGGTAATCGTATTTGTTCCAACTAAGTTAATCTGCAGATCCCACGGACCACCGAAAATAGGCGCTTCGATACGACCGAAATGATAATCCTGTAAAGTCAAAGTACCGGTCGCCGCATCAAAGTATGCCACCGAGTCGACGCCGAGCGTACCACTAGCTGCTGCTGTTCCATCGTCTAGGAGATAGGGCATGGTCGCGCTCAGGGTTGTTGATGATGGGGTAGATAGCGTGACATAGCCAGCTGGCGGATTAGCGGCGCTAGCTGTCGGTGTTAACCGGAGTACGCCGAATGTTGCAACCGCGACAATTAAACATACCGCGGCGACAAAAGCGCTTGTTACCCCATATCTACCCAAAAACTTTCTCATCCTTAATACCTTTCGTTAAATAAAACTTTAGCTTTATTGTATTATACCCAGGCTATGTTTGGCAAGCATGTCGAAAAACGAGGATATTCGTTTCTGACTCAGCCTCGTCGTGCTAAAATATTTCCATCGAAATAATGTAACATTTCCTCGCCTCGGAAAAGAAAGTAAACTTTCTTTTCACTCGGACTCGTCATGTTATAATAATATTGCCGCGAGGGAAAAGAGCAGCCCGAGAGGCATTATGCCTTTAGGGAAAGGAGCAGGTCAGCTCGGTTTCGTTAAGGGAAAAGAGCAGCCGGAGACAAAAATCACACTTTTTGTCCCCGCGCGATGAGAAAAACCGTAGGTTTGTCTCATGCCCTCTATCGGGGCGTGGCGCAGTTGGTAGCGCGCACGGCTGGGGGCCGTGAGGTCGCCTGTTCAAGTCAGGTCGCCCCGACCAGGAATGATGGCGCCACAAATGTGGCGCGCGGTAGCGGATTATCGACGTCCCCGACCCGAAGGCCGTGAGGTCGCCTGTTCAAGTCAGGTCGCCCCGACCATATGTTGTAATTATAACAACATCAACTACAGATTATAAGCACCGTTCTTATCGGACTTGGAGGATTATGGGACCAGATCTTGCTAGAATGACACGACGGGAAATTTGTCGAAAAACCTTTAATGCTGTATAATCAAATTCCATGAGAGGGGAGTGTTATGTCGAACACAAATATTAAAAACAATTGCTTTGACAACGATAAATATGTCAAACTGCAAAGTGCCAAGATCGACGAACGATTGCAGATGTTTAACAATAAACTGTATCTCGAATTTGGCGGTAAAGTTTTCGATGATCTCAATGTGGCGCGAATCCTGCCGGGCTTTAGACCGGGCATCAAAGTTGAGATCCTCCAAGAACTGAGAGACAAAGTCGAAGTGATTTTCTGTATCAACGCGGCGGCGATTGAAAAGAAAAAGATGCGAGCCGATCACGGGATTAGCTACGAGATCGAACTTTTGCGTCTGATCGAGAAATTCAAAGCGATAGCTATACCGACCGTCGCGGTGGTGATTACGCTCTATACTGGCCAACCGGCGGCCGAGAAATTCAAAAATCAGTTGGAACGACGTGGCCTCAAAACTTATATTCATACTCCTACCAAAGGTTATCCAACCGACATCGACACCATTGTTAGCCACGAAGGTTACGGCGCGCAACCGTTCGTCGAGACTACCAAACCGCTGATCGTGGTGGCGGCGCCCGGGGCCAATAGCGGTAAATTAGCGACTTGTCTCAGTCAACTATATCACGAGCACAAACGCGGCGTCCGCGCTGGTTATGCCAAGTTTGAAACTTTACCAGTTTGGAATCTGCCGCTCAAACATCCGGTTAACATGGAATACGAAGCTTCGACGGCCGACATTGGTGATATTAACATGATTGATAATTTCTATTTTGAAAAGTCTGGCCAAGTAGCGATCAACTACAATCGAGATCTCGTCATCTTTCCGGTGCTTAAAAAAATCTTGCATAAAATTACTGGCCAGGACGTTTATCATTCACCGACCGAGATGAGTATCAACATGATCGGAGAATGTATCACTAATGACGAATGCGTCCGGCGGGCCAGTTGCGACGAAATAATTCGACGTTATCTAGATAGTTTATGTGATTATCGAAATGGGATTTATGATATCAGCATACCAAACCAAATCAAAGTTTTAATGGACGAACTCGATATCAGTCTGGCTGATCGGCCGGTGGTCGCCGCAGCGCTCAAGAAAAAGTCTGACAAGAAAACCAATGCCGTGGCGATCGAGCTACGTGATGGTCAAATTATCACTGGTCGATATACCGATGTGATGACCGCACCAGCCGCCGCCGTGATTAATGCTATTAAAAACCTGAGCAATATTGACGATGAAATTCACCTCATCCCGCCGATTAATGGACAACCAATGCTGAAACTGAAACAAGAAATTTACGACGAAGCCAAACTATATTTATCAGACGTACTGATGGCGCTAGCAGTCAGCGCAGCGACTAACCCGACCGTTGAGCTGGCGCTGTCGAAATTATCCGAACTAAAAGGACTCGAGGCCCACTCAACGATCATGTTACCCAAAATCGAAATCGATGCCCTGAAAAAGCTAGGTCTCCACATTACCTGCACGGACGAGTTTGCGGGATAAAAACCATTTGCAATTGACAGAAATGCCAAAATGATGTATGGTACAATAATGGCAAAACTAGAATTCTATACCCCATTTATAGGTGATGAAGAGGCACAAGAGATACTCTCTTTTGCCAAACAAGCTGATTTTACAAAAGGTACGAGGGGAGGAACTGCGCACTACCTACCTTTCGACGACTGGTATGGAGTGCTTTATTCAAACGTTTTTCGTACGATATCCCCCGAAAACTTCAAAAACACGATGAACGAAGTCTGGAGGCTTTTCGAAAATGGTAAAAAGGTTGCACCGGTGGTCGGTTTTGCTAGGGCAAGCGATGGGGGGGGGGTAGACA
>WRNW01000013.1 GCA_009776375.1 Candidatus Saccharimonadota bacterium | reverse complement strand
TGGCTTCAACCCTAAAGTCACAAGATAGGAAATCAGAACATTGAAGACATACGTTGGCGCACTTTCGTAGGAGGTCTTGCTGCCTTCCACCTGTGGTCACTTGATCAAACATCGGCATATTGCCGAGGCGACCGCATAGATTTCCAGATCTGTTGCTCATGTTGCAAGCACTATACATCATTATTTGATATTTATCAATACTGAAAATTACTCGTCCAAAATGTATGAGTAATTGCTTTGAAAACAATTCGGGCATGTTGGTTAGACTAACTCAACCGTTGCGCCGGCTTCTTCTAGAAGCTTCTTGGCGGTGTCGGCTTCGTCTTTGCTGACTTTTTCTTTGACAGTGGCCGGAGCGCCGTCGACGATGGCTTTGGCTTCGCCGAGGCCGAGGCCGGTAATTTCCTTGACGGCCTTGATGACGGCGACTTTTTGGGCGCCAGCATCTTTGAGTTGGATGGTGTACTCGCTCTTTTCTTCGGCGGCCGGAGCGCCAGCGTCACCGCCAGCGGCTGGACCAGCAGCGACCGCGACAGTGGCGGCGGCTGGCTCGATGCCGTACTCGTCCTTTAAAACATTTTTTAGTTCGTTGACCTCTAGAACCGTCAAGGCGGTTAGGTCTTTGGCCAGTTTTTTGATATCTGTTGCCATGGTAAATTTCCTTTCGTTAATTAAGTTATTGTCATGGAATCGATTCCGTTTTGGTAATGATTAGCTAAGATTTTTTCTCGCGATCTCTCCGATTTTCCGAAAAAATTGTTTGATTAAAATTCAGGAAAGCACGAATGCTTGGAGTGTGATTCCTGAATTTTAGGAACAATTTTTTGACGCGAAAATCGTTCGAGTGAGCGAAAGAAATCTTAGCTAATTGGTTGCTTTTGCCTCGAGGGCGTTTAGAATGCCGCCTAGGTTGTTCAGGCCCGACACCACATCGTTCAGTGGTGACTCCAGGGTCGCCAGAACCGCCCAGATGAGCTCGTTTTTGCTCGGCAGTTTGGCTAGAGCCGTCGTTTCGGTGGTATCGAGGTTCGCGCCTTCGCCCGAGAACGCGCCGATCAACACCAGGTTTGGGTGATCTTTCGCGAATTCGTCGAGTACTTGCGCCGGTGCGACTTCGTCCGTGGCGGAAAAGGCGTACAAAATCTGCCCTTTGAGCGCCTCGGTCGAAGTCTTTTTCAGCGCTTCGACCTGGCTCATTGCCACCCGGACCAAGCGGTTTTTAACGATTTTGATCGTCACGCCAGCCTCACGAGCCGCGCGGCGCAGAACTTGTAAATCTCTGACAGAAATACCGGAATATTTCGCAAAAACGGCCATTTTCGCCTCACTCAAGGTTTTTTCTAATTCAGCAACCAATTCTTGTTTTCTACTTTTGCTAATCGCCATAAGTAAAACTCCTGTTGGTTAAATTAATATTGAATACCCGAATTGTTAAAGTGCGCCGAGCATTCTGTGACACTAGTCAAAGGTGCTTGGGTATCGTCATCAAAAAGAGATTTATCTCGGTAGCCTTCTTATCGACCAAACGGTCCGCCACTGTCTTTGATAACGCTGTCGGGTATTGTAGCAGAAAATTTGTCAAAGCGCAAGACTGGAAAATAGGGTGCCCTTATCTTTATTGGGCGTTGAGTGCCATTATGGTGGCGGTGCGACTGATGGCTCGCCGAACCTCAGCCTCACTCTTATTAAAAATCTCAGCTAACTCTTTCTCAGCTGCTTTCCTGTTTTTGGACAATAGCTGTGAACTTGACATTAGGCCCCGCCTGGAACGATTTATTTTCCTAGATCTGCTCCAAACCACTCGTGTGTTTGCATCGATTGTGACCTTAGCTTTATAAGAGACATGGTCAAGTTCACCGAGCTCCATTAAATCATCGTACTCCTCTGTCACTATCTGTAACTCAGTTGGTGAATTTCCATTATCCAGCTGATTGAAAAAAGTTACTTTGATAATATGCATTTGCTCACGTTCTGCCTCAATTCTAGAATCAATTTTGCCTTTGGCGCCACACTCGTTCAATATTTCCTTAAAGTTCTCACAAAAATCTTCTATGCCACGAACATGAAAAGGAACATCACGACCAGGCGGTGGATTAAGGTGCAGGAGTTCGTATTCTTGCGCGAGCAAAATATTTTCTGCAACTTGTGCAACTACCCTTTCGAGGTGCACTTCATTGTCAGCAATAATCTTTACGCCTACTAAGTCCATCTCAGGTTTTAACGCAGCAGCGGCAGCCTCTTCTTCCGACATTTCGCCAGTAATGACTTTGTAAGCGCGTTCTATTGAGGTTAAAACATGGTTCCAGGCTAGCGACCCAACAGTTTTGAGGCGATACTTCAACTGTGAGCTGACGTTGATACCATTCCGTGCAAATTTCACTATGCCGTTGCTAGATAAGACTCCCTCATCGCTAGAGCTGCTTAAATCAGGAAGATCAAGCCGAACTCGGCTGCCGAACAAATTTTCAAGAATTTCCTGTAAGTTGTATATAATGTCGAGATTGTCGCCAAGATCACGCAGGGTGTTTTCGGCTTGTTCGACTGCTTCAGTATAGCCGGCATAACGGAGTCGAACTTTGTTCGCTTCGCTCTTTAACGCATCAGCTAGACGTCCAAAATCGAGGTCTGACATGGCTGGTACTAAAAATGATTCCGCTTTCATCACCAGGTCGAACGTCTTGGGATCGTTGCTAGCATGGTAACGTAGTTCGTATAATGTTTCAACAGCATCGATGAAAAACGCTTCAATGTCAATCGGATTTTCTGCATCTTTGTCGGTAATTTCCATGATGCGCGTCGGTGCAACAATGTATGCTTCAAAGACCTCTTTTGGGATTGTCTGTTCGTCAACTTCTTCGTGAATGATTGGCAGCCAGACTTCGGGTGCAATTGCCACATTAGACTTTTGAGCGAGGGCGTTTTGCGTACCTAATATTATCTGTGCAATTTGGTCAGCAACTTCCGGCAGCGACGTTTTGATTGGCTTGCTTGGATCATAAAGTTTTGCTCGCTCTTCCTGCCAAGCTGTCGTTATTCTTGGCCGATCTAAGAATAATAAACCAGAAACGTAAACAAGATCATCGTAAATCTGTTCCTTGCTATCGCGACGCATTAAATTCAACTTTGCGGCGAGTTCAAAGGCTGCATGGAGAGCGTTTAACTGGTTGGTAGCCGGTGAACCCCCCCCCGCACTGTGATAATCATCTGCTAGGTTAGCCATCGCGGCTGCTACAAATACCAGTGGATTTAGTTCGCCGGTATTGTCAGCTAGGCCCTCATTAGGAGGATCGTTAAACTCTCGCATGAGCGAGAATTTCTCATGAATTTCTGCTAGATACGCCTTGAGGTTGTTACGCTTGATAGCGTTATGGCTTGCATAGTCCTGGCAAATACCCAAAAAATTATTTAGAAAATTTTCGACGGTATTTGGCGCGCGCTCGTTTTCCATGACGACTACTCTAACACATTTTTATTAATTTAGCGAGAGCTTTTTGTCTGAATTTATTAACTTAGGCATTTTCTTATTTTCCACTGAATCTCATCGATCATTCCGCTGGCGTCGATGAGATTAATATTGTGCGCACGGGCGATCTCGAGATAGCCGTTATTGACGCGGGTTTGAAAACTGCTCTGTTGTGACTCGAAAGTGTCTTTGATGTGATCATCGTTTCGGCTGCGCAAGCGACGCTGGCGTTCGGCGTCATCGAGCGAAAAAATAAATCCAATATCAGGTTCGAGGTAACGTTGCGGCAAACTCTGCTCGTGGATCGATCGAACAACTTCGGCCGGCACGCCGAAACCATAATGTTCATAAGCCAGAGTCGACCACCAATTCCGATCAGAAATCACCGTCTTGCCCCGTTTCAGTGCTGGTTCGATGGTTTTCACCCAGAGTTCGCGACGATTAGCCGTAAAAATCAGAGTGATAGTCACGGGATCGAGATTATAATCCTTGTTTTTCAACAAATCACGCATAATTTCCGTCGCTGGCAATCCGCCGCCCGGTTCACGCAGGGTGACGACGTCTTGACCCTGATCACGCAAATAGGCGGCCAACAGCTCGACCTGGGTGCTTTTGCCAGTGCCGTCCTGGCCCTCGATCACGATGTAGCGACCTTTTGCCATATAGATAATTCTAGCACAAGGCGTGATACAATGGAAGTTATGCAGCAAGTGAGGGCAATAATTGTGGCGTACGGCGACGGTCGGGTGATTGGCGATCGCGGGAGAATTCCGTGGTTGGGGCGGATGCCGGCGGATATGCGGCGGGTGCGCGAGTTGACGACCGGCCAGGCAATCATTATGGGGTCAAGGACGTTCGCATCGCTCGGTCAGCCGCTGCCGGGGCGGCAAAATATTGTGCTAGCTGGCGCGGATTTCACGGCAGACGGTGTCGAGGTGGCGCACAATTTCGACGAAGCGTTCGCGCTAGTTGCACCAGGTCGGACGGCGTTCATTTTTGGCGGTGCGAGCGTCTATGCGCAGGCCCTAGAACAGGATTTGGCAGACGTGATTTATGCGACCGAGATTCACGGCGAATTTTCGGGTGATGTTTTCTTTCCGGAAGTTCCGAATGATCGATGGCAGGAAGCCGAACGACAGGATTTTCCGGCCGACGAACAGAACGCCTACCCCTATAGTTTTGTCAAATATGAAAGGAGAAAAAATGTCTAAGACCGAACAAATAACCGAGCGCGGTGTGTCGATTTGGTTGGATAATTTATCACGAAATTTGATCGATTCTGGCGATTTAGAAAAGTTTATTAAAACTCGAAATGTTGTAGGAGTTACAACGAATCCATCAATTTTTCAAAAAGCGATTTCTGCGGCTGGGCCGTACGATTCACAAATTGCCGAATTAGCCCGCGCGGGTGCGACGACGGAAACGGCCGTGCGAGCGATGACGACGGACGACGTGCGGGCGGCGGCGGACATTTTTCGACCGATTTTTGACGCGACGGACGGCGTGGATGGACGGGTTTCGATCGAGGTTGATCCACGTTTGGCGAACGATTCAGGAGAAACCGTAACCCAGGCGATCGAGTTAGTCGATTTAGTCGATCGACCGAATATCTTGATTAAAATTCCAGCGACGCGCGAGTGTTTGCCGGCGATCACTGAGGTTCTGGCCGCAGGAATTTCCGTCAATGCGACGTTAATTTTCTCAGTTGAACGCTACCGCGCAGTCGTTGCTGCTTTCAAAAAAGGATTAGAAAACGCTCTGGCGGCTGGACGCGATATTAATAAAATTCACTCGGTTGCATCACTATTCGTCTCGCGCGTCGATAGCGCGATCGATCCAGAGCTCGCGGCGATCGGCACGGACGAAGCGTTGTCGCTCCGCGGCCAAGCGGCCGTGGCGAATGCTCGGCTAGCCTACGCGGTGTTTGAGGACAGTTTTTCCGACGCTTCTTGGAAAAAGTTGGTGGCGGCCGGTGCACACAAACAACGCTTGCTGTGGGCTTCGACGGGGGTCAAAAATCCCGATTATCCTGATACGCTCTACGTCGATGCGCTGGCTTATGCTGAAACCGTGAACACCATGCCCGAAGCCACGCTTCAAGCGGTGGCCGATCACAGCGACGAGAAACTTTATCCTGGAGAATCAAACGACGCGGCGAAAATCATTGCGAGAATCGAAAGTCTCGGTATTTCACTAGACCAAGTCACAGACAAATTAGAAACCGACGGCGTCGCCCAGTTTGTCGAGGCTTGGCAGAGTTTGCTGGACGACGTCGAAAAACGATTGTTAAAAACGAAGGAGGAAGTATGACGAAAATCGCTACACCGTACGAGGATTTGTTACGAGAAATTTTAGAGAACGGCGATGATCGCGGTGATCGCACCGGCACGGGCGCGCGGACGATTTTTGGTATGCAAATGCGCTATGATCTGGGTAAAAGTTTTCCTTTGCTCACGACCAAACGCGTATCGTTCAAATTGGTCGCTTCGGAGTTGCTGTGGTTTTTGAGCGGTAGCAGCAACATCCGACCGTTGCTCGAAAACCATAATCATATCTGGGACGAATGGCCGTTCAAACACTGGTTGATCGAAACGGGCCAATTGTCGGCCGAGGATGCCGCCGACAGCGATAAAATTAATGCTTTGACGGGACTAAAAAAAGAATTTACCGAGAAAATCCTCGATGATGATAATTTTGCCAAGAAATGGGGCGAGCTGGGTCCGGTTTATGGTTACCAGTGGCGACATTGGCCAGACGGTCGTGGTGGTGAGATTGATCAAATCTCGCGCGTGCTCGAACAACTCAAGAAAAAGAAAAACGATCGACGAATGATTGTTAGTGCTTGGAACGTGGCTGATATTGACGAGATGGCGATTAGCGGGTTGCCGCCTTGCCACACACTGTTTCAATTTGATGTTTCGTCTGATGAAAAATTATCGTGTCAATTATACCAACGTTCATGCGATTCTTTTCTCGGGATTCCGTTTAATATTGCTAGCTATGCCCTACTAACTGTGATGATGGCGCAGCAGGCCGGACTGAAACCCGGCGAATTCGTCTGGACCGGCGGAAATGTGCATATTTATAATAATCACTTTGAACAAGTGCGTGAGCAATTATCGCGTGCGCCACGGCCGTATCCGACCTTGAAATTAAAGAAAGCAAAAGACATTTTTTCCTATACGCTGGACGATTTCATTATCGAAAATTACGATCCGTGGCCAGCGATCAAAGCACCAATCGCGGTATAAATATTTTAATGTCGAAAATGTCGCATACCGGTCGTGACCATGGCGATGCCGTATTTGTTGCAGGCGTCGATGGAATCTTGGTCGTTGAGTGAGCCACCAGGTTGGATGATGGCGGTGATGCCGGCAGCGTGAGCGGCCTCGACGCTGTCGGCAAATGGAAAGAACGCGTCCGACGCCAACACTGCGCCGCGCGTGACGTCTGGGCCGATCAATTCGTGGGCGTGGTCGATGGCTTGCTGGGCGGCCCAAACCCGGTTAACCTGCCCCGGCCCGATGCCGAGGGATTGCAGATTCTTGGCGATCATAATACCGTTAGACTTGACGTACTTAACGATTTTCATAGCGAACTCGAGATCGCGGATTTCCGATTTGGTCGGTTTTTTCTTGGTCACAACTTGCCACTTGTCCCAGGTTTTATTATCAATTGATTGAACGATCAAACCACCGTTGACTTTCTTTAGATCGAACGCGTCCGATCGCTGCGGCGTAGAAATATTCGGTAATTTCAAAATTCTTAGATCTTTTTTCTTCTTAAGGACTTCTAGCGCCGCCGGTTCGTAGTCCGGCGCGATCAAAATTTCTAGGAAAATTTTATTTTCCGCGATGCTTTCGGCGATTCTTTTGGTGACAGTTCGATTGATCGCCACAATCCCGCCGAAAATCGACATTTTGTCGGCCGAATAGGCTTTCATCCAAGCATCGTAAATATTGTCCGCACTGCCGACGCCACAAGGATTGGCGTGTTTAACAGCGACGACGGTCGGTTCGTCGAACTCTTTTAATAGCTCGAGCGCGCCGTTGGCGTCGTTGATGTTGTTAAAAGAAAGCTCTTTGCCGTTTAGTTGCTCGGCGGTGGTGAGAGAGCCGACATTCGCACCGACTTCCCGATAAAAGGCCGCCGCCTGATGCGGATTTTCGCCGTAGCGCATTTCTTGAACCAATTCAAAAGTCGGGGTGAATTTTTCGGGCCAGGTGTCGTCCTGGCGTTGTTTCTTGAGATAATCGGCGATCAGCGCATCATAAGCCGCCGTCTGTTCGAAAACTTTTTGGGCTAGATGGAAATTGGTTTCCTCCTGGATTTTGCCGGTTTTTTTGAGCTCCTTGATTACGTGATCGTAATCCGCCGGATCGGTAATCACCGTCACACTCGGGTAATTTTTCGCCGCGGCGCGCAACATCGTCGGGCCGCCAATGTCGATGTTTTCGATCGCTTGCTCGAGCGTGACATCCTTTTTCGCAATCGTTTCCTTGAACGGATAAAGATTGCAAACGACCATGTCAATCGGGTTGATCCCGAGGTCAAGAAGGTGTTTCATGTGATTTTTATTATCACGTCGAGCCAAAATTCCAGCGTGAATCGTCGGATGAAGCGTTTTGACCCGGCCGTCCAAACACTCGGGAAAACCGGTTAAATCGGCGACTTCGACAACTTTGACGCCGGCGTTCCGGAGAGTTTTATACGTTCCGCCGGTCGAGATGATTTCGACGCCGAGCGAAACTAGTTTCTTAGCAAATTCGACAATGCCGGTTTTGTCGTAAACGCTAATTAAGGCTGTTTTCATAGAGCTATAATATCATTCTCCGCGGGATTGTGAAATAGATCCTTATCCTTGCCTATATACGTCTCGAAATTACTATCAACAGTATCCTTATCGCCTTGGATATTTTGTCGAAAGTCAGAACTGTCTGGGTAGCATTGAACACCCTGGATGAGTGATCCGTAGCGATCGTAATTTTGTCTTAATATGTAGAAGAACTCAAAAGCTGGGTGTTCTGTATCGTGGCGGAATAAAAACTCCCTGACTTCGTCGAGTAATTGTATATACAAGTCTGCATCATGCGGTGCAGACGGCTCTATGACACTAAGTATCTCCTCGGCTAGGATCGTATAATCATCAAGAATCCCCAGAACTTCTATCAGCCGGCTTTCCCAGTGCCAGAAAAGCTGATCAATCTTTCGACCCTGATCATCCCAAAGATACTCCATTCTATAGTCGTCAAAACTTAGACCCGTATAATTCTTGATTTGCACCGGGTTCTCTGGCATGTAGCGACATAACGCCTTAGCGAACGAATCGCGGCCAGCGAGGATGTCGATAACTTTGACGAGAATAGCGGTTTTGGTTTCCCGTTCTTTATATTCATCAATAATCTGATAAGCTTCGTCACCAATCTGGTAGGCCTCCTCATAAACTTTACAAGCTTCCTCGTCCCACGATGCTGGGGGGGGGCCACCCTTGATGTTGTCCATAGCAATGCGCTCGTTATCATCTTTCAATGTCCGGGCTGCGTCGTCTTGCTGGTTAATCGGAACATCACCGCCCCAATATTCTGGCGCGTCATGCCAGAGAATCATTTTGAGCGCATGCGCGTGATCAAAGTTTGCATCCATTAGTTCAGGAAAAAGTCGACACAGATTAGTGTAAACAGTGATCATTTTGCAAGTATGATCCCAATTGGTTTCAAAATCATCGAAAAAGCTGTTCTCGCGAGTTCGGTAACGACGGACCTTGTTGCTTTCGTCGTCGGATTTAAATATGCCAGAAGAGGGGTTGAGGAACCGCCAGGCTTGCTTCGCGTGGTGGAGGATCTCTTCTTGCTGATCTGCTTCTAGCGGAATTTGGTCCAACAATTGGATGAGCTCAGTGACATCACGATCACGCTGCTCGACTTCTGTGAGCGTTTCCCCCACCCCGGGGTTTTCTAGAGACTGTAGCATATTTAAATCATTATAATGTTACTTTGATCCCTGGGCCCATGGTGGTCGAGATGGCGATGGACAAGATGTAGTTTCCTTTCAAACTAGCGGGTTTGACAGAGTTGAGACTAGTCATGAACACATTGGCGTTTTGCTCCAATTTCGCCGCGCCGAACGAAACTTTGCCGATGCCGAGGTGGATGATTGATTGTTTATCGACGCGGTATTCGACTTTGCCGGTTTTGGCTTCTTTGACGGCCTGGGCGGGATTGGCTGAAACGGTGCCCGATTTCGGGTTCGGCATTAAACCGCGCGGCCCGAGCGTGCGAGCATATTTACCGAGTTTCGGCATCAATTGCGGCGTGGCAATCAAAACATCGAATTTGATATCTTCCTTGTCCAGGAGTTTCATAATTTCGGCTTCACCCGCGATATCAGCGCCGGCTTTTTTGGCGGCCTCGACGTCGGTTTCTGGAACAAAGGCGGCCACGCGAACAGTTTTGCCGGTGCCGTTCGGTAGCGACACCGTGGCGCGGATGTTTTGGTCGGACTGACGCGGGTCAACACCGAGGCGAACGTGGATTTCGACGGTCGAATCGAATTTCGCTGGACAAGTTTCGGTGGCTAGTTGAAGCGCTTCGCTCAGAGTATAAGTTTTTGTCCGGTCGATTTTTTCGGCGACTTTTCGATAATTCTTACCGTGGCGTTCGATCAGCGGTCGAACCTTGGGCGCTGGGCCTTTTTTGACTTCGGCTACAGCCTCGGGATCTTGCGGTGTGGTGTCGCCAGCGCTTTTGCGGGCTTCCTTTTCTTCTTTCGCTTGGATTTCTTCTTCGTGTCTCAGGCTTCTTTTACCCGATTTGGCATAATGTTTATCGTCGGTGTCGCCTGCCTCGGCGTCGACCGCGTTCTGGGCGCCCTCAATTGCCGCCTGAATTTCAGCGACGGTGTTTTTGACGCTCAGCGTCAAACCTAATTTATCGGCCTCGTTCAAGAGTTCCTGTTTAGTTTTTGCCATGTCTCACTCCTTCCGTGGTGCTAGCGGGGTTCTATGCCCTCCCACAAATTTAATTAACTGAGATCATGATAACAGATTTTTTAAAAAGAATCAACCGGCGGCAGTTGCTTTGTTGCCAAAGTGTGTTATGATAGCGGGGATAGATGAGAAAACCCGACTATATTGATGTAGCCGCTGCTATTTGTGAAGGAATCGAACAGCGAGAGCTAGGCAAGATTCAGTTCATGGGCGGCGCGATCACTCACGCCTTGGTTCTTCCAGATGTGTCGATAAATTTTGATGATCGCATAGTGTATGTCCCAGATAATTTCACCCTGTCGACAATCAGGCCGGAGAATGGCACGTTGCGAGATGCAGATATCTTGTACGCTAATGGCCCGCATGACGACATTTCGGTGATGGCAGAGACGGCAAAGGCCGCGGGAAGGGGCCTATTGGATGTTCAGGTCAGCGGTTACCGGCCGTATAGCGATCTAGAGAGAAGGATTGAACATCCGCTATCGCTAGAGGCGTTAACGGCAGCGATGGCGCATCGCTTTATCGACGACGAGGGTAAGCGCTTTAAGAGCATCTTCCCTTTCGCAGTGGCTTTGGACGAAGAAGCAATTAAGAGCTGGCAACTAGTCCGAGGAGAGCAATCCATCCCGATCATGGGGCCAGACTTAGCCATGATTAGCTATGTCACCCGATCAATTGGTAGCGGCATACGGGACAAAGACAGAGAGAAGTGGACTGCTGCTATTGGATATATCAAAGAGCACCGACCTGAACTATTTGAATTAATAGTTGATGGCCCAAACAGTAACCAATTAGCGCTTGCCCAGGTTGCAGAGTCGTTAAAACCGGTTCGGCCAGAACACTCAGCAACCAAGGCACTAAGTCTACCTACCTATGAGCGTAACGAATTGGTCGAACTAGCTTCATATCTCCTCAAGGACAGGGCCAAAGCGTTGCAGGATCTCGTGATGGCCTTGACAGTTGTCAAATCCTGGGTTGTTTATAAGGGTGAAAGTAGTGAGTGGATCAGAAACATATGGCAAAGACAAGACATGGAAAATAAACAAGCCGACCTTCTCGGATAACGAGATTTTTATTATTCGACTGTCACACCCATCGACCGGGCGGTGCCGGCGACGACTTTGACGGCGGCGTCGAGGTCGTTAGCGTTCAGCTGGTCCATCTTGGCCTTGGCGATTTCTTCGGCCTGAGTACGGCTGATTTTACCAACTTTGTCGGTGTGCGGCACGCCGCTACCCTTGGGAATGCCGGCGGCTTCGCGGATCAGATCGTCCACGGGACGACCGAGACTCTGCCAAGTGAAAGTCCGGTCCTCGTAAACCTGGATGTGGACGATAACGTCCTTACCCATCAGATCCTTGGTCGCTTCGTTGAACGGATTGATGAAATCCATCATGTTGAGGCCCCACTGACCGAGCGTCGAACCAACCGGCGGCCCAGCGGTCGCCCGACCGGCGGGAATCCGCAGTTTGAGATTGCCTATAATCTTTTTTGCCATAACGAAATACTCCTTATTGTTAATTCAAGAAGTGCGTAACTATCTCATTCTAGCGCAAAACACGGAGTTTGACAAGACCGATGGATTGACAAGGAAGGTGGTTATGTTACAATGCAGAACATGCATGAACTACCCCCCCCCAGCGCCGAGCCCGAGAAACCTCCTATCTCTAGGTATATCTATGGGTATAGCCTCGGTAAATTTCCTAATCGAAAGACGATTACTTTCTACAAAGCGACCGAGGAGAAATTAACTAACCTACTAGCGCCGCGCGAGAATTGGTCGGGTGCGATGGACTTACCATCAATAGCTACTCCGCATGGGATCATCGTTTTTACAGATTCAGCAGCAAGAACTCAATATCTAGAAACCCACGCAGCAACGTTGCACAACTATGAGGAAAGTGATTTAAAGGTGGCTGTTAAGAAAGGGTGTGTGCAAAGTATGACTGTGTCACCCGAATTGCTGGAGTATGCTCAGATCCTAACAAAACACACACCCGCTACGGGAGTGGTTGTGTCTGCCGCAGGCTCAGGTGAAGCGTTTCATGTGCAGAGTCTAGCAGAGTGGGCGCGGATTATGAAATTGTTGGCCCAGGTGTTGATTTATCGCCCAACAGATCCAGATGAACACGCACGCGCGCTGCAGGCTAGTATGGATGATACCCTGCGAACTATTGATTGGGTAGCTAACGGTTACCCTTTCCGTGCAGTGAAGCGCAACAACCAAAATCCGATAGCCTTGCCACCGTCGAGCTTGGCGAGCTTACCGGAGGTCGACCAGGTCGCGTAGCTAGGCTGAGTTGACTTTCACGACTGGGCGTGTTATAAAAAAGATATGGGTGTTGAGAGTCGACTATTTAAACGATCGGATAACAGCAGCAACGCTAACACGAATGATGCTAGCGGTTTGGATCCTGAGCAACTAAAGCAAGATATAGAACGAGTAATGAACCAGGGCAATAAACGCCCCGAGAAAAAACTGCCGGTTCCGGGATATATGAAGAACTATATGACCTACTTAGATGCCGCTATAGCTACAGTTCATGACGTTAGGTTAATACCAGGTCTCAGTGTGGATGAGCTACGCCGATATGTTAATGATGAATTAATGAATGAAATTATTAAGATATTAACGAGGTACGAAAATCGGGGCGCGTCAGATTATGCCAACTCTGCCTCTATGCGTCAGACGCGTCAAAAGTTTATTACAGATGAGCAGATTGCTAACACACTGCTTGCGGCTCAGCAAAATTATGATGAATTATATCGCGGTGGCGAAGACGAAGAAGCAATCGAGCGGAGGCAGAGTCTGCTAAGAGAAACTTGGCCCTGGGTTTTTGGTGTAAGTGACTTTGGTGACGGCAGTTCGCCGCCCGAGGATGTATTGGAGATAACTCTTAACGAGCTGACCAAAAAACGAAATGATATCTGGCCGTATCTATCGGGGGGGGGTGTTGACAATGAAACAGCAGAGCAATTTAATGAAGAGGTTTTTAATCGCTGGAAAGCAATTGAAGCGATTATATTTATATGCGAAGCGGCTCTTGTGTACAAAGTCCTGGTTGTCGCTACGTGTGCGAGAAACTTAATACCTGATTCTGAGGAGATATTTGCTTTCTTAGGGGATAGAGAGTTGCTTGGACAGATGTTCAACGCAGAGTCGTCGGCTGTTGTCTATTGTGAAGAGCGACTAGACGTGCTCGGCTCGGTAGGAGCCAATATCGAAAAAATTACTAGATCTAGGCCACGCGATAAGAAAGAAATTGGAGTGGACATTTGTCAGACTATTGGTGCCCTAGTCCAGCAGCATCGTGATCTGTACCAGCAATTGGATCATGTAGCGGATCTGGTGCTCTAACACAAAATTGTTGATGTTGACTTGCGCAATCAAGAGTGCTACAGTGTACGAATATTAGAGCAACGTTATAAAAATCTGATGCGGGCAATTTCAGGAGACACTCGGTTATGGCTATAGAAGGCGTTGGTACTGTAGGGCCTGTGGACAAGCCACTACTCCCAGATTTATGGGGGGGGAATTTTTGAATATGAATACGTGGTTGCCAGAACCCGCAACTTGTACAGATTACTTTGCTCCCGGTCCACCTCTCGATGAAAGATCTCTGGAATTATTGCTGTCAAAAAAAGAGGCCAGAAACCCAGCGATTCGTACACACATTTTAAACGCGCTGGTCTTTAGCAAACTGCTAGGAAATAGCTCTCTACATAGCGCTACGAGAAAAGCCGCCAACCCAGAGTATGTAAGTCCCAAATCCACCACGGAAGGAGCGTCGTATTTGTTAGCTACAGGAGAAATCTGCGGTGCAACGGTAGTTGTTGCTGAGCCGCTAAGATCAAAAATCAGTACCTTTTGGGGGATTTCAAATAGCGGAAATAATCCGCCAGAAATTAGGTACTTTCGAGTGCACCAAATACCGTCAGAGCTACCGGCACGCAGCGAAAGGATAATCGCAGAAATATTTAAGCATCTAACGTACCAAGCAGTAGATGATGAGGCAAAAGCAAAAGATATGTGTGAATACTTAGGCCGTGCAAAAAGAGAGTATCGGCAACAGCTTAGGACAATTTTAAATGCTACTGTTGACATATTAACGTAGACACGGCATGATATAGAAGATATGATGATTGAGGCAGGCACACAAGATTACCGCAGCCCGAGTAGTGTCCTAGATGTAAGGCATTACAGCAGAATGCTGCCCCACGGTATCGATATCTCTCCATTGTTAGATCAAATTGATCAATCCATACTTGATCTTAACAACTATCCTCTGGCTAGCGGTAGATATGATAACGCCGGCGACTATATGGATAATGCAGTGTGTAATTTTATTAACCTATACACTCGTCGTGAAAAGTACGATGACAAATCTGGTGTTCTAAAAATTTACAGCGGGTACAAAAATGCAACTTATCAATTTGACGCCGTAGAGTTTTATAGAGAAATGAAAATGGATTATGAGGAGATGATTAATATGGGGGGGGGTTACATTGGGACAGTTAATGATTTGCAGCGTATTGGGTATAAGGAAGTGGATTTGGCCGAGGCAGACCTGTGCTATTCGGGGCTGGTGTTATTATCAACAGTAATGGAATTAGTACACTTCGCGACCAATCTAATACCCGGATTGGCTAATAAGGTGCAAATAAAGCTAGATGAAAATAGTGGAGAAACGAAAACTGCCCTGTTCAGCACGAATAGTAAGGCCAGGCTCAGCGCTCTTAATCAATTAGTGGCAGTTATGGTGGATCAAGCTAATCACCAAGCACCGCATATTATTGAACGTGCACAAAACATCACTCAGCGCATTAATGATTTTATTGGTATCTACCAGAAACACATTGATTATGTTAGCGAGTTATGCCGGGAAGACACCGACGAGGCAGAATTCTAAACTTTCTTCACTCGTAGTGCAACCCATCTGGCGGGAGGGAGTCTAGTGGTTCTCTGGTGATTGACTTTTGTGGTTTTGTGTGATACGATACAGACCATATGACAGGTGAAAAACGGCCAATCGAGTCGAAAGAACCCCCCCCCCACTCTGCTGGAGTACTTATATGCGATGGTATCGTGGTTTAGAGAAGCGGGTCTTGGCGATGACGATAGTTTGGATTGCATTTGGATTGCATCTGCTTGGCTGAGAAGGCTGGGTTTGACCCACTTGTTGTCCAGTGTCTTAATGAATATCTTGAGGGCGCCAGCGAGCAGGATGTCGATCTTGGTCAGTCCATTGCGGACGAGTCTTGTGCTCAACTGTTAGAGATTCTTGCAATAGTTAGTTATTTCAGAAGTGGCAAGACCGGGGATATGATGGGGCGGAAAATTACAGATTCATTAGACGCAGATTTTATGATAATGCTTGAAAGTGAACAGGCCCGCAACAATTATTATGAAAGTATGAAGAACTTCATGGACATTGAGCAGGCCTGCGATCAAATACAAGGGTGGCTAGATGAAGTTGACAAGCATAATAGCAATACGCAAGGCCAGGAGGAAGAAGAATATCAGGAGGCTGTCAAAACAGCTCACCATTATGCCGAGGTGTTCAGGGCCTATGTTGATATCCAAGCGACATTTTTTGGGCTTGAGTTGCAAACTTTTATTGCGTCCCATCTACCGTCTGGAGTAGAGTTAGATCTTGTGGTCTGGTTAGCACTCAACGAATCAGCCCTGTTCGGTAATGATAGTAAAAAACGCCTGGAACTGTTCCGGAGGATGAGAGAGCTGCTGACTAATGGCGCAGAAACTAAGGAAGCCGCTACTTTGCTATATAAACAGATGGATCATTTAGTCACCTTGTATGACACGGCCATCGCTCAAACTGACAAGATTATTAATAGAGAGCTGCAACCAATTCAACAAGATCTCTAAACTTTCTTGACCTGCAGTGCGTCGAGCTCGACCGAGGTGTCGCGGCCGAACATGCTAACCAAAACTTTGATTTTGCCCTTCACTGGGTCGATTTCGGAGACAGAACCGTCGAAACCTTTGAACGGGCCGTCATTGACGTTGACGATTTCGCCAATTTGTAGATCAATATTATGTTTTGGTTCGTCGACGCCCATGCGTTTTTTGATTTTGGCGATTTCTTTGGTGCTGACCGGCGTCGGATTTGTGCCGGCACCGACGAAACCGGTGACGCCCGGGGTGTTGCGAATAATGAACCAGGCGTCTTCGGTCAGTTTCATCTCGACCAAAACATAACCTTGGAAAATTTTTTGTTCGACGACTTTCCTTTTGCCGTTTTTGATGACGATCATTTTTTCCTTGGGCACCAAGACATCGAAAATCTTGTCGGACATATCGACGCCCTCGATACGCTGTTTGATTTGGTCAGCGACCTGTTCCTCGTAACCGGCATAAGTATGGATCGCGTACCAAGCCCGCGCGTCGTCGTAACGTTTGACTTTGTTCATAATATTACCTCCTGGATCACCCAGTTAAATAGCCAATCGACCAATATAATTAGGGCGACAAAGAAAGCACAGAATGCCAAAACTGCCAAAGTTAGTGCCCAAGTCGCGCGGCGATTGGTCCATTGGACCTGACGCAGTTCACGCCAAGAATCGCGAAAATAACGACCGATCGCGAAAATCGGCCGGAACAAAACGAACGGGGCAGATTTTCCGGCTGCTCTTTTCCCTTTTTTTGTCGCAACTTTCTCGACGACTTTTTCATCAGTTCTCGCGGCTGACGATTCTGTGCTCGGTGCGGTGATGCGTCGCACAACTGTTCCTTTGTCCTTGGCCATGTTCACTTCTCCTCAAATTTTATCCGCTCACTAATTCGCGACGCTCCACAATCTGATTGCGGATTGCTCCGCTCGGAATTAGT
This sequence comes from Candidatus Saccharimonadota bacterium, assembly GCA_009776375.1. Taxonomy (GTDB): domain Bacteria; phylum Patescibacteriota; class Saccharimonadia; order Saccharimonadales; family Saccharimonadaceae; genus WQXA01. The sequence goes on along the minus strand of WRNW01000013.1, from coordinate 9,432 downwards.
GAGGGGTGATTGCCACTGCGTGACAATCAAATAGTCTGGTTTAACCAGACTGTCAATATTGTACAGGAAAATTTTCGACGAGTCAAACATCAAAAGTATGTTACAATCATTAGCGTGTATAAATTTAGTTGGTTATGGTTTTTCGTTGGTATTATAGTGACGCTCGGCGGGATTGCTTTCCTGCGGTTTTATAAAGAAATCGCCGACAATATGGGGAATGGTGTGTCGAGTTATGATCGATATAAATTGGTCGCTTTTGGGCTCTGCGCTACCGGGATTTTGATGATGTTTAATCTGCATAATTTAGTTATCGCTTTTATTGCGAGGCTGATTTTTGGTGGTGCTATAGGGTAGTAGCGGCAAGCGAAAACTAAAGATCGAACCGTGGTTGAGTCGACTCCTGAGCAGGATTCGCGTATTCATTTTCGATGTTAGTTGTTGGACAACGTGCAGACCCAGTCCCGTGCCGCTGGTTTCGCGGGTGCGGTAATCTTCGCTGCGCCAGAAACGGCCGAAAATGTGCGCTTGATCACTTTTACTAATACCGATCCCGGTGTCACGGACAAATAGTTCAACCTCGGGACCGCCAAGGCCGCCGTCCAGGCGACGAGCGCCAATTGTCACACTACCTACCCGAGTGTATTTGATAGCGTTGATGATCAAGTTTTGCATGACTTCCTCGATGGCCATCCGCGGTGTACGAATTTCCCCACTGACACGAACATCGAGCGCGAGTTTGAGTCGCTGTTTTTTAGCGTTGGCGATATATTTATCACGTAGTCCGCTCAGGAAAATTTTAATATCGATATTTTCGGGTTGCATATTGACGCCGCGTTGAGCGCGCGACAGAGCCGAGAGATCATTAACCATCTGGGATAAAAATAAAACTTGTTGGTGAGCATTGCCGAGAGTTTGTTCTAGCAATTTGACGTCACCGCCCTTTTGGATCAGGAATTGAATATTCGACAAGGCTCCTTCGGCGATCGCTACGGGGGTACGTAATTCATGGCTAACCACGGCGATGAATTCGTCGCGTTCATCATCGAGCGATTTTTGTTTGGTGATATCGCGAGCAATAATGATCACACCTCTCATGCCAGCCACATCGAGATCAGTAAAAACATCGCGAATTGGTGAGATAGAAATGTAAAGGTTAATCTTTTGACCATTATTATAAGTATGGATCAGATCACCGCGCTCGATAAATTTGTTCGGCGTGCGAATCAGTTCAGCCAACCGCACCGTTTCACCGTCTTCGTTGGTCAGTTTAAATAGCGAATCAACCCGCAGATCGGTGATGTCTTTGTTGGTGTCGAGAAGGTTCAAAACGGCCGCGTTGTAAAGGTGAATAATCCCCGTGTCGGTATCGACACCGAGCACCGCATCGTTCAGGCTATTAATGACCGTTTCGAGACTTTTACTCTGTAATTCTTCACGGATTTTTAGATCTTGATAAATTTCTAGACGCACCAGATTGGACGAATTCATCCACAGTAGCACCGCTACGGTGCCGGACATCATGATCGCGGAAATGACGATACTTGCTAGATGTCCACCGGTATCGTCAGGATAGAGCAGCCCAAAAGCAATCATCGCCGTCGCGCAATAGATGACAGCCACCACCATCGCCCTGGATCCTAAAACGATTTCAGTGGTAATAATCAGAATAATCCCAAAAATGTAGACCGCTGGCGCATCGCCCATCACAAAAACCGCGTAGAGAGTGGCCGTGAGATAATACAAAGCTAGATAAACCGCCAATGAGCGTCGATCGCTGGGCCGAAAAATCGCTTGGGCGATAGCTAGTAGCATAAACGCCAGCGTTGAGAATAACATGCTGCCGTCGCTGTACAGCGGCGAGGGTGATTGGACTCTGGAAAAGTATAGAAAAACCGAATAAGCGGTAATCAAAATCGCGATAAACAAACCCGCAAAACGGATCGTGTGCAGTAACTGCGTATTGAGGCGCGGATTAGTCACTTTGCCCACCTTGGCCATAATCCCCATTGTATCATAAGTATGGCGAAAATCGTTTGATTTCGCGACGTTTGTCTTTGGCCTGGGGGCAGATTCGTTCTAGTTTGGACCAAAATTCAGCGCTGTGGTTGGGTTGTTTAATATGCGTCAATTCGTGCAAGAGCACATAATCAATCAATTCGTTCGGTAGGGTCATCAACATAATGTTCAGAGAAACCACGACAATCCCGTCGCGGTGGGTGCAACTGCCCCAGCGACTCTTGGCGTGGGCAAAGCGAATTTTATGATAAGTAAAACCGTGCTGTTCGGCCAAATATTCCAAACGGCGCGGCAGGTAGGCTTTGGCTTCTTTGCGGAGGGCTTTTTGGACACCGTCCTTGATCAGGCGAAGGCGTTCACTATCGGTGGTCGTTCGCCTGATCGTCACGACGATGTCGAGTTTTTGTAATTTAACGGATTCGGTGTTGCCAAGCCTGACCTGTAGGCGATGTGACTTTCCAATCTGATCACCATTTAGATATTCTGGTTTATTGGCGAGATGTGTCCACGAACGACGCAGTTTGTGGCGATTAGCGTCGAGCAGTTTATGGACATCACGTAATGAACCGAATCGCGGCAGACGCGCCACCAACCGACCGTCGGTCTGGAACTGGAGCGAAACTACGCGACTAGCGGTGCGATATATTTCAATGTCACCAAATTCCTCATCATGGATGATTCTAAGGGGCGAACGGGCCATGTGGCCTCGCAATCGGTGCCGTCTGTCGTGCAGTGGCTGGGGTGTTTTGGGCTTCGAGGAATTTCCCGAGGACGATCCGCGCTTGGGTCGAATAAGTATGCTTACCACTAATCACGACAGTGGTTTTATCCACCCGGAGCGGGGCTTGGTATTTCTTGCCCTGGGTTTCGAACAAATCATCGCTGATGGATTGTTTGTAGAGATCACCGGCCCGTTTGGCGCTTCGCTTGGTGCTGCGCTGTTTGGCGGTTGGAGTATCAGTTTGGACGACAACGGTCAGGACGATGTAACCGGCTTTTTTGGCTTGGGTGGCTAGAGCCATCCGCGAAACTCGACTATTATAGCCGCCGTCGAGGACAAAGGTTTTGCCGGTCTTGAACAGTTCCGCGGTCATCATGTCGGCGACCTGTTTGACGACGACATTCTCGCTATCGTTATAAGTATGATGTGCGAACAACATCCAGCGAATCTTGTCCTCGCTGACGAGCGCCACATCGAGGCTGGTGGCGAATTGGGTTGCAAAAAACGATTTGCCCGATCCCGGCAGACCAACGACCACAACTGCCAGGGGACTTGATAGAGTTGTCTTGTCCATTCTTCCTCCTAGGATACCCACTATTCTAAGGTGTTCCGTCTTGAAAGTCAAATTTGCCATCAGTTACAACCATTCTCCATACTTGCGAATATAGATTCTTTTAGCTAGTTGGATACTCAGCATGTAGCCCGCCAGTAACATCGCTAGCCAAACGGCGAAAATGAGCGGCAGTTGCATCATTTTGATCGCTGAACCAGCGCTAGTGAAACCGATCAACGCTGTCAGGATAATGATGATCAAGGTTGAAATAATCAGAGTTGCCGAGGCGCGACTGTCGAGAAATGGTCGTTTGGCGGTGCGGATCATGTGGATGACTAGGACCTGCGAAATCACGCCAAAGACAAACCAACCACACTGGAAAATTGGCGCCAGATCGCTAGTGTTCGCCCTGATGATATAGAATAAAACGATAAAGCAGAGACAGTCAAAAATCGAACTAATCGGTCCCAGCACATACATGAAATTCTTGATTGATCGCGTGCTCCACCGCCTAGGTGCTCTAATAAAATCGTCGTCCACATGATCGAATGGAATCCCTAGTTGCGACAGATCACAAAGGAGATTTTGGACGAGAATATGGACGGGCAACATCGGCAGAAAAGGAATAAACATACTGGCGATGACGACGGAAAACATGTTGCCGAAATTCCCACTCGTCGCCATTTTGATGTATTTAATGATATTACCAAAAGTTCGACGACCGAGCTCGACGCCCCGCTCGAGGACCAAAAGATCCTTTTCGAGGAGGATAATATCGGCGGTTTCTTTGGCGATATCGACCGCATTATCAACCGAAATACCGACATCAGCCTGTTTGAGCGGCAACGCATCATTAATCCCATCACCCATATAACCAACGGTGTGATTGTTATCCTGGAGGATTTTGACGATCCGTTCTTTGCCGGACGGTGATAGTTTGTAAAACAGATTGCAACGTTCAACTTTTTTATAAAGTTCGTGATCGGACATACTTTCAACCTCGGCGCCAGACAAAGTTAGTTCCGTATCGATGCCGACTTTTTGACAAACAATTTTCGCCACACCCTGGCTGTCACCAGTCAGAACGATGTTTCGAACACCGTGCTCTTTGAGAGCTTGGATGGCTTTTTTGGCGGATTCTTTCGGCGGATCGAGAAAACCAATAAAACCAACTAACGTCATTTCGGATTCGTCACTCACACTGTAGATTTCTTGGTTATCAAGGTCGATTTCCTTTTCAGCGACCGCCAGCATCCGGAGTCCTTGATCGTTATGACGTTTGTAAACTTTCATTGCTTCGTCATGAATCGTTTTGGTCAAAGGGATAATTTTGCCCCGGTACTTAACATATTTACAAATCGATAGAACTTCTTCGACCGAACCTTTGGTGATAATGTGATTATCCTCATGACGCAAAATCACACTCATTCGTCGTCGATCAAAATCGTAAGGTATTTCGTCAGCCAACTCGTAATCGGCGGCAATGTCGTTGACTTGGTCAGTTTTCGCCCGATCGATCACCGATAAATCAATCATGTTTTTGAGACCAGTTTGGAAATAACTGTTCAGATACGCCCGTTTGAGAACTTCGACGTCATCCTGGTCGTGGACGTTGATATACTTTTCCAGGACGATTCGATCTTCGGTCAGTGTGCCAGTTTTATCAGTGCAAAGGATATCCATCTCACCGAAAGCCTGGATCGAACCCATATTTTTGACGATGACGTTGCGTTTGGACATCTGGATTGCACCGGTCGCCAGCGTGGTCGTAAAAATCACCGGTAACATTTCCGGAGTCAAGCCGACCGCAATCGCGATCGCAAAGAGGATGGAATCCATTAGTTCGACTTTGGTGATGATGTTGATGATGATCAGCACCGGTAGCATCGTCAACATGAATTTGATCAACAATCGACTAATCGCATCAATTCCCCGTTCGAAACTGTTTTTCGGGGCTTTGTGGGCGAGCGATCTGGCCATCGAACCAAAATAAGTGTTATTCCCCGTGGTGATGATGATCGCTGTCGCCGTACCACTGACCACGTTTGACCCCATAAAACCAATGTTTGGTAGATCGGTCAGGGCTTTTTTCTCGTCGCCCAGCGCATCACTAAATTTTTCAACCGGATTCGATTCCCCAGTCAGCGCCGATTGGGCGATAAATAAATCCTTAGTCGTCAAAAATCGCACATCCGCTGGGATCATGTCGCCAGCCGCGAGTTTAATGACATCGCCGACGACTAATTCTTCCATTAAAACTTCGACGAATTTGTCGCCTCTTTTAACGTCGGCTTTGTTGACGATCATTTTGGACAATTTGTCGGCGGCTTTGGAGGATTTTTCACTTTGAATGAATGAAATTAAACTAGCGACTCCGACCAAACCAGCCACAATCATAAAAGTCAAATAACTTTTCTCGTCGGCGCTAGCAAAAACCACGTCGGTAAAGAAAGTAATCACCGCGATAACCATCAGGACGATGTTGAAAGGATTAACGATCGCTTCGAATAATCGCTGCATCGTTGTGTCTTTGCTACCGGCAGTAATCGTGTTGAGACCATCGATCTCCGCCCTGTCGAGCGCTTGCTGGCGCGTCAAACCCTCCGGATAGGACTGCAGTTCATCATAGACATCACCCAGGCAAATAGTACTATACTTTCGGATATTCTCCTCTGTTAAGTTACTTCTAATACCATTTTTCTTCCTGGTTTTCCGATTCACAAACTGCATGTCATCTGTTCTCCTTTGCAACAAAAATTTAGATGACGATCGTCATTCAATATAAATCATACCACAAATCAGCATTTTCAACCACGATCGCTATCAAAATTATCCCCACCCCAGGATTGCTTTTATCAACAAATGTGGTACAATATGGGTATGAGTACCACCAAGGCATCTGGGGGGGGGGCGTTTAAAGTATCCCTCGACCAGTGGCCATAACAAAGAAGTGCCCGAGAGGCTGCCAGGTTTTGGAGACCTGTTCGATAAATTGAGTGAGTCGTCACAGTCCGCAGCAGAGAGAGTATATTCACACAGAGGAGGCAATGAATGTGCCGAGGTGGCCGAAGACCTGCAGAGTATATCAATGCTGCTCCAGGAATTCAATGGGCAGCAACGGGGTGAGAGTGATCAGCGGTCGTCTTGGCGTCCTACTGTTGATATGCCTCTTGCTCCAGACAAGAGAAGTCAGTTATTCGAAGTGTACACTGATGATTTCGCGCCACTTGATGCTAAAACCGGCTACAGACAGCAGTTCTCCTTGAAGCCGAGCTCCAGTCTATACAGCGATTATGACCAAAAAAGGCTTACGGCGCTATCGACTAACACCGAATTAGCCATAGAGCAATTTAATACGGAGATCGATGGTTTAGTTAATGAAGTTTTAGACACGTTAGAATCTTTGCGGCCGAGTTTGGTGTGCACTACTGTTTGCGGAATGTATTTAGTTTCTAACATGATACCAAACTCGACTGAACCGCTCCAAAATGCTCTCAATAAGCATCTCGAAGGGCTATTAATTGGCGACATTGAAAACCTACCAAATGTACTCGACGCGCTTGCAGCAGCAGTCGAATGCGTCAGCCAAGAAGCCGGGTTGATCTATGGCACACAAGTAGGAGTGGTGATTAGAGCGATTAGCTTAGCTTGCCAAGATAATTCTTTGATTCTTGACAAAATTGAAAAATACTATATTAATACAGACCCTCGGGAAGGGGTATCAATCGGCGACACCGCCCCCGTATCTGCAGAAGAAGATACGCCAGATGACGAGAACGAGGAGGAGGATGATAATAATAGTGGTGATGATGAGACAGAATCAAGTTCTCCACAGAGTTTAGAACAATCATGTGCTGACATCAAGCAGGAATATTTAGATCAGGTCAGAAAATTCAATAAGGATTGGACACTTAAACCCACGCAAATCGACAACTGGCGCCTAAGGGATTTAATGTCTGGGCTTAGAGGTAAAAATCTTGATATTATGGACGAATTATCGGCACTCACTTTGACGGGCATTATCTATCGGCTGTCTAATTTGGATGGTAATGACTTACTTAGCGCAACAGAAACGTACGACGGGTTAACCGATCTTCGCCAAGCCTTGGTGAATAACCACGTGCTCAGCAGTGAATCCATCGAGGTTTTTGATTTACCTGGCTATTTGCGCTTGCTGCGCTGGGGCCAGTCGACGCCAAACGATCCAGGTAACGAGATCATGTGGATCCACATTGCCAGCACAATCGCTAAGTATTTCCCAAGTTCTAACGGAACTAACCAGAACAAGACCAAATCTGAGTTTCCAGGGATGTCCACCCTAGAGCACATTTACGATTTGTTCGGCATCCGGAAGGGCGACAATGCCTATTTGAGCGACGAGCAACTACGGCTTGGCGCGGCAAGGGTTGGTCGTTGGTCCGAGCTTGTTGACCTCGCGACTTTTCAATGTCCTGCTATGGAAGGTATTGTCCTGGCCGTGCGAGAATTGGAACAAGAAAAAGAACAAGCGGAGAAGGAAGAGGCAAAACGGGCAGCGCGAGAGGCGGAAGAAGCAGAGAAAGCGGCAACGGAAGCGAAAGAGGAGTCCGCTCCACCGGGTGCTTTGACAGAAGCAGAAGAAAAAGCGATGCGACTAGTTGCAGAAGCTTTGGATAGTGCTAGTGCCCCCGGTTTGTCTGGGGCGCCAACAGAAGTAACGAGCGCCCCAGATGCCAAGGGGACACCTTCAGATGGCACTAGTGAAAAACCTGAATCTGAGGCTGTGCTCCGAAATGTCGATCCACGACGCGATGATGTTATGTTATGTATTGATACGGCGCCATCAGCAACAGGTATTCGGGCTGTTACAATTCTTAGCGTAGACGGCAAAGGCTACTATCGCCGGCTAGTTAATTTCAATGGCGTGCAATGGGTCATCTGTGAACACGACATCATTGGTGCCACGTATGCTTTTCGTGTTGACGTTTTTGTTGGTGAGGAAAAACTTGAAAAACTAGAGGCTACAATAGCCGACACAATTGTTGAGCGCAAAATCTCCGTAGGGGATGTCCAGGGTTTGCGCGATAAAGAAGGTGTGCTCTATCTCATTCATAGTCCATACTGGAATGCCGAAGAACATTTCTCGACCTTGTTGACCATAATGCAAGAGAAGAATGATCTGTACGGCCCAGACAAAATAATTCAGGCGGTGTATGACGAATTGAATCTTGGCAAGCCCATAGCCCTTTCTGTGCTATGATATAAGTGGCTAATAAAAGGAGGGCGGTATGTTGGGGAAATGTCGACTGATTGTGGGGCTGTTCGGGTTGGCCATTGTAGCCAGTATTTTCATGAGTTTCGCTACCGCTCAACCTGTCGCGGCGGCTGACGTTAATGATTTTTATTTCAGCAGCATGCACACGGATTTTTATCTGTGGCGAGAAACGGATGGTTTGTCAAAAATGCAGGTCAAGGAAACTCTGGTGGCGAGATTCCCGGACTTCAATCAGAATAAAGGTATCGAGCGGGCGATTCCTTTGGCTAACCAGGACGGCGCCAATGTCGTGCTGACCGATACGAACGTCGTCGTCACCCGCAATGAGCAGGCCGAGCCGATTTGGAGCACCGAACGGACCCGAGATTATTACCTGGTCGCGACCGGTACTGACGATTATCTGCGCGGCCAGCAGACTTATGGTTTTGAATACATGTTGGATCGGGTGATCACGGATTTTACTGATCATCAGGAGCTCTATTGGGATGTTAACGGGACTGATTGGAAGCAGCGCTTTGACGAGGTTTCCGCGACGATTCATTTTGACGCTGCCACGGCTGCCGCGTTTACCGGCGAAACCGCCTGCTACATTGGTAAGTACGGATCAGATGAGAAAAACTGCACCATCGCGGTCGCGGCGGACGGTAGTTCGGTGACGGTGACCGCTGGTCGCGCGCTTCAACCATCCGAGAATCTGTCTTTTGTGCTAGGTTTTCAACCCGGGGCTTTCGTCGTGCCCGAACCGGAGACGATTTATTGGGTATTCATCGTTGGGATGATTTCGATTGGTCTGACGATCCTGCTGGTTGTGCTAGCGATCGTCCAACATTATCGTCAAATTTATCTGCCCCAGAAACAACATCAACGGCCGATCGTGCCTGAATACTT
>WRNW01000012.1 GCA_009776375.1 Candidatus Saccharimonadota bacterium | reverse complement strand
TCGGGGGCGACCCGCCGAAATCTTTTGCTCTTTTTCTCATTTTTCATTATTTGTAGTAAAATGGGTTCGTGCAAAATTGAATAAGCACACCAAGCCTAAGTTTAGTATAATCATGCTTATTTGAGGGAGGGAAAAGACATAAAATGGCATCAAACAAAGGTATCAAACACACGAAAATCTTGGCGACCATTGGGCCGGCGGTTGATAGTCCTGAAAAGATTGCCGCGCTGATCGATGCTGGTCTTAATGGTTGTCGAATGAATTTTAGCCACGGCGACGAAGAGGAACGACTTAATCAGTTCAGGTGGATTCGCGAATATTCTGCAAAAATCGGTCGTCATATCGCCATCGTCCAGGATCTCCAAGGGCCGAAAATCCGCCTCGGTCAACTAAAAGACGATATGAAATACGCTATCCACGCTGGCGATGTGATTGGTTTGACCTATGGCATCGAGCATGATGGCGGCAACAATTTGCCGAGTCAATACGACATTAGTAGCAAATGCGAACCTGGCGACACGATTTATTTGTTCGATGGCAAGATCAAAACCATTGTCCAAAATATCGAAGGCAAAACCGTCTGGACGCGCGCCGAAAACGCCGGTCAGGTGATTAGTCGAAAGGCCATCAACCTGCCCGACATGCGCGGTAGCCGCGACGATATCCTGACCGAAAAAGATTTAGCCGATATCGAGTGGGGTCTCGATAAGGATTTTGACTATATCGCTCTCAGTTTCGTTCATCATGCGGATGATGTGCGGATGCTCCGCGAACTTTTGAAAAGTAAGGGTGTCGATCGACCAATTATCACCAAACTCGAAACCAAATCGGGCGCTGATCCGGAAAATCTCGAAGACATCGTCAAAGCCAGCGACGGCGTGATGGTAGCGCGCGGCGATCTAGCGGTCGAGGCCGGTGCCGAAGTCGTGCCAATCGTTCAACGTCAAATTATCGCCCTTTGTCAAAAACACTGCAAATTCAGCATCGTCGCGACACAGATGCTCGCTAGCATGGTCGACAATCCCGAACCAACCCGCGCCGAAGTCAGTGATGTCGCCACCGCCGCCATCGAGGGTGCCGACGTGGTCATGTTATCCGAAGAAACCGCTACGGGTAAATATCCAGTTGAAGCCGTAGCCGCCATGCGCAAAGTCATCCTTTACGCCCAAAACCACCTGCCCGTCAAATCGTTCTACGCGCACGAAGGTAGTGACAAACGTCGCGATGCGATCGCCGAAGCGGCGGTCTTGCTCGCCGAACAGATTCACGCGGCGGCCATCATTGTCGAAACCCAATCAGGCAAAATGGCACGCAGTGTGTCGGTCCATCGTCCCAAATGTCCAGTCATCGCCGTGGCGACAACTGATCGAGTGGCCAACCAGATGGAGTTGACTTATTATACGCGAGGTTTTTATGGCGGCGTCGGCGAAGGTTACGTAGTGGCCGAAAAACTGTTCAACGACGGTCTGTTCGGCGAAGCACCGGTCACCGTCGTGATGGTTAGGCACAACATCGACGGCGCACCAATTCGTACCGCCAACACTATTCAACTCTACATTCTCGGCGACAATTAAATTAATAAACCTATAAGAAAAGAAAATTGTTGCGCCAAGACCACAATGGTGATAATATTTTTAATATTATGAGTGAGCTAATGTTTCCCTACCAGACCGCGCGCGATATTGACGTGAGAGGTAAGACGGTTTTAATGCGGGTGGACTACAATGTGCCGCAGAATGACGACGATAGCATCGCCGATGATTTCCGGATTACGGCGTCCCTACCGACCATTCAATATCTGATTGAACATGGTGCCAAAATTGTCCTAATATCGCATCTTGGTCGCCCCGACGGTCAGGTCCAAGAAAAATTCAGCCTGGCGCCAGTCGCCGTTAATTTGTCGGAAAAGCTAGGCCAAAAAGTAAAATTTGTACCAGATTGCGTCAGTGGTGTAGTTTCGGTCGCCACCAAAAATTTAATGGCGGGCGATGTTGTCTTGCTCGAAAACCTACGTTTTCACGCAGAAGAAGAAAAGAATGATCGTAATTTCGCCGAAAAACTCGCCAAAGATTCACACGCCAATTTATTCATTGAAGACGGTTTTGGCGTAGTCCATCGCGCGCACGCTAGCACAGCGGCCATCACCGAATTTCTGCCCAGCGTCGCGGGATTTTTGATCGAAAAGGAATATATCGAACTAAAATCAGCGACCGATAATCCGGCTAGGCCGTTGACTGCCGTACTTGGCGGCGCGAAAATTTCCGACAAAGTCCCGCTAGTCCAAAAATTCATCGAAATTGCTGACAATGTAATTATCGGCGGCGCAATGGCCAATAATTTTCTAAAGTATCTCGGTCACGATGTCGGCGAAAGTTTAGTCGAACCTGACATTGACGATGTGATCAAACAAGTTCTCGACACCGCTCACGCCAAATTTGGCGATGCCTTCAACGAAAAATTCCTGTTACCGATTGATGTAGCAGTGGCCGAACATGGTTCAGCGGACGAAAAACGCACCGAAATGTCGATCGACGCCGTGCACGATAAAATGAAAATTCTCGACGTCGGTAGCCAAACGATCGACCGAATTGATGAAATTATCAAAAATTCCGCCACAGTGATTTGGAACGGTACTCTCGGCATGGCTGAAAAACCCGAATTCGCCTACGGTTCAGCACAACTAGCGACGGTCCTGGCTAAGTATCCCAAGATTACCTCGATCATCGGTGGCGGCGACACGGCGGATTTCGTCCGCAATTGGGACGCTGGGGGAGGCGACAGCTTTACCCACGTTTCCACCGGCGGCGGTGCATCACTCGAGTTCATGACTGACGGTACTTTGCCTGGCATCGCCGTACTGCGACGACGAACCAACCTTTGATTGCATGAAAATTTTGCTTGTGCTAAAATAATGCATGAGAAATCGAGAGGGGAGGGGCTATGAAGAAATTCATCATTGGCAATTGGAAGATGCACCTAAATGTGCACGAAGCGTCGCTGTTTGTGGCCAAACTAGCGCAGACGGTTCCGACCAAACGTAACGTCGAAGTGGTGATCTGCCCATCCTTTATCGCTCTGCAACCGCTGAGTTTACAGATTAACTATCGCCAGATGAAACTCGGTGCTCAGGATTGTTATTGGCGCGATTCCGGCGCTTTTACTGGTGAAATTTCAGCGACACAACTGCGTGGTTTGGCGCAATATGTTCTAGTTGGGCATTCCGAACGACGTCACGTTTTTGACGAAGACGATCGCGAAATCCGCTTTAAAGTCCAGGCAGTTTTGCGCAACGGCCTAGTCCCCGTGCTCTGTATCGGCGAAACGGCTACGGAACGAAGCGACGGCGATGTCGAACATATCATCGGTGATCAATTGGTCAGCGGTTTACTCAACGTCGGCGCTGATCAAATCGACGAAGTTTTGATCGCTTATGAACCTGTTTGGGCAATTAGCACTAGCGATAAACCAATTCTGCCAGAACCGCAAGATATCGAAGCTGCTGTCAAAATCATTCGCGCCCAGGTCGCCCACATGTTCGGTCGCGAAGCTGGCAAAAACATCGCCGTGCTCTATGGCGGCAGTGTCGACAAAGACAACGCCAGGACCTATCTCAGCGTTGACGGTATCGACGGCGCGCTAGTCGGTGGTAAATCACTCATTGCACCAGAATTCGCGGGCATCGTCGAAATCGCCAGCGAAATTGCGAAAAGCGAGGCCGACAAAGATGAATAAAACTAGTGGTCAATATATGGACTTGATTGATCCGTCAAGCGATGTCAAGGTCGTCGACAAAGAAAATCGTGTCAATCAAAAACCAAGTGAAACGCCAGCGCCAGAACCGAATGAAAAGGTTTTAGTTGATGTTGACGCTCTCCAGGATTCAACATCTCTTGAACCTCCTAAAATCCCTGAAACTCCTGAAACTCCAGAAATTGATGATGATGACGCCTACGAATCGCCGTTTCTACGGGATATCGAAGTCGAAAAACGTCCTCTAGGTAGCTCGGCGGATAACACCCGGCAACTGTTTGGTATATCATCTGACGCAGAAAATCAACCAATTGTCGCCGAATCAGAACCGACGCCCGCGGAACCGGCTGAATCGCCGGTTGAAACTATCGCCCAGGAAACTCTGCCCGAGCCCGAACCGAGTGTCGCCCCACCGATCACCATCGAAAGCACGATGATTGTCCCACAATATGAAACATCAACGGTTGCGCCAACCATCGAACCAACCCCACCATTTGCCCACGTTAGCGAAGCGATCGATCTAGCACCAGCTAAAAAACATTTGTCGGCCTGGATTTGGGTGTTGATCTTTATCGTCATCACCGTCGTCGGCATCGGTGCGGGCGTGGCAGCCTATCTGATACTGGGGCAGTAACAGCTTGATCGTGATACAATAGACTCGTGAATTCATCTGATCTGGGGCAGATTTTGGAGGGTTTAAATCCACCGCAACGCGAGGCGGTCGAATTTGGTGATGGACCCTTGCTCATTTTGGCGGGTGCCGGTTCGGGCAAAACCAAAGTTTTAACTCACCGAATCGCCTATTTGATTGCGACTGGTCGAGCGAAACCGTCGGAAATTTTAGCGGTGACTTTTACCAACAAAGCAGCGAACGAAATGCGCGAACGGTTGTGGCGATTATTGCAAGGTAGGGCCAACCCGGCCGAGTTCTTTTCTTCATCCCGTAATGCGTCAAGCGATCCGCGCGGCGCGACATCCCCATCTTCGGGGGACCCTGTCGCTCCGGCGGCTCCATTGACGCATTTTCGTGGAGAGGATTCAGAAAAGAACTCGGCCGGGTTGGCCCCGGCTGGTTTCGTCTCGGACGTGCCGCCGCGCAGTTTCATGCCTTGGATGGGAACTTTTCACTCGATCGCGGTGCGAATTTTACGACGATACGGCGAAAATATCGAAATTCCGCGCAACTTTGTTATTCTCGATGAAACTGATCGATTGAGTTTAATCAAAAAAGCCATGCAAGCTCTAAATATCACCGATAAACAGTTTAATCCACGTTCGATTGCTAGTCTAATTTCGACTGCCAAGAATGATTGCCTGAGTCCGAATGATTATGCTGCGATCGCCAAACTGCCAGCGCAAAAAGTTGCCGCCGACGTTTATCCGCGTTATGAACGACTGCGAAAAGACGCGAAAAGTTTAGATTTTGATGACTTGCTGCTTGAAACGGTCAAACTTCTCAAAAAAGTTAAAGAAGTGCGCAACGAACTTAGCAATAAATTCAAACATATTTTGATCGACGAATACCAGGACACCAATAAGGCACAATACCAGATTGTTAAACTTCTACTCAATAAGCAACGAAACATTTGTGCGGTCGGTGACGATTGGCAATCAATTTATTCCTGGCGCGGGGCGGACTTTACTAATATTTTGAATTTCGAACGCGATTTTTCCGGCACCAAAATTGTTAAATTAGAGCAAAATTATCGTAGTACCGAGGCGATTTTGAACGCGGCGCATAATGTTATAGTCAAGAATACGAGGCGGACTGATAAAAAATTGTGGACGGATAAAAAGGGCGGTTCGCCAGTGCAGATCGTCCCGAGTTCGAGCGAGCTTCACGAAGCCGAAATCATCGCCCAGAAAATCGCCACCGAAATGCAACTCGGCGCCCGTCAGGCGGACGAATTCGCGATCCTTTATCGAACGAATGCCCAAAGTCGCGCGATTGAGGAAATCTTTTTGAAATACGGTCTGCCGTACAAAATTGTTGGCGGTGTGCGTTTTTACGATCGCGCCGAGATCAAAGATTTGATGGCTTACCTCAGGCTACTCTACCAACCATTTGATCGCGCCAGTTTCGAGAGAATCGTTAATGTACCTAGGCGGGGTTTAGGTGAAACTTCGGTCGGACGGTTTTTGCTGTGGCAAGGACGACGCGGAACGTCGATTATCGATGCGCTAATTAACATCGACAGCTGCGACGAGCTAACGCCGCGCGCCCGAAAATCTTTTAAGGAATTGGGTGATAATCTCTATAAATTATCCCAGCTCATTGAAACTATTTCGCCCACCGAACTGCTCGAGAAAATTATCCAAATCTTTGATTACCGCGCCTATCTCGATGATGGCACCCCGTCGAGCGAATCGCGACTCGAAAACGTGGCCGAGTTGGTTGGTGTGGCGGGAACTTTTGCTGATCTACCGGAATTTTTAGAAGAAGTCGCCCTAGTTTCGTCGGCCGATCAAACGGCGGACAAGGCGGTGACGCTGATGACCCTGCACGCCGCCAAAGGTTTGGAATTCCCCGTGGTCTTGATGGTCGGCATGGAAGAGGGAATTTTTCCCGGAACGCGCGCTGAATACGAACCGACGGCAATGGAAGAAGAACGCCGCCTCGCCTACGTTGGCATGACGCGAGCGCGCGAGGAATTGATTTTGGTTTTTGCGACCAGCCGATCGCTCTACGGCAGGCGTCAATACAACCCGCCATCGCGGTTTTTGGGCGATATTGATAGCGAGTTTGCTTTCGGCGAAACAGTCAATGACAGCTTGGGCGCGCCGAAACTTTTTTCAGAAGACTTTTCACCTTCGGAACGAAAAACGTATATTCCTGACGACGCCGACAGGTTCGTCCGTAAGGACGGTTCTGCCGGCCGTCCAGCGTATGACGTTTTTCGAACCGATGGGTCTTCTGGAAAAACCGTTTCGGCAAGCCAAGAACCCCGTTTCATCCCCGACGAGATCGAACTAACCATCGGCGATCGGGTTCGACATCAATTCTTCGGTATCGGCACAGTCAAAAGCATTGATGGTCAAATGGCCACTATCGACTTTGGCGTCGGTCAGCTTAAAAAACTTGATATGACTTTTGCACCGCTGGAAAAAGAAGTTGACTTTTGACGTGGTCAATAATAGAATAGTAAGCATATAAGGAATAAATAAGGAGACGAACGTGGACCCAAATGAACCAACTAATCAACCTAACCCATTCGATTCAGTCGAACCGACGAATCAACCACCAGCGATGGATGTGACACCACCACCCAGCGAACCAATCATGCCAACCCCGATCGAGCAGCCGTCAGCGCCAATCATCACCGGACCGGAGATGCCCGGGATGGCGAGCCTGCCGGAAGTACCGTCAGAGTCCTTGCCGCCAACACCCCAATCGAACAAAAAGTTGCTAATCATCATCATTAGTATCGTCGTCGTGCTGTTAGCCACGATTGGCATTGTGCTGGCCGTGGTGCTGCTATCGAACAAAGAGGAAACCACTCCTCCCAACAACAATCCACCGATGACTAATCCCGAACCAGAGCCCGAGCCAGAACCCGAACCGCCGGTGGTAGTGGGCGAGGAGAAACTCCTGGCCTGTAAATCAATGATAGATGTCAGTCCGACTAATCCAGTGGCCTTTAATATGATTATGCAAGCATATTTTAATGACCAGGATGTTGCCAGCAAATTCGTCATTGATTACGAATACCAATTTGTTGGTGGCCAAAAAGTTACCGAAGAGGTATTAACAGCTGGAATCAACGCCATCAAGACGCAATTTGCAGCCTTGAATTTTGATTTTGCAGGTGAAATTATCTCTGATAATGCCATGCGCATCACGATGACCGACAAAACCGGCGACAAAATCAGCCTTGATAAACTCTATGGTGGCAACGATTACGACACGGTTAAAAAAGCTTTTGAACAAGAATGTGCGTCCTTGGATGGCGAATTCAGTGCTCCTTGATTATATTCGAAACTTGCAAAAGTACTTGATGGATTCGTATAGCTTGTGTAACATGTTAGACATGCAAAGCGGACCGAAAGCAACATCTAAATGATCCGATACTTAAAGTACCTGAGGTACTATTGGTGGCAAGTGATCGTCCTCTTTGGCGGGTTGACGACCCAGGTTTGGAGCTCGCTGCAGCTGCCGGACATGATGAGCCAGATTGTCAATCACGGTATCGTTGGTGGTGATCAAGATTATATTATCCAAACTGGTCTAGGCATGCTCGGCGTGGCGCTGATCGGCGGCGTGGGAATGGTAGTGGCGGGTTTCTTGGCGGCGCGCATCGGTGCTGGTCTGGCCGCCCGCATCCGCAACGATGTTTTTGCCAAAGTCATGAGTTTTTCGATTACTGAAATCAATAATTTCTCGACTAGTTCGCTACTGACCCGAACGACCAACGACGTTTTCCAGGTGCAGTTGACGACGACCTTGGTGCTACGGATGAGCTGTCAGGCGCCGATCATGGGCATCGGCGCGATTTTAAAAGCTCTCCAAACAGCACCGTCGCTGACTTGGATTATCGCTATGGCGGTCGGAGTGTTGGTCAGCCTGATCGTGACTGTGTTTACTTTTGCTTTGCCAAAATTCCGTTTGCTCCAAACATTGATCGATAAACTGAGCAGGGTAACCCGCGAAAATCTGACTGGGCTTCGGGTAGTGCGAGCTTTTAATAATGAAAAGTACGAACGCGACAAATTCAACGATGCGAACCAACAATTAACGCGCGTCAACCTGTTCGTTAGTCGCATCATGGTGATAATTTTTCCGATCGTTGGATTGCTGATGAATTTCACAACACTGCTAGTGATTTGGATTGGTGCGGGCTATATTGAAACTGGCGCAATCGAAATCGGTAATTTAATGGCCTTTATGCAATACGCGATGCAAGTAATGATGAGCTTTATGTTCCTGGCGATGGCTTTTATTATGATTCCGCGGGCGACGGTGTCGTGGGGACGCATTGGCAAAGTTTTAAAAGTCAAAAATTCGATTCGACCACCCAGGAAACCCATCGAACCAAACCCCCAGGGCACAGGTTTGGTGGAGTTCAAGAAAGTCAGTTTTGCCTACAATGACGCTGAAAATCCGGTGCTCAAAAATATTTCTTTTACCGCACGGCCGGGCCAAACGACAGCGATTATCGGTTCGACTGGCAGCGGCAAAAGTACGCTGATCAATTTGATTTTACGTTTTTACGACGTGACGAGTGGTGCGGTTTTGGTAGATGGAGTTGATGTGCGGAAAATGAGTGCGGAGAACTTGACTAAACGCATCGGTTATGTGCCCCAAAAAGGCGTGTTGTTTAGCGGTACGGTGGCGGAAAATATTGCTTTTGGTCAGGAACTAAATGATCAAACGATTCAGACGGCGGCGGATGTAGCGCAAGCTAGCGAGTTTATCAATCACCTGCCGGGCCAGTTTAAAAATCATATCGCCCAGGGTGGCAGTAACGTTAGTGGTGGGCAAAAGCAGCGATTAGCGATCGCTCGCGCGCTGGCTAAAAATCCTGAAATCTTGATTTTTGACGATAGTTTTTCGGCGCTCGATTTTCGAACGGATCGCAATTTACGCATGGCGCTTAAAAAATCGGCCAAGACCCAGGCAATATTGATTGTTGCTCAACGCGTTAGTACGATTAAAAATGCTGATCAAATTATAGTTCTTAATAACGGAGAAATCGCTGGTATTGGTCAGCACCTAGATCTCCTCAAAAATTGCCAAATTTATCGAGAAATCACCGCTTCACAACTATCGAGCGATGAACTAGTAGCGGAACTAAAACAGGCGGGAGTGCAAAATGGCTGAAAATCCTCCCGTGCGACGTCAACCAAATCGTGGTCCGATGGGCGGTGGTCCAGTAGCGATGACCGTTGAAAAACCGAAAGATTTTAAAAAGTCGATGGGCAGACTTTTGAAAACCCTCAAACCACACCGCATTGGTGTGGCGGCGGTCGTCCTGCTAACGATTCTGGCGACCGGGTTAGCAATTATCGGTCCGAAAATTTTGGGTAATATGACCAATCAAATCGTCGATGATTTTATTTCGGTGCGGACCTATGACACAGTCTGGGAAAATCTACCAGATGGTGTCGAATTGCCAGTCGGCACGACGATCAAAGATTTACCAGAACTGATGAAAAATCTGAGGGAAAACGGACGTTTGTCGCCAGAAACTGTGCAGAAGATGGCGGAATCTCGACCAGCGAACTTTGACGAAATGTTCGACAAAGTCCCATCAGCCCAGCGCGAATTAATCGAAAATCTCGATCTCAGCCGCCGGCCAGAATTTCACTTTGATAAATTGGCCGCGATCGGCATGACGTTAATTATTTTATTCTTGATCGCCGCAGCTGCCAACTACATTAGCGGCTGGCTGATGACTGGCGTAACCCAAAAAGTCGTCCGCGAACTGCGCCGGACCCTCAGTGAAAAAATTAATCGTCTGCCGATTAGCTATTTCGATAGATTGCAATACGGCCAGACGCTCAGTCGCGTGACCAACGATGTTGATACGATTGGTCAAACGATGAACCAGGCGGCGGGCCAGGCGATTTCGGCGGTGATTATGATTATCGGCGTGATGGCGATGATGATTTTGATTAGTTGGCTGCTGGCGCTGGTGGCGATTGGGGTGATTACCGTCAGTGCGCTAACGGTCGGTTTTGTCACCAAACGAAGTCAGAAATATTTCTCGGGTGTCCAAAATCACTTGGGCGAACTGAGCGGTCATATCGAAGAAAACTATGCTGGACACACTATCATCAAAGCTTTCTCCGCCGAAGAACGCATCGAACAACAGTTTAGTTTAATCAATCAACAATTGTATGCGAGCGCTTGGCGATCACAGTTTATGTCGGGGCTGATGATGCCGCTGATGCACTTTATTAGTAATCTTGGTTACGTCGCAACGGCCGTGCTGGGTGGTTGGTTAGCGCTCAATGGTCGACTAAGTATCGGCGACATTCAAGCTTTCTTTCAATACGTCAATCAAATGCAACAACCAATCACCCAAATTGGACAAATCGCTAACCTTCTCCAATCTGCCGCCGCCGCGGCCGAGCGAGTCTTTGAATTCCTCGACGAACCAGACGAAGTGCCTGACGCGGTTGACGCTATCACCTTGACCAAAATTAAGGGTGAAATTGAATTTAAAAATATCAACTTTAGTTATGAACCGGGCGAAAAAATCATCAAAGGTTTTTCGGCACATATCAAACCCGGCCAAAAAGTCGCGATTGTCGGTCCGACCGGCGCGGGCAAAACGACGATTATTAATCTACTGATGCGTTTTTACGATATCGATTCGGGACAAATTTTGATCGATGGCGTCGATACGCGGAAAATGAAACGTTCAGCCGTGCGTCAGTTGTTTGGTATGGTGCTCCAGGACACTTGGTTGATCAGCAGCACGATCGAGGAAAATCTGCGCTACGGTAAACTCGATGCTAGTGATGATGAAATCAAACAGGCGGCAATTGCGGCGCATGTCGATCATTTTGTGAAATCTTTACCACACAGCTATCAAACGAAAATTGACGAAGATAGTGAAAATATTAGCATGGGTGAACGACAACTCTTGACCATTGCCCGAGCGATGGTCGCGGACGCACCAATGATGATTCTAGACGAAGCAACTTCGTCGGTCGATACGCGCACCGAAATGTTGATTCAACAAGCCATGGAAAAATTGATGAAAGGTCGGACCTCCTTTGTCATTGCTCATCGTTTGTCAACGATTATTAATTCCGACCTAATTCTAGTGATGAAAGACGGTAATATCATCGAACAAGGCACGCACCGGTCGCTGCTGGCGGCGGACGGTTTTTATGCCCAACTCTACAATTCGCAATTTGCGGAATAGTATCTTGCAGGACCAGGTCCTGCAAAGTGTAACTAAATGATATAATAAACGACGACATGAAAAAAGTTTTTGTGGGTATGAGTGGCGGGGTGGATTCTTCGCTTAGCGCGGCGCTATTGGTCGAGGCTGGTTACGATGTCACGGGTGTTTATATGAAGAACTGGACGACCGATTTACCCGGAATGAAATGTCCGTGGGCCGAGGATTTGGCCGATGCTAAACGCGTGGCCGTGCAGCTCGGAATTCCTTTCAAAGTTTTTGATTTTCAAAAGGAATATAAACATTTGGTGGTGGATTATATGATCCGTGAGTACCAGGCCGGGCGAACGCCGAATCCAGATATCATGTGTAACCAAGAAATCAAGTTCGGATTGTTTCTGAACGCAGCGCTAGACGACGGGGCAGATATGATCGCGACGGGGCATTATGCGCAAATCCAAAGTTGTCATTCCGGACTTGATCCGGAATCTACCGCTTCCGGCGAAACGGTTTTTTCCAAAGACCCATCGGTTTCAGAAACGTCATACACTGGTGCGCCGACAGAACCGTCTCGAAACGAGACGAACCTGTCGGGCACGTCAGGAATAGACGTTTCTGATTCCGAAGGTAAAAAGTCTTTGGAAAAAAGTTTCGCCTCCGCTCGCCTGTTACGTGCAATTGACGCCAGTAAAGATCAAACTTATTTTCTCTATCGTATAACGAATGAAGCGTTAGAAAAAACTTTATTTCCGATTGGGCATTTGACCAAAACTCAGGTACGTCAGGAAGCGGCGAAACGTGGATTAATTACCGCCCGCAAAAAAGACAGCCAAGGTATTTGTTTCGTTGGTTCGGTCGGGATTCGCGATTTCCTGTCACAATTTGTCGAAACCGCGCCGGGCAAAATTATTGATCAGGACACCGGTAAAATTATCGGACAACACGATGGGGCGATTTTTTATACCTTTGGTCAGCGTCACGGACTGAGCGTTGGCGGTGGTCTGCCATATTATGTTGTTGGTAAAGATATGAAAAAAAACGAAGTTTATGTTAGTACTAATCTCAATTCGCATGAATTCTGGCGCAATACAATCGAATTAACGGATGTGCATTGGATCGGCGGCAGCAATCCCTTTGCAGGACCAGGTCCTGCAAAGGGAGAGTATCAAATCCGGGTGCGGCATCGCGCGCCACTAATCGACGCTACACCTATGAAACCCCTTGCAGGGTCAGACCCTGCAAGACCCGGTCCTGCAAAAACGGAGCTGATAATCAAATTGGCGGAACCGGAACGGGCGATCGCGCCCGGCCAATCAATCGTGATTTATGACGACCAAATTGTCCTCGGCGGCGGGATTGTTAAATGAAAATGTGGAAAACTTTTTTAAAATGCTTGACATGAATTTAAGCATTACCTATAATTGACCACGTATCTAATAATAAAACAAAAGGAGATATAGGAATGAGCAAAATAACAAAAATTGTGGCGGTGGCTGCTGCTTTTGGGATCGTCGGTATGGCGGCGCTACCAATGGCCAGCTACGCGGCGTTGACGGACGACGTCACGGTAACGGTCGACGTTGATGGTGGGCTGACGATCAGCGATGGCCTAGATGGTGGTACAGCAACCACTAACTACTTCCACGACTTTGGCGCGGCTAGTAACGCTACCGACTCAACCGGTCCAGCATCAGAAGATACAACGAGCAGTACGCCCGGTGATGGCCCTGGTACGGTGACAGTCTTTAGCAACTTGGCGGCGGGTTATACTTTGACACTAGCTGACAAGGATGCTAATACTAACTTGGTCAGTGGTGCTAATAACATCCCCACCAACGCGACTCATGGTCACGGTGTTGGGTTGACTGGTGAAGGTTGGGCAGTCAGAGTGTCTACTACGCCAAACGTCGGGACACTGGGCTCTAGGCTAGCTATGCCAGCCGCGGCTCCGGCTACGCCGATCACTTTGCACGATGCTGCAGGGGTAGCTGATTCAGCGGGTGACGAATACAACTACGCGTTCTCAACGTCAATCTCGGCAGCCACGCTTCCGGGTACGTATACGGACACAGTAACCTTTACGTTAGTTGCGAAATCATAGTCGCGATTAGTACGTACAATCAAACCGCCTCTTCTGGGGCGGTTTTTTGAATTTTACCTTGCAATTTTTAGCGTTTTAGCATAAAATCTTTGTTAGACAAATAAAAGGAGGGAAAATGTTTGGCAGGCTGGGGAAAATTGGCGCGATAGTGGGTTTGATGGTGATCGGTTTAGTAGCGGTGCTGGCTTTGCCGCAAACGACACAGGCTGAGGACGTTCCAAAACCGGCTAATAGTATGACTCTGTCGCCCGCCAAAGATTACGCGGATTTAGAACCTGGTCAGCGCTTTGATGGTTCGTTCAAGATTATTAATTCTGGTTCGGAACCTTTTGATTTCAGAGTTTATGTCAAACCATTTGCGGTTGGGGCTGATTGTGTTGATCAATATGAAGAAAGTGGCGATTTTAATATTATGACGCGCTGGATTAATTTTGATCAAAATAACTATTATGATATTCAACCTGATCAAACTCAGGTGGTCACCTTCCATGTTGATGTGCCCAAAGACGCGCCGGCCGGCGGTCAATACGTCGTCATTTTTGCAGAATCAGGCAATTTTGATACCCAAGCTGGGGCGGCGATCGGTGTTGAACGACGCATCGGTTATAAGTTTTTTGCGAATCTTGGTGGGGAAAATATCGAATCTGGCAAAGTCGAATCGCTCAAGCAAAAAACTTGGTTCTGGGAACCACCAATTATCGCCACGGGTAAGATTCGCAATAGTGGGAATACTTATTTTGTTGGTGAACATCGAATCGAGATTACAACTCTGGGTGGCAAAGAAAAATATACCGGCAGCCAAGAGGTTGACGTTTTGCCGGATACTTGTCGGAGAACTGAGGTCACATGGGAGGGCACGCCATCCTTTGGTATTTTCTGGGTGACTAATACGGTGGAATTTTTTGGCCAAGAACAATTTAATTCCAAAAAATTGGTGATCGTTTTGCCGATTTACATCGTGGTGATTTTTAGCATCATGGCGATTTTGCTCATTTGGGCGCTAGTTTTGAAAATCAAGGGTCGTCATCAAGCCGCCTTTAACACCACTGGTGGGCGATAAACGTCATGAGAAAATTTTGTCTGTCGATTGTCACTGTCGCGCTACTCGTCGGCGGACTGCTACTGATGCGGACGGGAGATAATGCAACCGCTGCCGCCCCCCGCGTGCAAGTTGACGTGACACCGATAGAAACCAGCCTGTCGCTGGCGCCAGAAGAAACCTATGACGGCAAATTTAGCGTCACCAATATGGGTAGTGACACTTTTGATTTTCATATTACCGCCAACGGTTTTTTCGTCACCGATCTAACCTATGAAACAACTTTTGATGATGAGTTGATTTATAACCAGATTGCTGATTGGATCAAGTTTGACGAAACGAATTTCTATGATCTCAAGCCCCAAGAAAAACAAGATGTCACCTATCATATCACCGTCCCCAAAGATGCGCCGGCCGGTGATCAATACGCCGTTTTATTCGCGGTAGTGAGTCGCGAAGCCGCGAATGCATCGATGAGTATCAAAACCGACGCTCGTGTCGGTATGAAAATCTATGCCGAAATCGCCGGTGAAACGCGGACTGGCGGTACAGTCAAATCGATCGATCAGCGACGCTGGTATTCGACGCCACCTATCGATTCCATAGCCCAGATAGAAAACACTGGTAACGTTAATTTTTATAGTCAATACGAATATGTTGTTCGCTCGCTATCTGGGCGTGAATTGTTCAAGGACAGCGCAACTTCGCGGATCATGCCGGGTACGACACGCGAAGTCAAAATGACTTGGGACGATGCGCCAACCTTTGGCATTTTTAAAATCCAACACAGAATATCTTTCTTTGGTCAAGTTCAATATAACCAAGAAACAATCGTTATCCTGATGCCAATCTGGGCCATCGTGGTTTTAGGGATGCTGTTGCTCGGGTTAATCTTGGTAATTATCCGGATCTGGCGCCGCCGGTTACGTCGGAAAAAACAATCAAAACAACTGCGTCTCGCCCAGCGCAGAAAATAACGCTTGACAGCCGGCGGGAGCGTCTTGTATAATAAATCCGTATTCTTACACAAAAAGGAAAAAGTATGGAAAAAATTCGTTACAGCGGAACGATGAGCAAGGTGTTGCTGGCGGTCATTTTAACGTTGGCGTCGATGCTAGCGTTTGTTTTATATCACGTAGTGGTTAGTCCTCGGACCACGACTTATGGGGTTGGTAACGATGTGAATGTCTCTGTCAAGATTGATCCGAGTGGTCTTCTTAATCCACCGAAAATTATCGATATTAGTCCGCTGACCGGACCGGTCGGTGGTGGCACACTCTTAACGATTACTGGTAGTGATCTCGACAGTGTTATCGAAGTCGCGCTCGGCGGCGGCCTGAAGTGCGAACCAATCACTCACATCAGTCCGAGTGAGATTACCTGCGTGACGCCACCTAGCGTGGCTGGCTATGTGAACGTGACTGTGATTTCGTCAGGTTACGGTTCGGACACCAAGGAAAATGGTTTTCGCTATCTCAGTGATGGCACACCAGGCGTGCCGAATACTGGCCTGTTCCGCTTGGGTAAACATATTATCACGCTATATGATCTGCTAGTTTTAGCGGCGGTAGTAATCGCCTGGCTGATTGCGCTCTGGTTGGTCGTCTGGCGACAGGCACGTCGTGACGAAGCTGACAAACGAGCTTGACCTGTGATATAATTTAGAACATGACAGCAGAGGAAATTCGACAAGCTTACTTGGATTTTTTTACGGCGCGCGGTCATGTGGTAGTGCCGCGGGCGAAACTCGTCCCCGAGGGTGACCCAACGACGTTGTTCACCGGTTCGGGTATGCAACCAATGATTCCTTATCTGCTCGGTGATTCACATCCCGATGGCCAACGGATCGCTAATAGTCAAACCTGTTTGCGCGCCCAGGATATCGACGAAGTCGGCGATAATCGTCACACGACTTTTTTTGAAATGCTCGGTAATTGGTCGCTCGGTGACTTTTTTAAAGAAGAGCAAATCCCGTGGATGTTTGAATTTCTCACAGAGGTGGTTGGACTTGATCCGAAAAAACTGTATATGACTTGTTTTATTGGTGCGCCAGAATACAAAATTCCCAAGGACACCGAGGCCGCCCGGCTGTGGCAGGATTTATTTAAAACCGTCGGTATCGATGCCCAAATCGCCGATATCGGTTCAGAAACGGATGGTTACACTCGCGGTATGAAAACGAGTGAGCGGATTTTTTATTACGATGGTAGTAAAAATTGGTGGAGTCGTGGGGGTGATCCTGAAAATACACCGATTGGTGATCCATGCGGTCCCGATACAGAGATGTTTTACGATTTTGGCATACCACACGATCCAAGTTTTGGCGAACATTGTCACCCGAACTGCGATTGTGGACGGTTTATGGAAATTGGCAATAACGTTTTTATGGCGTATAAAAAAGTTGGAGAAGGTCAATTTGAACCGTTAGCCAAACCAAATGTTGATCACGGCTCGGGTTTGGAACGGATCGCTGCGGCGGCCATTAACGATCCCGATGTCTTTAAAATTTCATTAATCCGATCGATCATCGACCAACTCGAAATGTTGTCTGGGAAAAAATACGACGCTAATATGACAGCCATGCGGGTCATCGCCGATCATTTGCGAGCCGCGGTTTTCCTAGCGGTTGACGGTGTTATTCCTTCGAACAAGGAACAGGGTTATGTCA
Source organism: Candidatus Saccharimonadota bacterium (assembly GCA_009776375.1). Lineage (GTDB taxonomy): Bacteria > Patescibacteriota > Saccharimonadia > Saccharimonadales > Saccharimonadaceae > WQXA01. Next base: position 9,798 of record WRNW01000012.1, on the reverse strand, counting down.
TGCGGCGTCTCATTCGTCGAGCGGTGCGCTTTGCTTTTGATCTCGGGCTAGAACAGAATTTCTTGCCGGCAATCGTGCCGACGATCGTTAAAATCTACGCCAAAGATTTCCCCGAAATCGCCGCCGCTGGCCAAGCCACGATCACCATTCTTGCAAAAGAAGAAAAATCCTTTCGCCAAACTTTGCGCAAAGGCTTGAAAGAATTTCAAAAAGTGGCTAATGATGGTTTGACCGGCGAAGAGGTTTTTACCCTTTACGACACTTATGGTTTTCCAATCGAGCTGTCAATCGAAGAGGCCCTGCAGCGCGGTATCACCGTACCGGACGATTGGCGCGAACGATTCGATGCAAAAATGTCCGAACAGCGAGCGCGTTCCCAGACCGCGACCAAAGGCGTTTTCAAGGGTGGTTTGGGCGGTCATACCATGCAACACAAAAAATACCACACGGCAACACATCTGTTACAATCAGCGTTGCGGGAAATCTTTGGTGATCAATTGCATCAACATGGTAGCAATATCACCGAAGAACGACTGCGTTTTGACTTTAATTTGGATCACAAAATGACGCCAGAGGAAATTACCCGGGCTGAAAATCTAGTCAACGGTTGGATCGCCGCAGATCTGCCAGTTAGTTTTCGTGAATATCCAACCCAGGAAGCACTCGATATGGGCGCGATTGGACCGTTTGGTGAGCGTTATGGTGAAACCGTCAAAGTTTACCAGATGGGCGAGGATGGCCACATCGCCTCGCTTGAAATTTGCGGCGGTCCACACGTTGAGCATACTAGCATTTTGGCCGAAGGTGATCAAAAGTTCAAAATTATCAAGGAAGAAGCGATTGCGGCCGGCATGCGCCGCGTCAAAGCAGTATTACAGCCAGGTTCTGGTGCGCCCGATAAGACTTGAACTTACACAGGATTACTCCCACTACCACCTCAAGGTAGCGCGTCTACCAATTCCGCCACGGGCGCATGATTTTAACCAGTGAGCTCTACGCCACGACTGGGCTCTCGCCGACGCGCTAAGCGTCTACGATTCTCCTCGGAGTGTTACCACTCGCCGCCACGGGCGCAAATATAAAGAAAATACACTGGTGGGTCTGGCAGGGCTTGAACCTGCGACCTCACGAATGTGAATCGTGCGCTCTAGCCAACTGAGCTACAAACCCTTGGTGGAGTATGCCGGATTCGAACCGGCCACCTCTTCGCTGCCAGCGAAGCGCTCTAGCCAAATGAGCTAATACCCCCTGGTGCCACTTTTTGAAATGGCTAGAACCTATTTTACAACGAAGTGAGAGAAAAACGAAACGAAGTTTTGGTTTTTCCGAACAAGGCAGTAAAATCTGTCCCAGATTTTACTATAAAATCCGAAAAATCTGAAAATTAAAGCCCGAAGGGCTTTCCGGCGGGTCGCCCACGTTCCGCGGGCCCGGAACTTTCATACTTTCGGCGTAGCCGAAAATCTGAAAGATTCCCTTGCGAACTGCCACAGGCAGTTCTCACCCGACCCGACCCGCCGGAACAACAGCCAACAAAGATGATTTTTTGCCCCCGACTTTGGAAAACCATCTAAAAAACGGAACAAACTGGCGTTTCAAGCTATCTGAATAACAGAGAGAAATAGTGGCGGAAAATTGGAACGAACTGCTTTTGATTGCAAGAAAAGCGTGCTATAATGGAAGTGTTAAAAATAACGAAAGGAATTCTTATGGAAAAGGTTTGTCAAAGTTGCGGAATGCCACTTGATAGCGATAAGGTGCGTGGCACGGAAGCCGACGGCTCACTAAACGGCGATTATTGTATTTACTGCTACAAAGAAGGCAAATTCACACAGCCAGACCTAACACTTGAAGGCGCAATCGAGCAGTCTGCTCAATTTGCCGATCAAGCAGGCATGACTGCCGAGCAAGCAGTCGCTTGGGCAAAAGAATTGTTCCCCACGCTAAAACGCTGGAAATAACCATAAAGGGCAAATTATTATGTGGTATGACAAAGTTTTTGTTGAGTTAGAAAAATTGGGAGACGACAAGCAGGGCGAGAAAATGTCAGCTTATATGCAGAACAAGTTTCCTTTCCTGGGCATCCCAAAACCTAAACTAAAAGAATTGGAAAAAATGTTCTTGTCAGAACTAAAAAAGAGCAACGATATCGATTGGGATTTTGTTGATACCTGTTGGAAAAAAGATTATCGCGAAGCACAATATATCGCACTGGATTATCTGGGGACAAAAGCCAAAAAGTTAGCCAAAGACGATTTAGAGAAACTGAAAAAACTCATCACGACAAAATCTTGGTGGGAAACAGTTGATACGATTGACGAATATGTTGGTGAGATAGTTGCAAAAAACCCAGAACTTGAACAAGAGATGATTTCGTGGTCAAAAGACAGCGATTTTTGGGTCAGACGAGTGGCAATCAATTTTCAACAGAAATACAAGGGTAAAACCAACGCTGAATTATTGGAAAAAATTATGGTAAATAATTTTGGTAGTAGTGAGTTTTTCATAAACAAAGCGATTGGTTGGAGTTTGAGAGATTATTCAAAAGTCAATCCGACTTGGGTTAAGGATTTTCTCAAAAAATATAATGGCAAATTGGACAAATTATCTATTAAGGAAGCGAGCAAATATCTATGAGCGATGAAATCCGTTTAGTCAGCGAAGCGACTCAGACCATTTATAAGAGTTCCGGTGGCTCTGAAATTGTACTTGTAAAAGTCGGCACAGACCTTTTAATGACAACAAAAGAGATTGCCAGGCTTTACGGAGTCGGGCGACCCACCATAACTCGCCATTTGCTGAAACTGTTTTCAGTCGGCAAGTTAAATAAAAAGTTGGTCAGTTCTATACTTACAAACAAAGCAAGCGACGGCAAACTTTATCGCACAACTTTTTACACTACCCAAGCGATTATCGCAGTTGGTTTTTCGCTCAAAACGCCAGAAGCCAAACTATTCCAGCAATGGCTTATCGACCAAAATGCTGGGAATTATCAGCCAAGCATTGAGGGATATTTATAAGAGGGAGTTTTTATGTTTAATGAGATTTGTATATATGAAGCAAAAATAGAAAAGCAGGACGAGATTGAGGAGTTGATGAAAGAAGTTGCCGCATTTTATATGACCCAACCGGGCGTGGTCGAGGTCAAATATATCAAGCGCACTCATAGGCAAAAGGACTTCAACGCTGTCAAAAATGGCGAGCCGGCAATTCCGCTAACTCGGCAAATCGGCAAAGTTACATATGTGCTTTATTTGGTCTGCGTAGATGCAGAAGCCCACGCCAATTTATGTAAGCCTGGTTTGGAAAAGTTCTACAAGCGCTGGACAAGGTGTCTAACCACTATGCCCAAAATTATTTTGGGTGAGAATATTGTTTGATAAGCAGTTCGTTCCAATTTTCCACCACTATTTCTCTCTGTTATCCGGACAACGCAAACGCCAGTTTGTTCCGTTTTTTAGATGATTTTTTGGGTCAAAGATAAAAAACCGTCTCTTGGACGGAAAAATTGAAAATCCTCAGACTGTGGTGGGTTGTGAGAGGCTCGAACTCCCGACCTCTTCGGTGTAAACGAAGCGCTCTAGCCAACTGAGCTAACAACCCCGAACCACAGGTATATTTACCGCAATTAATTGTATCAAACTGTGATAAATCTCGCAAACCAAAAACCATAGATGGCGCGATTATTGGACATAAGCACAAAAGTTTTATATAATTAGCTGCACGGAGTATCATGCGAGATGAGTATTTTCAAAAAATCAACTGACTACGTGCCCCACATCGTGGCACTCGATATTGGCACCGAATACACCAAAGCGTTAATCGCGCGGATTAATAGCGATAAATTGGAAATTGTCGGTGTTGGACGGGCGCGCCAAGAGGTCGGTAATATGTTCGGTGGTGCTATCGCCGACATTACTGGTGTGGTTAAAAGTTGCGAAGCAGCTCTCATTCAGGCCGAAGAACAAGCCGGCATCGAAGCCAAAAAAGTCGTCATCGGTATTGCTGGCGAATTTGTCAAAGGACTGACCTCAACGATTCGCTACAAACGACCACAACCTGATCGCGAATTGAGCACCGCCGAGATGGAATTGATTATTGAAAAAGTCCAAGAACGCGCCGCGACCAAAGCGCAAAAACAGATTGCCTTTGAAACTGGCAACGCCGACGTCGAAGTCAAACTCGTCAATTCGGCGATTGTCAGTATTCATATCGATGGTTACAAAGTCTCGAATCCGATCGGTTTCCAGGGTAAGGATGTGGCGATTCAAATTTACACTGCTTTCGCACCGATGGTCCATATTGGTGCACTCGAACGCACTGCCACCGAGCTCGATCTCGAACTGGTCGCCGTCGCGGCCGAACCGTTCGCGGTCGCCCGAGCAGTCCTCGGTAATGATGTCAATTCGACTTTTACGGCAATTCTCTGCGACGTTGGTGGTGGTAGTACCGATATCGCCGTCATCAACGACGGCGGCGTCGAAGGCACGCGGATGTTTGGGGTGGCTGGTCGATCTTTTACTAAAACGATTGCTAACGATCTCGATGTTAGTTATAACGCGGCGGAAAAATTGAAACTGAATATTGATGATCCGAAAATTAAACCAACCGTCCGCGAAACGCTTGGTGAATCGGTCGAAAAAACCCTCAGTGTTTGGATCAGCGGTGTGCAACTGGCACTCGGTGAATTTGACGCGATCGATCATCTGCCAAATCGGATTTTACTCTGTGGCGGCGGCGCGTCTTTGGAGGCGCTAGTCGAGACTCTAAGAACCAGCAACTGGTACAAAGAACTCCCCTTCACCCGCCGGCCGTCGGTTCAACATATTAAACCAACCGATGTGATCGGAGTGGTGGATGCGACTGGGGATATTACTGATCACACAATGATTACGGCGCTGGGACTACTGCGCGTCGGGTATGATACAATGAATAGTAGCGAACCCGAAAGTGGTCTGCGTGATAAATTGAATAGGATTCTAAGGATATGAGCGAGAAAAAAAAGTCGATCAAATTAGATAATCTCCCTAGCGATGACCAATTAGCCGGTCGAGATACGATTTACGTTGACACCGAGGACGATATCACTTCGATCATTGAAAAAATCAAAGAATCTGACAGTTCGGTCTTGGCGCTCGTTCCGCCCAAGCGAGTCGGTGTTCTCCAAAGCGTGGTCAATCTGAAATTATTGCAGCGGGCGGCCAAATCCGGACGCAAAAAAATCGCGATTATCACCACCGACGCGGCGCTAATGGCGTTGGCGGCTGGTTTGCGCATCCCGGTGGCGCGTAATTTAACGACTCAACCGGAACTGCTCGAAATGCCCGACCTGGACGATTCGGACAGCGACATCATCAACGGCGAAGAAATCGCCATCGGTGATCTCGCGCGAGTTGCTGAAAAATCGACCAACCACCATGAAGACAAGGAAATCTCGGCGGCCGTCACAGCTATCGAAACTGATGATAAAATCAAGAACGACACAGATGCTGATGGTGTGACTGATCATCAACCCAAGAAAAAACCGCCTAAAAGTAAACGCGTCCCAAACTTTAACGATTTTCGCAAGAAACTCCTAATTTTTGGATCACTCGGACTAGTGCTGATCATCTTTCTCGTCTGGGCGATAATTTTTGCACCACGGGGCACGATTACCATCGCCGCTGAAACGACGACCAAAAATGTTAGCGCAACTGTTTCTTTGAAACCGAATGCTGGCACCAGCGTCGAAAATAACGTCATCCAACCAATCATCAAACAGATCAAGAAAACCGAAACAATGGATTTCGTGGCCACCGGCAGTAAAAATATCGGCGAACTCGCCAAAGGAAAAATTGTCATCTATGTCAAATTAGCTGCTACGCCGATGACGATTGCAGCCGGCACCACTCTGACATCTGGTGGATTGCAATTCAAACTCGATGACGAAGTGACAGTTTCAGCGAGTGCTAGTTGCATCACGGTGCTGGGCGGCACACCTTATTGCACAACGACTGGTACAGTCACAGCGAATATCATCGGTGAAAATTACAATCTTGTGGATAATACTAGTTTGCAAATTTCGGGCAAAGGTAATAATGCTTACGCGGTGGCCAAGGATGATTTCACTGGCGGTAGTCAAGAAACCGTGACAGTGGTCCAGCAATCTGACCTGGATCTGGTGATCGAAAAATTAAAAAATAAAAGTGATCAAGACCAAATCAAAGACGAACTGAAAGCCCAAATGGGTGATGACGTCATGATCCTGAGCGACAGTTTTGCGGCCAGTTACGGCGAAGTTAGCAGCAAACCCGCCCTCGACGAGAGAATTTCTAGTGGTAGCGCGACGGCGACTATCGAGATTACTTATACTTTGATTGGTATTAGTAAAACCGATCTGACTAGTCTGGTCGAGGTGCAGCTAGGCGATTTGGGTAATCAAAAAATTTACGATAACGGTCTAGACAAAATTCAATTCAAAAGTTTTACGACTAACGAAAACAGCTATAGTGTGACGATTAACACGGTAGCCCAGATCGGTTTGGACCTGGACAAGTACGAAAATCAAATCAAGAAAGATGCTGTCGGCAAACGTTCGGGCGAAGTCGTGGCGGATATCGAAGCCATCCCGGGTGTTAGCAGCGTCAAGGTGAAATTCTGGCCATTTTGGGTGAATACTGCACCGGCGGTAAATAAATTGACGGTGGAATTTGCGATTAATGAATAGCGGTGATTTTGGTGGGGGAGTCGACTGGATTTTCAGCGCAACAGTTGTTGAAAAAATCAAATTTCGCGATCAAAATCACGAATTTAATGCGATTGGTATTGATGTCGGCGAAAAAAACATTGGTCTAGCGAGCGGCAATTCGCGTTTTTCGATGGCTTTTCCACTGATGGTTTTACCCAATAATCCAGACGTTTATTTGCGGATCTTTACCGAAGCTTATCAAAAAACCGCTCAAGTTTTAGTCATCGGTCTACCGCGCAACAGCGATGGCCAAGAAACCAAACAGAGTCAAGTAGTGCGCAATTTCGCTAAAAAACTTCAAAAAACGATCAACGACAGCACCGCCATCGTTCTCGACGATAGTGGTGAAAGTGGTGCCGCCGAGGTGGAACTCCAGATCACTTTTCAGGACGAAAGTTTGACTTCTGTGATCGCGGAAAAACATCTCCGTGACCAAAAAAACTTTACTGAAAAAATGCTCCGCGATGGCACGCTGGACATGGAAGCCGCCACGATCATTTTGGAGGATTTTCTCAATAATCATCGACAAGGAACTGGGCGATGAAACCACGTAGACGGCCGTCCTTTGACATCGCTCGCAGTTTTGTCGAGATGAATTTTGCCGTTTTGATGGGTCCGGAATTAACGCCGAAACAGGCCAAGAAAGCTCGCCGGGCCGAAGCCAGAGCCGCTCGTCGTGAAACTCGTCGCCGTCACCGCGTGCGCAATGCGATGCTGTCGCTACTGGGTCTACTGATCATTTGTGCTGGTATCGTGACGATTTGGTGGACAACTTCGTTGCAACCAGTCAACACGAAGGACACTAAAACTCGCCAATTCATCGTTGATAAAGGTGCGACCACCGATCAAGTCGCCACCGCGCTGCAAAAAGCTGGTTTTATTAAAAACACCCTAGCTTTCAAAATTTACGTCCGTCTCAATAAAATCGTGGTCCAGGCCGGCACGCATCTCCTGAGCCCGAGTTATTCAACACCGGAAATTGCTGAAAAATTAACCCAGGCCAAGGCTGACGAAGTCGAAATCCAGATCCCGCCTGGTCTAACGTTGAAGCAGTTGCGGACGACTTGGAAAAAACATGGTTACAGCGACACCGAGATCGACGCAGCGTATGCGGCGACTTATGATAGCATCTTGTTCACCGGTCGGCCGGATGATCTACCGATCGCTAGTCGTTTGGAAGGTTACATTTACCCTGATACTTATCGAATTTACGATGGCGATAAACTAGAAGTGTTGATTCAAAAAGCCCTCAATCAGTTCGAACTCGTGGCGGCAGAAAATGATTTAATCGCCCAGTTTGCGGCGCGTGGATTGAACTTTTATCAAGGAGTAACATTAGCCTCGATCATTGTCAAGGAAGTCACCGACACAGCGGATCAAAAAACCGTGGCGGGTGTCTTTTTCAATCGTTTGCGAGATGGGACCGTGCTGGGGTCGGACGTGACTTATCATTATGCTTATGCGGAAGGATATTGCCAATCAGACACACCAACTGGTTGCGATTCAATTTATAACACCCGCAAATACGGTGGTTTACCGCCTGGCCCAATTGCCAATGTTAGTTTGACCGCCTTGATCGCGGTGGCTGATCCGACTCCAACCAACTATTATTACTTTGTATCTGGGGATGGCGTTGATGCTGGTAAAACTTTCTTTTCAAGAACCGAAACCGAACATAATGCGAATATTGCGGCGCACTGTCGCGAACTATGTCGTTAACAGATGTCAGAAAGATTGTTAACAGCGGTAGCGGTGCGCTCTCAAACCTTGACTTTGGTGGCATCAATTTGCTATAATGACCGTCATTCGGTGTGAAAACCGAGTGTTATGACGATTAGTAAATTCACGCAATCACGTGTTCTGAGATCGAAGCGTTCACACTTCAAAGCCTCGAGCTTTGCGGTGTATGTGGGAGTACTGTTCGTTTTAGTGGCGCTAGTCATGTCTGGCTATGAACCGCCTAGCGTCAATGCCGAAGATCATTCCACCAAAGTAGCCACTATCGACCAATCTGCCGCCTCCGCCAACACCGCCGTCGCACCGCTAGCGACGATTGATGATATCAAATCAGCTAACCTCGCCGCCAACGTGGCTTCTTCGGCTAATTTATCGGTTGCTAACAGTGTTTATAATCAATCAATCTCGATGAGCACCAGCGCGGATTTGGGGCAATTCGACGCCACAACCATCGGTAGAGCCCAAATTACCGATTTGACCACAGCGATGAATGTCTTGACCGCTTATACAGTCGTCGAGGGTGATACTGCATCGAGTATTGCCGACAAATTCGGCGTTTCCGCTCAAACTATTCGTTGGGCGAACAATCTCAAAGGTGACAGTATCGCGGTCGGCTCAACGGTAGTAGTGCCAGTGGTGGACGGTGTGGTTTACGTGGTCAAAGCTGGCGACAACTTGAACACTATTGCTGCCAAGTACAAATCGAACATCGACGACATCGTGATGGTTAACGATCTTGATGACCTGGCGGTAGCGGCTGACACGAAAATCCTCCTACCACAAGGCATCTTACCGGAAAACGAGCGACCTGGTTACCAACCACCGATTAGCGATACTGGTGGCGGCACCACCATGTATGTTCCGGTCGCCAACGGTAATCGTTACTCCTATGGTTATTGTACTTGGTATGCTTATAATCGTCGTTTGCAACTGGGGCGACCGATACCGAGTAACTTGGGCAACGCCAATACTTGGGATGACCGCGCGCGCGCCGCTGGCTATCGAGTTGACCACATCCCCGAAGCGGGTGCAGTTTTCCAAACCGACTCTGGCGCTCTCGGACATGTCGGGATCGTCGAACACATTAATCCCGATGGTTCAATCTTTGTTTCAGAAATGAACAACCACGCCTATGGCGGTTGGGGCAAAGTCAGTACGCGGACTATTTATAATCCGGGTGATTATAACTATATCCACTAGAGGCCTCACACACTCATACGAATTTCATTGCGTCGCAACAGTGGCGCTTTTTTGATATAATAATCTCATGTTTATCGATGTCGCCAAAGTTTTAGTCGCGGCGGGCGACGGTGGTCGCGGTGCAGTGTCTTTTC
>WRNW01000011.1 GCA_009776375.1 Candidatus Saccharimonadota bacterium | reverse complement strand
CCGTCAGTCCCGCCGATGGTTCGAGTGGTGATTTGTTTAGCAGTAGTGGCCTGAGGCTTGCCAAGGTCGCTGCTGGCCAGGACGTGGTGATTACTTATACCGTCAAGGTCGGTAACCAAGCTAACTTTCAGTGTGGTATCAATAAATTACCCAACCAAGCTACTGCGACCACCCGCGAAGCGAAAACCGAGAGCGATACTACGAACAATGAGTGGATCATTGATATCGATCGTCATTGTGATTGTTCTGACCCAGAGATTGCGGCTCATAGTCCAGAGTGCCAGAACAAGAAAACCGCCATTAATAACACCCAAGGAGGTGTTGACGCTACGACCGTCAAGGCTCGCGGTGGCGATGTGATTACTTTTACTATTACTACCGTTAATACCGGCAGCCAAGCCGAAACTATCACGATCGATGATCCGTTGACTGACATCCTGGAATACGCTAACCTAACAGATCATGGTGGTGGTACGTTTAACGAAGAAACTAAAACTCTGAGTTGGCAAATCACGTTAGCGCCGGGCGCAACAGCCATCCGTAGCTTTTCTGTAACAGTCAAAAATCCCGTGCCATCGATGGCGCAAGGCACCAGCCTCCCCGCTTCATACGATTGTCTTATGAGTAATGTGGCTGATAACGGTGTAGGTTCTAATGGCACTAACATCATTAACGTCCCAGTTTATTGCCCACCACCAAAAGTCGTCGAGAATATCGTCACTGAATTACCAGCAACTGGACCAGGCACCAACATCATCTTTGGTGGTATCGTCGCGGCTATCGTAGTTTTCTTCTACGCTCGTTCGCGACAATTAGGTAAAGAAGTCCGCTTGGTACGACGCGAATTTAATGCAGGAACATTATAGGGGGGGGGTAAATGGCAGATAACGAAAGATTAGGTGGCGCCAAAGTTGAGGGTGCCGAAACGCTTAGCGACAGTGCTGGCGAGTTGCGAGAAGCTCTACGCAACAACATGGAAGCTGAGAGCAAGAAACACGATCGGGTTGGTGAACTCGAACAGGCCCAACACGAAGTTGAACGTGCCTTTGAAAAAGGCCACGACGCACGCGGTAACAAAACGCAACAACCTAAACAAGCCATGCCGGCCAACAAACCGATCAAGAAAGCCACTAAAAGGCAAAAACAAACCGAGTATGCTAAAACCCTCAAATCGATCCAGAAAAACATGAGCCCAACCGAACGGACGTTTAGCAGGGTCATCCACAATCCTGTTGTTGAAGCTGCTAGCGAAGTTGCGGGCAAGACGATCGCCCGCCCAGCGGCCCTACTGGCTGGCAGTCTGTCATCACTGATCCTGACGACTATTGTTTACGCCACCGCCAAATATTACGGCTATGTGCTGTCTGGTTCTGAATGGATCGCCACCTTTATTATTGGTTGGGTGATTGGTCTAATTATTGATTGGATTCGGGTGGTCATTTTAGGCAGAAAAGCCGCTTAGTTACTTTGATTATTTTGGTGGATATTTCCACGCACATCAATAAAGATTTCTCCTGCATCATCATCGGATAGTTTGAGTTCGTCATCCGCGCTGGCGGCATCGATGTCTTCTTGGATAGTTCTCTTTTCGTTCATTTCACTAACCGCTTGACTGCGAGCGATACGTAGTTCCTTGGAAATTTCCGCCTCGAGTTCGGCCTCGGATTTGGTTTCTGGTTCTGGTGATGATTTGGTCGCCTGATCGGCAGTCGTCGACGTTGGCGGTAACTTGGGCGGCGATAGAGATGGCGCTGGCGGTCGCCGTAGGCCCGGCGGTGGTGTTGGTGCAGATAGCGGTTTTTGTTGTCGTTTGGCTAACCAATCATCGAGAAACGACGCGCTACTGCCCGGTGGTGTCATCGGTGCTGGATTTGGACCACCGGGCAGGCCGCGAGCATTATTCGCCATCGGTGGTGTTTTACCTGGCATCGGGATCGACGAATTGCGCATCGCCTCTAGGCGTTTTCTTTTGTCTTCTTCGCGGGCGATATCGGCCGCCTGCAAACGCTGGGTAATTTCCGCTTCGACCACCGCTCGTGGGCGACCATACTTGGCCGCTGACAGTCGTTTAAGCGCATCCGCCAGCTGCGGATTAGGACGACCCATCGGTGGAATCCAATCCATCGAAAATGGCGATGACGGCATATTATTAATGAGGACTTGGGATATCGATGTGTAGTTCGGCATTTTGATCAAATCTTCGAGATCAAAGGTTGGTTGAAAACGTTTGACCATCAGCTCAGCATCCGTCACCCCGATCCGACCGCAAATTGCCGTACCGACGTTACCGATGATTGCTTCGCGGATTTTGTCGGTCAACTGGGTCATAAATTGGTTCGCCACCACTAGCGACAGGCGATATTTTCGCGCTTCGGACAGAATCGATTCGAAACTATCGGTGGCAAAATTCTGGAACTCGTCGACGTAGAGGGTAAAATCAACACGTTCTTCTTCGGGAATGTTAGCCCGACTCATGGCGGCTTGTTGGAATTTCATAATAAAGATCATCCCGAGCAATTGAGCGTTTTTCTCGCCCAATTTACCTTTGGACAAATTCACTAGCAAAATCTTTTTGTTATCCATAATTTCGCGCAGATCAAAACCACTCTTGATCTGACCCATGACGTTGCGAATCGCCCCAGTTTGAAACGGCGCCCATTTCGAAACCACCCATGATGTGACTTCACCAGCATCGTTCGAGCGCTGGGCATTCGGCCATTCCTTGGTCCAGAAATCCAGCACCGCCGGATCAGTTACGTACGGTAATTTTGATTTAGCAAACTCTGGATCGACCAAACATTTCGGAATATCCATAAAAGTCGCACCCTGTGGATCAGACATCAGCAGTAGCGCCGCATTGCGGATAATATTTTCCATACGTGGTCCGACGATGCCAGTATGACCCGGATCATACAGACTATACATCATGTTGGCCATCTCACTAATCACAAAATCTTTTTCATCGGTCGTTTCCGCTTCAAAAATATTCAAACCGATCGGATTATCCATATCGCTCGGGCTGAAATAAATCACGTCCTCGACGCGCTCTTTGGGCACCATCGCGATGAGCGTTTCCGCTAAATCACCGTGCGGATCGACCAGGGCGAAACCTTTGCCATCCAGCATGTCTTGGAGCGCCAAGTTTTCCTGCAACACTGATTTACCGGTACCAGTCTGACCGATGATGTAAACGTGACGACGACGGTCCTTGTCACTCAGACGAATCGGTTTTTTAATACCGCGAAAAACGTTGTAGCCGAGCAATAATCCTTGATCCATGACTTCTGTCGGACCATCAACTTGCTTGGTTCTCTGACGCTCAACTTGGGATGACGGAATGTTGCTCTGATCCGGCAAATGAAAGACTGTCGCCAGCTCCACTGTATTAAGGATATTATTCTTAATCTCTGTCGGAAAAAATCGAAATATATAAGACGTCACGAACGACTCGATGTTCCGGGTTGGGATAAAAGTAAACCCATTTTTGGCCGGACTATCAAACATCGAAAAAGCGGAAATAACATTGCCGAGCAAAGTTTGCGAACGAGCTGCCGTATTCGAGCTAGCCACGATGCGAATCAGCACTTCATAGCCAGCATATTTTACTTTTTCCTCCATCGCTTCGACTTGCGCTTGGTCGGCGCCAGATAGCGATTTCTCCGTTGACGCCCCACTCGTGTCCTTGGGTGTTTCACTAGAATGTGGTGGTTTCCACAACACTTCTATCAGTTGGCTAAAGTAATCTAGCGAACTACCGCTGCCGCCAAAAACACTTGTCCGACCCTTCGCCGCCCCACGACGACCTTCGCGGATACCTTTGATACGACGCTCGACTACCTTTACCCAATTTTCCGAAGCCGGCCTAATCATTACTTGAATACCAACACCATCATCGCGCGTAGCGGTTGACAGCGCCGATAGCAGCGCTCTCATCGCATCACGTTTGCTTTCCTGGTAAGTCGCAATGGGAAATGAGTATTCCTTTTTCAGGCTAAACTCACCACCGATCGTACCGCTGATCTTGCCGACCTGGCTGAACAGGTTGATTTCCTCCACTTCTTCTAATCGCGCCGTCGGATAGGCCGCCATGACCGCCTGACGAATAGTTTCTAGCAGCACCATCGGCACGACGATGTAATAATGAATCAAGCCGTTATGCGCCACCAGTTCGAACGAGATGTGTCGTTGCCCGTAAAAACTACTTTTGAAACCTCTTGTCGCTGTCGAGCTGATGACGTTGTACATCGTTTGGGCTTGGGAAACAACTTCGTCGATAACGTCGCGCTGATCACGTGCACCAGTGTCGATATCGTCACTCGGCGGTGGTAGATGAATCAGGAGTGGCACCATTTTCAGACTACGCTCGTAGCTTTTTTGTTCGCGAAAACTTCTGCGTGATTGAAAGAAAACCACCGCGATAATAATCGCTATCACAGTAGCGACAATCACCGTCATAATCACAGCCGACATAGCTCCATCATTCATGGCTATTGATTAGTCGTCAGGCGCCTTTCCCACCTCTTTACCATAACGTTTGCGAACATAATCGCGCATGAGTTCTGCCACCAATCGAGCCTGCTCATAAGGATCGTCCTTGGTGCTGCTAATAATCTTTTTTGCTTGGTCAACCCACTCTTTTTCAATCAAATCATCGTCCGCCGCTGTGGCTGGTATTGTCGCATTTATCGCCGAATTATCAGATACAGGTGTTGTAGGTTGTACAACAATCGGTTGCGCTGTTGGCGCCATTGGCGCGGGTTGCCCGGGCGTACTTTGCATTGGGCCAGTTTGCGTTTCCGGATTGGATAATTGCTCGGGCGCACCCATTGGTGCAGTTTCGGGCAGCGATGGAATAGTTTCCACACCACCCGGCAAAACATTAGGATTAGCATTCGGCGCCATATTGGCCGCCACGCCACCCAAACCCGGCGTAGCATTAAACTGCGGAGCAACAGACTCAGGCACCCTCTCGGGGTTATTGCTGGTTGGATCCATACTTAAAATTATACCACAAACGAAAAGATTTTAACTAGGGCATTTTCATGTTTGTCTTATGATATAAAAAATTAGTAGCATTTCAATCACAATTATTAACGCGATATCCTTGAATCCTAATTGACTGATCGAATTGAGAGAGATGAGAAAGATCGGCACAAAACTCAGTCCCGCTATAATCAGGGTTAATCGTCGTCGCCAGCGTCGCATTTTGTCTTGTTTGACGATAGTTGTTGATGTTGAACGCAGCAAGCGATAGATCGCTTCGAATAACCGCATCACCAGTAGGAGCAGCGCTAGAGTGCACGCATAAATTAGCGCAAATACCACCAAAATGCCTAGCGGACCCGCTCCTAGCGGACTACTGAGGTTAGTGACGAGCGCTAAACCAATCCCTGCCAGTAGTAGCGCTGTAAAAATCATGATAAGGGAGACGCGATGTTTCACCTACCCATTTTACCATAATAAAAATGCCCGCCTAAAAACGGGACAAACCAAACAATCACACACCGAGTAAGAGACTATGGAGAAAGGCCTTCTGGCCACGTCAAACAGTTGCGAAATCTTGCGATTCCTCAGCGCTCAAACATAATTTAATATTAGCGCGAG
The DNA here is from genome assembly GCA_009776375.1 of Candidatus Saccharimonadota bacterium. Taxonomy (GTDB): domain Bacteria; phylum Patescibacteriota; class Saccharimonadia; order Saccharimonadales; family Saccharimonadaceae; genus WQXA01. The sequence goes on along the minus strand of WRNW01000011.1, from coordinate 22,431 downwards.
TCGCGGTCGTATCAGTAGGCCAGAAAAGCCTAATCACTGACCGCTCCTTAAAAGGAGCATATCGCGGAGCTGGTTTTACCGGGGGCAAAACTTACGCTCGACACGTCTGTAGCAGAATGGTAGCACAACTAAATCACGCTACCATCACTGCCACAGAAACTAACCTTCCGATTAGCTATATCAAGGATCGCGGAGACAAGTCTCGACGCTCTCCTATTGATCAGTGTTTTTTCTAAGGTACGGACTTTTTTATTTTCGCGAGTGTTGATTATAAATCATTTCTCTAGCGATTTTTATTTCAAAAGTCTGCCCCTAGTGTACCAGACAAAATCACTTGTGTCAATGATTTTATATATTTCTATGTTGTAATTTTTACGTTTTTGAAGAGTTTGCAGATTAGCATTTTAAATTGTCTTCACCCATTTTTGAAAAATATTGTTGTAATTATTACTATGCTAACTTTAATACTTTTGTTCGCTATTCTTTGCAGAGTTTTAGTATTTAACCTATTTATTGATAGTAACGCTTATTTGCTATGCCTTAGGAAGAGTTTTGTAATAATTTTTTAAACCATATTTTTCAAGCAGATCATTACGCTCGTGGAATTTGTTCATCATCCTATTAGCTCCACCTAAATGAGTCAATAGCGGGACAAGCGCAGCAGCTAACGCTACGCCGATATTGTTTTTTACTAGATTTTCTAGTATTCCTCCACTTATAGCCCCTACCTCGCTAGCAATAAGTAGCCCGAGTTCGGATAGCACCACAGCAAGACTACCTAGCATCACCGCTCTAGATGCTTTTCTATCGTGCTCGACTTTCGACAATTCGGGTGGTAAGGATGGTAGATTGCCCCCCCCACAACACCCAACTCATTTTTGATCTCGTCCTTGATTCGCCCCAGTGTATCCATGTGTTACATTGTATTACGAATCTCGTTTTCTTGCAACATGGCTCGCACCCTCCATACTTTCGGCGGTATATGCGTAGTTCCCCATTACATCGTTCGCGTTGAATCTCTTGACCAGTGAGCTGCCGTTTCGCTCTTCAAATTAATAGACGCAGGTTGTTGGCGTTTCGCAATCATATAGGGTAATTGCGAAAATTTGTTATAACTCGCTTCGACATCCAGCTGCTCAGAACCTGGTATGAGATTAAGTTTAGCACCCAGATTTTTGTCTAACACTTTGTCATTTTTCACGCTAACATTGTACCATAATCTTTATTACTGGTTTTATTGTATGATCATTTTTATAACATCAATTTCGTGTTGGGTCTTGTATTTTATGATGTTTTTTCGAACACAATTTTTACGACCACGTATATGAACCATCTGGTATCTTTACAACAAGCTGCCGCTAGTTTTCCACAGGTTAAAAGTGTGGTAAAAATTACATATGATAGGGTCTTTACATAAGCGACTTGGTGTGCTATTATAGGGGTGGCTTCTGAATAAAAAATGTGTTCAGTACGCCGCACATACAAACACAAACATTATAATCACAAACTTCTATATAAACGGTCGCTATTCTCGCAGGCGACCGTTTTTTGACGCAAACTCCAACAAAAAACAGCCGCTGCGCGACTGTTTTAATAAAAATCCTGGTGGAGCTGGCGGGTATCGACCCCGCGTCCGAATGGTAACCTACTGACCGTCTACGAAGCTTATTCGATTTCAAAATATTTGATCGTAATCCATGGAAATCGACAAAGTCGATTACGTCAAATTCGCGAAAAATTTTAGCCGCGCGCGTCACGAAACCGCACGAAGCCTGAGCGACAAAAGTGACGTCCAAACGTTCTATATCGCGTCAAACGTTAGACGGTTGCCAAATCAAGCGGCAACTGGCGCAAAAGCCATTTTTGGCGCGAAAAACGCCTTGACCTTTGCTATAAAAGTGTCTTTTGCACTTATTTCGATTGTAAAGTAATCATCTGCTCGCTAATCAATCTGTTAAATTCCACTCGTCGAAGCAATTTCAGCCCCACGAACCCTGATATTGTATCACGTTTTTGGTTTTATTGCCAGCTTTTTTGATTATTTTTATACAACTTGTTCCGAACATGCTATAATTATTCCGTGATAGCGAGAGTTCTAACAGCGGTGACGGTCGGTTTCGACGGCCAACCTGTGACGGTCGAATGCCACATGACCAAAGGGTTGCCAGCTTTTAATATCGTCGGTTTGGCCGACAAATCGGTCAACGAAGCCAAAGAGCGCGTTCGCGCGGCAATTATTAATTCTGACCTAACCTTTCCCGCCAAACGTATCGTCATCAACCTCGCGCCAGCTAATTTGAACAAGGAAGGTTCGCATTTTGACTTACCCATTGCCATAGCTATTTTGGCAGCTAGCGGCCAATTGCGTAACGATGCTTTGAAAAAGATTTTGTTTGCCGGCGAGCTATCGCTGGACGGCGAATTACGACCCGTTCGTGGAGCTTTGTCGCTGGCCGAATGCGCCCGCCGAAACGGCTACGATACTGTTATTCTACCAACCGAAAATGTCACTCAGGCAGCATTGCTTAATAAATTGAATGTTGTAGGAGTTACAACACTCATCGATGTTGTTTTTCACTTATTAGGAGAAAAAATTATTTCGCCCGCCAATCAAACTGTTGTGAAAAACACAACTATTTCTACTCCGTCAATCGACGATATTCGTGGTCAAGAATCGGCCAAACGCGCTCTAATTATCGCTGCGGCTGGACATCACAATTTGTTGTTCACCGGATCGCCGGGTGCTGGCAAAACTATGCTGGCACGGACGCTGCCCGGACTCCTGCCATCACTAACTCCCGACGAAATTTTTGAAACAACCAAAATTTACTCGTTGGCTGGCGAGTCCGACGAGGTTGTTGCTACCCGTCCTTTTCGCTCGCCCCACCATACGGCTTCGTTCGTCGCTCTGATTGGTGGTGGCGCCAAAGCTAAACCAGGCGAAATCTCCCTGGCACATCACGGCGTGCTGTTTCTCGACGAAATCCCGGAATTCCCACGCTCTAGCCTAGAAGCTTTGCGTCAACCACTAGAGGATCGCGTGATTCACATTGCTCGCGCCTCTGGCCGGGTGACTTATCCTGCGCATTTTATGCTGGTCGCTACCATGAACCCCTGCCCCTGTGGCTATTACGGTGACGATAAACGCGAGTGCACCTGTACCCAGCAACAGATATTGATTTACCAAAAACGCCTATCTGGACCGCTACTCGATCGTATTGACATGATTGTGCCGGTGGCCCGTGTGCCGCGTGAAAAGTTGTTCGCCGACCAATCAGCCACTGAGAAACCGCATGCTGACGAGTGGCGAAAACAGATCGAAAACGCCCGCGCGGTACAGGTTCAGCGTCAGAAAAAGCCCAATTCCGCCCTGAGCAACAAACAATTAGAAAAGTTCGCCGCACTCGGTCCCGAGGTGAAAAACCTCTTAACATCGGCAGCCGAGCGTCTCAACCTGTCCGCCCGCAGCTATTTCAAAACCCTGCGCGTCGCCCGCACCGTTGCTGATTTAAACGGCCACGATCAAATCACCACCGAAGACATCGCCGAGGCACTGCAGTATCGACAAAACTGAAGCTGTCCTAACTTGATTGGGGATAACCTGACTTTGGATGAACTTAACTATCGATCGTTCCCAGGAGCCATACTACTAGGGATACCTCACTCATCTGTTGGCCTAGGTATCGACTCTTTAGTATCAGGTACAGGTACACCTGCAGCCGCCCCAACTGTTGGAGCTCTTTTGCGTCTCTGGGGATTTTCACCGACACGTTGTATAAAATTGACAAATTTAACGTAATCGACCTCCGGGTCATAATCCCGCTGCAACGCATTATTTATCTCAACTAGTTCTGGTACTTCGTCCGCTTCGGGATACAAATTGTACCTACCGCTCTCTAAATCGTCATACGCCTCTTTATTTTCCCTTTCTTTTTCAGTAAATGCCTGAACGGCATTACTTATTTCTTCTCCTCTTGCCAATCTATATGGACTAAGTCCAAGAAGTTTCGCGGCGATGCGACCCAATCTAGAAGACTCCTCAATAAAAAATTGATCGCCTTTCCTTGCATAATTTATACCCCCCCCCGTAACTGTTGCGTCAAACTTCGTAGTGTTATCTTTTTTCATTTATTTCTCCTTCTACGTTATGCGAATTCGGCAATTGTAGCATAGGTTAATTAAAAAGTCAATCTAACCCCTTGCACTCCTCTAAAAACTTTGCTACAATGCTCTCCGTAATATTAATTATCAGGTTAAAAGGAGCTACAATAGCCAGCAATTCGGTGCGGATCAACGACGAAATTCGCGCGCGCGAACTACGTGTTATCGGTGAAAGTGGTGAACAACTCGGTGTCATGTCCAAGTTTGACGCCCTCGGTACCGCTCGCGATGCAGGACTCGACCTCGTTGAGATTTCGCCGGCAGCAACGCCGCCTGTTGCAAAAATCGTTGACTGGGGTAAATACCAGTATCAAAAGATGAAGGAGCAACAGCGCAATAAAAAGAGTGCTCGTACTAGCGAGATCAAGCAGATGCGGATCGGCCTCAAGATCGGATCGGGTGATCTCGATATCAAGCTACGCAAAATTCGCAAGTTCCTGGCCGACGGTGACAAGGTTAAGATTCAGGTGATATTTCGTGGCCGTGAGATGGCTCACCCCGAGATTGGTCGCGCGTTGCTCGACCGCATCCTCGAGAGTTTGACCGATGTAGCAACAGCAGACCAAAAACCCGTGATGGCTGGTCGTAACCTGAGTGTAATGATAAGGAGTAACCAGAAATGCCAAAGTTGAAAGCCCATAAAGGCACCGCCAAGCGCATCAAGACTACGCCAACCGGCAAAGTTCTGCGCGGCAACGCTGCCATGAATCATTTTAAAATGAAACAGACGCGGCGTGGCAAGCGAGCCAAAGCCGAGGATTCGCAAGTCTCCGGCAAAATGGCTCGTAACGTCAAGCGAGCAGTAGGAATCTAATTTTGCCAATTCACCAGATATGATTATTGTAAATTTAACAACAGGAGTTTAAGAAATGAGAATCAAACGAGGCGTCACCACCAGCCGCCGTCACAAGAAAATTTTAAAAGCCGCCAAAGGCATGGACCATAGCCGTCGACGTAGTTTTCGTCTAGCCAAGCAAGGTGTAATTCGCGCACTACAATATGCCTATCGCGATCGCCGCAACAAGAAACGCGACCTGCGTGAAGTTTGGATTACCCGAATCAATGCCGCCGCTCGCGAGAATGGCACGACCTATTCTGCGCTAATGGCCGCGATGAAGACTAAGGGCATTCAACTGAATCGCAAAATCTTGGCCGACCTCGCCGCCCGCGAACCAGAAGCGTTTGCCGCAGTAGTAAAAACTGCAGTCAGCTAGACCTATTCTACCAATAGTTGCTTAAATTGTATGTTGATACGTTTTGGTAAAACACCCCGTTCCTCATCAACCAACTCCTCCATTTGAGTTGGCAAAAACCCGCCTTCTCTGAAAATTCTTGCGATTTCACTGAGAGGACGATGTATCATCGTGCAATTTAGACCAAAATTACCGCCTAGTTCGTTTTCGTAAGTAAAGGTAGTGTTATACGGTTTTTCGTATTGCGCAGCTGTTCTGTGCGGATTTGGGATAGAGATTACTATAGTGCCACCTGGTTTAACGTAATTGCCAACCTGGCGAATAAAGCTATCTAGATCATCTATGTAATGCAAAACTAGTTTTAACACTATGCAATCAAACTTTTCTACGCTTGATAGATCTTTCTCTTCCAGTACTGCAATGTCCCTATCACGTGCAATCTCACGCATCACTGGCGAGATATCGTAGCCGTATGCATCTATACCCCCCCCCTTGGCAAGCATTTCTGTAAAATAGCCATTGCCACAACCGTAGTCCAAAACCCTTCGCGCATCTCCTGGTATTAGATTGTACACAGATAGTGTGTTGTAATTGAGCTCGAAAGCATTGCGGGTTGACGTTTCGGCCTCTGCGTATTGTCTAACAAAATCATCGTCGCACCACTGCGGTTCAACTAGTGTATTAGCCGCTTCAACACTAGAAATGCCCGAGGAGACCTCAACATCACTATTCATAATAGTAGAATTATATCATAACACAACTAAAAAGCAACCTTAGCCAGACCACCGATAAGCCGGGTTCTGTCGTGAACGACCATCTATCTACTACGCCCATTGCTGGACACATCTAGCGGATTTTAACGGTTGGCCGACGGGCCGCCGGTGATCCAACCTCCTTGCAGTTGACAGGGTTTACCTCCCGGACACGTCGCCGTGTCCAACTGTGCGCTCTTACCGCACTCCTTTCACCCTTGCCGTTCCTCGCGGACTTAGGCGGTATCGTTTCTGTGGCACTTTCCCTACGCTCGCGCGCGGTCGCCGTTAGCGACTGTCATTGCCCTACACTGCCCGGACTTTCCTCTCGCACGCCGTGATTTCTCACTGGACGTACCAGCGGTCGTTTAGTGGTCTGGCTACGCCATTTTATCATTTTTCTTCGTTTTCGTCCAAAATTTTGTTAACCAAGCCATCCGCCACCCTATTATATTCGCGATGAATGTGACGAAAGTTGATCCGTTGGAACTGTGCCGTCAGGCGAATAATGCGGCTGTGAACTGACCAAAATTCACGATTTTTCACCGTAAATAAGCCATTGAGTTGATTGACCACCATCAAACTATCGCTCCGTAGCTCAATGTTTTTGACGCCGAGCTCTAATGCTTTTTCAAGAGCCAACTCAACACCAATATATTCCGCCATACCGCTGCTACTTTCACCAAGAAATTTTCCGCCCTGATCCACAATGTTACTGTCTCCATCCATGATAATAAACGCAGCGGCGCTGGGTCCTGGGTTGCCCCGCGAACCACCGTCAGAATAAATTGTAAACGTTGCATTTTTTACATCGTTCTTTAAACCATCCAATATTAAATCCGAGTCATCACCTTGCTCAATACCAATATTTAACAGAGCAGCAGTTGAATTTGTTACAGTCTTATGTTGTATATCTGACAACGTTTTCCATGTATAATGATCGTATTCGTCATCCAAACTAACGCGTGACGCACCCTCGGGTAGGCCAACTTCATATACGATGAAAATGTACTGCAACTCACGATCATCGGGATCAATAAAACTGACAACATCACGCAATCGAATAGATTCTGGAAAAATCCCAGCGTGAATTTGGAGCGATCGTTTGAGAGCGTCGGTTGGTTGTTCGCCGCGATGAAGCGAACCGCCTGGCAGCTCGTATAAACCAGCAATTGACGGTCGACCACCATGTCGCCGCAGCAACAAAACTCGCCGATGCCGCTCGACTATCGCCCGAATTACTACTTTTTGCTTCAAAATTGCCACCCTTTCATCATGCCGAGACGTCCCACGACGCAGATAGAATTTCCTTGTATACACAAGGGGGTGTTCTCAAGGCACGACCACGATCGTACCCAATATTGAACTCCCATTCTATGATCCGTTGGAAATTATAATACGTCCGTGGGACATGACAATTGTATCAAACTATGCACCAAAAATCATCATAAAGAATCGTAGTATTGCGTCGATAATAATACCAAGGATATGCCCGAGCGGTTGGCTGAGAATCAGTACAACAGCGAAAACTACTAGTAGGCCAGCACTTTCAACTTTCGCCATCGCACGCTGGACGCTGTCTGGTGCCACAGCGTAGAGTAGACGCGAGCCATCTAGCGGCGGAATTGGTAGGATATTAAAGGCGAAAAACCCCAGGTTGACCATGATGCCAGCCATCAAAATCTGCGCTATAATATCACCAGTATAATATAGCTCACCCCCCTGTACCATCAAAATACCGCTAAACCAAGCAATCGCAAAACAAATAAAGGCTAGTACCAGATTCGTGAGCGGTCCGATAATACCCACCAGAGCCGCACCCCATTCCCTACCTTTGACCCTGTCTGGTCGAAACGGCACTGGTTTGGCGCCGCCAAATACCGGCATACCCTGGACAAAACCACTAGCAATCACCATCATCACCGGCAAGAGAATCGTCAGGAAGGGATCGATGTGTTTCAGCGGATTGAGCGTCAACCGTCCGTGTTCTTTCGCCGTTGTATCGCCGAGCCAATAGGCCATCAAGCCGTGCATCAATTCATGCAGAACCATCGATGCAAAAACCACTCCGATGACTATCGCGAGATAACCAATATCGATATTCATGTTAGATATTCTAGCAAATTTCCAGCTGCATGGCGACCCCTTGACCTAAATCGAAAAATCCGCTAGAATATCTAACTATTATGGCAAAGGATGATATTACCGGCAAACACGCGGTTAGCGGCAACAATGTTAGTTTTTCGATGCGTCACACCAAACGCACATTCAAACCGAATTTGCAGAAAAAGACTTTGATGGTTAACGGCAAGAAAGTTCGCCTGACCGTCGCTTCTTCGACTATTCGTACTCTGAGAAAGAAAGGTCTGCTGGTTAACGATTCTGACCTGAAACCTGAAGCCAGCAAAACCAAATAGATCTAGAACTGCTTCTTACGCTGTCCGCGCGAGTTCGTAGATAGTTAGCACATCTGGCAGAGTTTTGATTTTTAATGTGGTTTCCTTTTCGTGGGCGCTAGCTAGTTCTTTGATAAAGTTCTCGATAGGTTCCTGCGGCACTTCGTACTTGATATGCGGATCGGCATAATGTGTCGGAATGACAATTTTCGGGGAAAGTTGACGGACAATTATTGCCGCATCGCGGGCGTCTAGCGTATAACCGCCGCCACCGACCGGTATGATGACGATGTCTATGGTACCTAAACTTTCTACGTCCTCGTCATCGAGTGGTGCCGCGGTATGACCAATCACCGCGATGCGCATATCGTCCGCTTCGACACTATACATCGTCGCGTTTTTGGCTTGTTCGTTGGCATCGATGTGCGCTCGCACTGGAATACCGTGGACCGATACGTCATTGTACTCGTACTCACCGGGCATTTCGATGACAAAACTCTGGGTATCGCGTTGACTAGGTATAAAGTTTGCATGAGTTGCTAGGATCACCGAATCAGGATCCCTGATTTCTTGAGCAGGTACACCCTCGGTCGGATCAACAATGATTAGGATCTTCTTGTTTTTAATAACGACGCAGTTGGCGCCACGATATTCAATTTCCATTATCTTCCTTTGTTGTATTATTTACATCATTTTCCTCTGGTAATATCTTGTTTTTGTCTATTACCACGGCATGCTTGGTGTTCAAAACATCGATAATGAATTGATCGCGAACACTCAAACGATAGTAAAAATCGTTGTAGTCCAACGTCGTGTAGGCCAAGCTGCTGCTGCTATCGCGCTCTAATGCTTTGACCACGTTTTTTAGTTTGATTTGGCTTAGACCATCGTCCGCAATCAAAATATCGACTTCACTATCCGAACCGTGAACCAATTTTCCGGCGAAAATTACTATTCGCACATCGCCAACGGCTGCAAACTTCTTGGCCCAAGTCTTGGCTGAAACTTTGACATCGCTAGCCACCGCCGCTTCGTTAGTAAAGATGGCGCGTAATGGTTCGTAAAATTTTTGTGCTGTGTCGACTTCGTAATAGAGTTTATTGTTAGATGAATCCGCACGAATCACACCAACGCTAACTAGATTAGCTAGCTCACGGCGCACACTGTTAATCTGTTCACCAATGTCACGTGTAATTTCGCGCACGTAAAACGCTCTACCCGGATTATTCAGGAACAGGTTGAGTAATTTTACTCTCGTTTTTGAACCAAATAATGCATCGACCATATGATTTACCTCTGGTGGACATTATAGCATAGCTAGCTAGTTCCGAGCAAATTTTTTGTTCAGATAACCTTCTATTTCGCCGGATGGCAACCATTTAATTGCTGGATTGCGTCGAAACCAGGTCATCTGCTTCTTGGCTAGATGCCAATCGTCAATTTCAGAAAGTTTTATCGCTTCGTCGCGCGAAATCTCGCCATTTAGCAGGCGCTGGGCAATTGGGTAAATGTTGGATTTCATCGATTCCAGGTTAAAGGAATATTTCGTCATTAGCCTTTTCGTTTCGCCATATAACTCGTCCCGAAACATTTTTTTGGCCCGATCGGCAATACGTTTTCTTAATTCACCCTCGCCTACTAAAATTCCTACGATAATTACATCACTGCGAATTTTCTGACGAGTATTTTTTACAACGTTTTGACGTTCGATGGCTCGCATTAAATACCGTTTATTCTTATGGTTTTCCGGTAGTGGGATGTTGTGTTTATTACAATAATTTTGCAATTCCTCGATCGTCATTCTATCCAACTCTGCTCGACGTTCTGCGTCAACATCATCGCCGAATTCATAATCAAAAATTATACTATCAATATATAGACCTGACCCGCCGACTAGAAATGGAATTTGGCCGCGTGCTCGAATTTCGGCTATTTTTTCGTTAGCGTATTTCTGAAAATCGGCGACCGTGAATCGTTCGTCTGGTGCAACTAGGTCAATGCCCCAATGTTTGACCTCCTTTTGTTCATCTAGAGTCGGTTTGGCTGTACCGATATCCATGCCTTGATAGATCGCGCGACTATCGGCCGAGATGATTTCACCGTTGAATTTTCTCGCTAGCTGAATCGCTAAGCCAGTTTTACCACTGGCGGTCGGACCAACGATGACAACTAGTGGCCTCTTCACGGCAACCATCGCCGTTCCTCAAAATCGGTGATGATAAAATCTTTCACTGGCACACCTTCAGCTTCTAAATCTTTTTGGTGACCTCGCTTGCCACCGTAATAACCAGATGCCAAACCGCCGAATCGATTGACCACTCGCTGCCACGGTAAATCAGGGTCGCCAAAGTGCGCAATCCCACCAACAATGCGCGCTGCGTTGGCCTGCCCGCACAGCACCGCAATATCGCCGTAGGTCATAACCCGACCAGACGGAATCTGTGTAACTATTCCATAAACCCGCTCGCGAAAATTTCCGTCCATCATGTTAAACCCCGAAGTAGTCGGCTACCCCACCCCAGTCAGCCACGCGCGTCACATTATCTGCAATCTCGGTATCGCGATTCCAGCCATAATCGCCAAACAGTAGACCCTTGATGCCTAGTTTTGCTGCACCGTTAACATGCTTTGGTTGGTCATCGATCAAACAATCCGCACCTATTTCTAATAAAATATCGGCTTTGGTACGTTGTGCTAGATCATGCAAATCGGCGTCTTTTAACCATTCATCCCATAGTCCCGCAAATATTACTTCGGAGAAGATATTTCGGTAATGTTTTTCGATCCAATTTAAGGTAACTGTGCGTAGCTCCACCGGACGCGACGTTAGCGCCACTAGGTCGAATTTCTTCTTTAATTTTATCAATACTGCGTGTGCGCCGACAATGGTAGCTGGATTATCGAATGGCTGAGTTTTTAAAAAATCCTGAAAGTACTGTATCCACTCTTCCTGCGAAAGGCCGAACATGCTACCCCAATTTTCAGTTACATCGTCTAATTTAATATTTATATTCAGCGCAGCGCTAGCAAATGCAACTACAGACGGAGTGTATTGCGCCAAGACGTCATCAATATCAACGGCGATGATCGATTTAAATGTTGTTTTATTCACAACATGTCTCTCCATTATTAACAAAGTTTATCATAAACGTTTTGTGATTATCACACGAAATTGTTGTTATCATTACAACGAACTTTTACTCACCCGCCCACGGACTTCGTTGGCGATGGATTTCATTAGTTGCTCTGGTTCATAAATGTGTTCAGCTGCATCATTGACCGCTAAATCAGCGCGAATGCGAAGTGGTAATTGACCACTCTTGGTTTCTTTGTCACCAATCACGACTGAATATGGTACTTTCCAGGTTTCGGCGCTGCGAATTTTTTTGCTGACTGAGTTGTTGCTGTCGTCCAATACCACTCGTACGCCATACTCGTGCGCTAGATCGATCACGTGCGCAACAAATTCGTCAACTTTTGGATCGTCTTTGACCTTGATTACTCGTAATTGCTCTGGTGCACACCAGATTGGGAATTTGCCAGCGGTGTGCTCGATGTATACCGACAAGAATCGCTCGATCGACCCCAGCAGAGCGCAGTGGATCATTACCGGTCGCGCAACTTCCCCGCCCTCGGTCGAGTATTCTAGCTCAAACCGCTCGGGCATGACAAAGTCCAGTTGCACTGTTGCTACCTGGTGTTCGCGGCCAATCGCATCGGTAGCCATGAAATCAATCTTTGGACCATAGAATGCCGCTTCACCCTCGGCCTCGAAATAATCTAGATCAGCCGCCACGACTGCGTCTTTCAATTGTTTTTGCGCGCTTTCCCAAACTTTTGGGTCACCGAGATAGGCGTCGGAATCGTCACGATAAGACAAACGGACGCGCAGTTTCATGTCAACCGTCTGGTATAATTCATCGACCGCTTTCATCAAGTTATATATTTCGTTTTCAATCTGATCAAAACGACAGAAAAGATGGCTATCGTCCTGGGTCAACGCCCGCACACGACTCAGGCCGCCCAACTCGCCGGTTTTTTCGTCGCGGTAGTCAGTCGTCGTCTCGAGGTAACGTATCGGCAAATCGCGATACGATCGCGCCTGGCTGGCGTAAATGCGCGTATGATGCGGACAATTCATCGGTTTCATAACGAATTGATCGGAGGTTTCCTGACTTTGAACTAGAAAAAGTTCATCACCAAATTTTGCCATATGACCCGATTTTTCGTAGAGCGCTGTTTTGGTAATGTGCGGCGTCCAGACTTTTTCAAAACCAAAACGTTCGCGTAGTTCGTTAGAATAGCGCGCCAGTTCTTCGCGTAGGACAGTGCCGCGCGGTGTGAATAATGGCAAGCCACTGCCGACTAGATCGCTGATTACAAATAGGTCTAGCTCGCGACCAAGTTTTCGATGATCGCGTTGTTTGGCCTCTGCTAAATGTTGTAAGTGTGACAACAGCTCGTCCTTGCTTAAAAAGGCCACGCCATAGATTCTCTGCATCATGATATTCTTTTCGTCGCCGCGCCAATAGGCACCGGCGATCTTGGTGAGCTTGAATGCGTCGATCGGTATGTCGCCTGTATTTTTCACATGACCGCCGCGACATAGGTCGGTAAAATCGCCGTTGGTGTAAAAGGTGATAACGCCGCCCTCTTTTTCCAAATCGCGTATCAATTCTAGTTTATACGGCTGACCCGCTGCCTTGGCCCACTTCGTTGCTGCAGCCGGAGATTTTTCCTCACCCGTAAAGTTTTGTTTTTCGGCGATAATTTTTTGCATTTCCTGTTCAATTTTAGGTAGGTCATCTTCGGAAATTTTGATGTTGCCCAAATCAAAATCATAGTAAAAACCGTCGTCGATCACCGGTCCGATACCTAATTTCACCTGGTCCACACCATAAATTCGCCGTACCGCCGCCGCTAGGACATGCGCCAGGCTATGTCTAACGTTCGATAATTGTTCTTCGTTCATTGCCTTCTCCTCTTGTTTTGCTAATCTGATTGATTCTAAATAAAACACTTTAACCCCGAGGGGTCGTTGTACGTGTTGAACGAAAAATCCGTTTCATGCGTCCATTTTATCACTTTTTATAAAAGTTTGATATAATTGACCTGGTTTGGGTCGGTAGCTCAGTTGGCTAGAGCGCGTCCTTGACGTGGACGAGGTCCGGGGTTCGAGCCCCTGTCGACCCACCAAACTCAAATTTTATTCAAAATGGTCGCCTTTGCACTAAGGCGGCTTTTTAGTTTTAATATCCACATTTTTAATAAGTTTTCCACGGGTTTTTTTAGCGATATCGATCGAATTTATATCGCTTGTGATATAAATGACACCGAGTGTGATCATTGACATATTTGACAAACTTTGCTATAATTGCGTGCGTGATGAACAAAAGTTCAAGCAACAGAGGTCAAATGGCCTCCAAGCTGTCACAGTTCCACATTTACTACGAAAGTATCTAAGGAACGCAACGAAAAACTGACCACACAGGTTAGAAGTTTACCCCACCCCACCGATTCGAAAGAGTCAAAGAGGTGGGTTTTTCTGACGCTAGCGCTGATGAGACAAATCTACAGTTTTTCAACATTCGTGTAATGCGCCGTTGTCGCTTCGCTCCCGGGCGTTATCATCGGACAGTCGGCAAAGTCGAGTTTTTGATAAAAATCAAAAACCAAGCTGTCCTGTTCTTTGTCCTTTTACTTCTTTATCGCCTTTTCGGTAACGTCAAATTTTTCCATATATTTACCCCTGAGGAGGCGGATTTGGGCAGTGTAGGCACTGGCGCTACTGTAGGCAATAGCGCTGACTGGCATTAAAATCCATTGCAGCACCATCATGATACCTTTGGATTTTTTGTAGCGCTGGGGGCGCGGCGGCAGCATGGTGATACTGACACAGACTGTGATCATTAAACCAGCGATAGCGATCTGCTGGACCTGGGCAACCACCAGCGGTAGATCGTTGACGATGATGGTGTGATGGGCGGCGTTTGAGTTAAGGTACAGCGGCACCCACGCCCCAATGGCGACGATCGGAGCAATGCAGGCCTGGGTCAAGTGCGCTTCGAGCAGTCGGAAAAAACGCGACCAACCAGCGAGAAAATTGACCTTGCGATCCTGTTTTAATAAATTGTGCGCCACGTAGGCTACGTCACTCGCCCCATATGCCCAACGCCTGAGTTGAATGAATTGAGCCCTGAGGGTCCGACGATAAGTGTTAGCCAGCACCGCGTCCTGGCCGACGCCGATGCGCAATGGGATGACTTCGTAATCGCCGTCAAAGTAAAAAAACGATCGCCAATACTGATGTCCGTCCTCGACAATGGTGCGTGTTGACCAAAAATTCATACCGATTAATCCCGCTAACCCCTGGGCATGCGCAGCAAAATTCCGGAGCATGTGCGGTCGCATCGTGCTAATCACATTCCAGAATGAGTTCGATGCCGCGATGACCCGCATTGGTGCTGGCGAATCCCAAATATTATTGGTGAACAGGGCGATCGGTTGGAACGCCACGCGCTGACGATTTGGTGTCACAATCCATTCATATGTCAAGTATGAAAAATACTTTGGATTGGGTCGATTATCACAATCTAACGTTGTAATAATTACATCATCAGGATTGATCCTTTTGTTTTTAATGTACTCCGCGAAGTGTCGACCAGCAAAAGTAATGTTGGCGCCTTTGCCAATAACTTCGTCCGGTAGATCGCTCGGATGTTCGATGAGTAGCAGGTCGGCAAATTTGCCTTGGAACGCCTTTTTTGCAGAGGTGATAGTTCGTTTGGTAGCTGCCCCACCACGTTGTTCGTAGGCAACAATCACGAACAAACGCTCCGGGTCATAATCACTATCATAGATCGTTTGGAGCGTCGGACCAAGCACGTCGTAGTTCTCGTTATATAGCGCAATAATGACGCCGTGATAAATTTGGCTGGGTCGCGGAAACTCGCCAGCAACCTTGGCTAAGTGTTGTAAATTTAACACGTGCTGGCGTAAACCGAACGTCCGCGAACGTAAATCGCCTTGTCGTTTTTTGGCAAATCTGGCTGGATTTTCTAGTTCTGCCAACCACTTGGACCAATTGATTTTCTCAGTTTTTTTCAGCATCACCCTACCCTGAACAGTGCGGAAAGCAATCCCGCCGGCTCGGACAAACACAAACAGGACGATGATCAACACATAAACTGATGCCCAAAATGGTGCTAGAATACTGAGAACGATGAGAATAATGATGGCACCGATTGATAGCGCGCCGGGTAGAATTTCAAAAAAACGATACTGGCGCGTTCGTTTGCCACCGCGCTCTTTGAATAAGGGAATTTCGATATCCGTCATTATTGAATTCCTGCAACTCGTAGGATAGCTGCTATCAAAATCGTCACGATAAACAAAACTGTTACTGTTGCGCACAGAAAGCTCAGGGCTAGATGACGACCTTTGATATCTAAAATCTTGAGGCTGACCCAGCTATTCAAGAAAAACATGGCGATCCCAAAAGCTATGAAATTAAATAGGTAGAACCACTGATCGCGAAAGTATTGTTCGACCGAAAAGGCGTCAAAGTGCACTGGGATTTGGAGTTGTCGGGGATGGATGTTAATGGCTATCAGGATAATTAGGGCGATAACTTCGATCAACATCAACATCCAGAGGGCGACAAAAACGCGACTCTTGATGGCTTCGAGGAAGAGATTTTTGAACTTCATGGTATTTATGGTGCGGGTGCGGGGGGACGATCCCCGGTCTCGACCTTGGGAAGGTCGCATACTACCGTTGTACGACACCCGCATAAGCGCTGACGCTTTCGAGGGACACCGACGGTTTCCCTCGACACGCCGGGCAAAAAGCCTGGTTTTTGCTCGGGTTGCTCCTTTCCCTTTCTGCTTTCCCGGTTATTTTGCTTGGAGCCACCTCCGAGATTCGAACTCGGGACCCCCGCTTTACGAAAGCGATGCTCTAGCCAGCTGAGCTAAGGTGGCACCGATAAATATTGTAACAAATTAGCTCCGAAAACAAAACGACCCGCAGAGCAGGTCATTTTCTATTGCTGCTGGCGGGCTCGACCGGATGGTCGGTTAGTTATTTTGGCGGGCTCGACCGGATTCGAACCGGCGATCTCCTCCGTGACAGGGAGGCGTGATAGACCAGCTTCACCACGAGCCCACTGACGCCCAAAACTTACCTTGCGGACATTCTATCAAACATTAAGGCCAGGCGCAAGATTTACGATGATTTTCCGATATCATTAAATTCTGGAACTTTGATGTATTCTTTGATTTTGCCCGCCTTGCGTAATTTGTTAAAGTCATCGTTAAACTGTCGCAGGACAACTTTGATCATCAAGTAGTTGGTCGTATCGTCAGTTTTCGAACCTAATTTGACGATATAATAGCCGTCCACACCCTGGATAACGTCCGAGATGGCGTTGTCACCTAGTTCGCGTGCTATGGCGACGAGGCCGTTTGGATCGGCATCGCCGGTCTGGGCACTGACGCCACCACCAACTTCGCGGGTTATGTCATCGTCACTCATTTCGCGGGCCACGGTTGCGAAATCGTCACCAGCCTGGAGGCGAGCGGCAGCCTCGGTAATTTTGGCTTTGGCCGCCGTGTCGACCGCAAAAGCGACCTTCCTTTCTAGCAATTGATTTTTGAGTTCCGCTCGATAATCAGCCGTTGTCCAACCAAAGTATCGCTGGAGAACATAGTTCTCGTATTCGGTAGGCGTCATCGTTTCACCATTGCTGTCACGCAGATCTTTATCGACTTCTGCGTTGATTTCTTCGTCGGAAATGGTGAGGTTTTTGGATTTAGCAATTTTGGTCGCGTAGGCGACTCGTTCGGCTTTGTTGAGTTCGTCGCGTTTTAAGTAGTTTAGTTCTCGACGTCCATCGTTAGTGCTAAAATCAACTTTTTCGTGATTTTCTTTGTAAAAGATCGCCGAACGCATGCGTCGTAAATAGTCGGCGTATGGCACTTTTTGACCATCGACATTGGCGACCGGTAAGGACAATATTTTAGTCGCGCTATAGAAAAAGTCGCTAGTTGCCTGTCTCGGATATAGCATGTACCATAGCCAACCACCGAAGGCAATCATTGTAACAATTACAACAATGATGGTGTTGATGATAATTTTGTGCTTGGTGTATTGGAGTGGATATTTGAACTTGCGGCCGCTAGCTAAAACTTTTTCGCGATGTTCCTCAACGGTATCGCTAGTGATGCGAGCGGGTGGTTTTTTGTGACGATTGCGCCGGAGTTTGTCCGGTAATTTGTCAGTAATTTTTTCGCCGACTGTGACAACTTTTTCCTTAACTTTGTTCATTGTTCTCCTTTTCTTTGACATTAATAGTTGCTGGGTCATTGAGTTGATCTCCCCCACCGCCAGCGTCATGAATGGCGTCGGCGAGTGCGTTATAGACGCGCTCGCAATGAGAAACTTTATCGATGACCATGTCGCCAACGATAGTTTGGAGGACAATTGTGCCAAAATTAAAGATTTCACCAGTGAAACCCGGGATGCGATAGCTGATGTTTTGCACTTTGGCGAGATTGAGGTCAATAACTGAGTGACCGAAAAAGCTTTTTTGGATTAATTGACGAATGCGTTCGTTCGTCACGATAAAAACTGAAAAACGCCAACCGATCCACTGATAAAAACAGATGAAACTACCGATTATCAGACCGCCGAGCGATCCCCATAGCAGCTGGGTGTTGCTCGACCAGATGAGAAATGGTATCGAGCCCACGCAGAACGAAATCAAAAGACCATAAAAACCCTTGCGCATCGAGATAATGTGTCGGCGAAAGACGAACAGAACTGCTTCGTCCGCGTGTTGACCTGAAAATTCTAATTTAGCCATAAGGATATTCTATCACAAAGTTGGAGATATTGCGTCCTGGCCAGGCAGGCTGTCTTGCCTGGTATCCCCACTGCGACTCGAACGCAGATCTCTTCCTTAGGACGGAATTGCTCTATCCATTGAGCTATGGGGACATGTGCACTATTTCTAGTAGTGCTTGCAGTACATTATATCATCACTACCCAGGCTGTAATCACAAATAATTTCGCCGCCAAACCAGAGCTTGATCTCGTTTTCGGCTTCGACGGGATTTTCGCTGGCATGGAAAAGATTGTGAATTGAACGACCTTCGACGTTAGCGACAACTGGGCTATCGACGCTAAAGTCCCCGCGAATTGTCCCCATTTCGGCCATGAACGGGAGCGTTGGGCCAGCTAGTTTGCGCACCATGTTGATCGCCTGGATGCCTTCGACGACCATGGCTACGACTGGACCAGATTGCATGTATTGGATCAGTCCCTTGAGAACATTTTCGCCTAGCAATTTCTCGTCATCGGTGCCATAGGTGTCCTTGGCGGTTAACGATAGATCGGCGAGGCCTTTTTTCGCCTTGCTGCCGAGACGCGCGACCCAGGCTGCGTCGCTCGTTGGATAGTGTTTCTTGATTAAATCCTCGGTCGGCAGCATCATTTTCATGGCCACGACCTTGAGGCCAGCTTTTTCGATTCGACGGATAATTTCGCCGATTAATCCACGCATCACCCCATCAGGTTTAATCATACAAAAAGTTCGTTGATGTTTAATATTGAAAACCGTTTTATTAAGTTCCGCATCGTAATCTTTGGTAGTGTTTTTCGCCACTGTGAATCCTTTCTCATTAGTTAAGAAGTATTGTATCAAAAAATCCGGTCGATACCAAATTAATTTCGAGCGTCGTAAAACGTTGTTTTCGTGAGATTGCACGACATTAGTGGGTATGCTACAATGTGGCCATGGCTATCCTGAAAAAGCATTTTTTGTCCGATTTAATTATGGATTTTATCGAAGATGTCGAGCTGAGACATCCCCACTCGCCGAGCACCGCCCGTAATTATAATCTCTATATGGATCGTTTGGTCGAGTTCGCGGGCAATATTCCGGTCGAACAAATTGATCATGAATTAATTCGGAAATATCGGTTGTGGCTCAATCGTTTGATTGATAATCACGGTCATCGCCTCAAACCGGTGACGCAGAATTATCATTTAATTGCTCTGCGCGGTTTTTTGAAATATTGTAGCAAGCGTGAAATCCCGATCTATGATGCTAGCAAGATCGAACTGGCCGCCAAGGAACGAAGGACTAGCGCGGCGTATCTGACGTTGGAGGAAGTGTCGCGACTAGTGGCAGCTGTCGATATTCAGGAAAAGAGTTATCTGCGCGATCGGGCGATTTTGAACCTACTCTTTTCGAGTGGTATGCGGGTGAGTGAACTATGTCAGCTAAATCGCAGCGATATCAACCTCAAGCGACGCGAATTCCAGGTCCTCGGTAAGGGTAATAAAAATCGTTTGGTGTTTATTAGTCCATCGGCCGCCGAGTCGCTACACGATTATTTGCGTAGTCGCACCGATACGACTATTCCTCTGTTTTTGAATGAATCACGTAATCCAATAGCTAGCAGCGATAGCCAAAAAATCCGTGATAAAAAGGGTGAGTTTCGACGTCTAACACCACGCTCCGTTCAACGTATCGTCTCGCATTATGCTGCCAAGGCCGGCATCACCAAGCGTGTTTCACCACATACGCTCCGGCATTCGTTTGCCACTAACCTGTTGGAAAATGGAGCGGATCTGCGATCGATCCAGACGATGCTGGGTCACGAAGATATTTCAACAACGCAAATTTACACTCACATGGTTAATCCGCATCTCCGAAAAGTCCACGAACAGTTCCACCGCGATCCTGCTTGAACTATTTTCAAAAAATTAATCTACGCAGTTATCGGCGCCGTCTTTGTCAAGGATGGTCATGCTCTTGCAGATTTTTCCGGCAGAACTGACGACGTAATCGGGCCACCACTGAAAGTCGTCGTTACCATTATTCGGATTAAGTCGAGCGCTGAGGCGTTTGAGTGATTCACCGGCTCGACCAGTTACGTCGACGCTGGCTTGGACGTCTTGAAAATAGAGGTCGTTACCGTTGATATCTTGGGCTGACAAGCGAAAATGATTGCTCTGATAGATCGCCTGTAAACGCAAGTAATAATCGTATTCGCTGGTATCAAACAGATAATTCGTCCCGCCGCCGCCCGGGACGATCGGGATGGTGAACAGAACGCTACAGGCATAACCACCGGAACCTTTGCCGTCCTGACAGGGTACTTGGAGGAGAAATGCTTGAGCACCAAACATAACATTATCAACAGCATTTGGCTCGGTTTTAGCGATCCAGCTATCGAGATTGTAGGCACTCGGACTTAATACTTTAGTAGCGCCAAATAGTTCTTCGGACGTACTCGGTCGCAGAGTGACTGCGCGCGTATTAGCAACCAAAGTCTCGATATTAAATGATGTATTTTTCGGTACAGCGACAAATTCAGCACGCAACACCGCCGGATTGGCGCCGCTCCACTGGCTCGCCGATGGCAAATCGCTACCGGGCAGAAGGACTGCGTCACCGTCGCTATCTTCGTCAGTGTCGTGCCATTGGAGACGAAAAGTTCTTGGGGCAGTCGGGACATCGTCAGCATTAACAAACCGTAGTGGAACAACCACCGATTCGCCGTTACTACTGACAGAGCCCAAGAAATCCTTGGGGCGCATGGTGATTCTGAGACAGAGATATTCTTCCTGATTAGCACCACCGACTTTGACGCTCGATCCAGAAACCACACGTTGCAGAGCGGTCATGAGAGCGCTCGTGCCAGAAATAGTTGTGCAAGTGCTCTGCTCGATCGGTTTATTTAACATGTCGCAGGCTGGATTACCCGCGGTGCAGTAGCTCAAAATTCGTTTAGCGTCTTCGATACCAGATTCAGCGGCGGCTTTGGCGGAGGCAGCTAATTCATCATTGACCGCTTGACGTGAAGCGGTGACCACGATGCGTGAAAAACTAATGACCACGACGGAAAATAACAAGATAAAGGCGATCACTGTGATAATCGATACTTGGCCGGATTCGCGACTATCCCGTACTCTTAAATTTTTCATTCCCCTATCCTCCTATATGTTATTATGTCGAATTCTGCAAAAGCACAAAATTGGTTGTTGCCAGGTCGAAAGACACCGCCGATCACCTGGCCACATTGATAGCGTCCAGTGGCAGGATTGAGCCGCGGCTGATCACTACGATCTGAGTCGTTAATGCCTTCGGTTGAAAAGACAACCTGAATACGTAGGAGGCCAGTTTTTCCTTCGGTGACCTTGAACTCTTGGACAACCACGCCCGGACCGAGAAGCACGCTCATGTTATCGCCGTTGCGATCAGGCATGTCGCTACTGTTACAATATTTGCCCGTACGATCAACAATGCGCACAAAACGCAATTTGGTTTTTGCGAGATCAGTTTCTTCGGCATATTGGTTTTTAATCGACGTCGCCGTGTTCCAAATATAAGTCACCCCACCAATACAAAATCGTTGTTCATTTTCCAGGATAGCCACTTGATTTTTGGAAAAACGGATTTGGTCAGTTATATCAGCATTGATTTGACGACCGGCCTGGTTGATTTGATTCAACCAAATCCCGTGGTTGTAGGTTCGCATAATGCTCAGCATCGTCGACACCAAAAATAAAATCAGAAAAGCAATAAACACGAGTGACATAGAAAGTTCAATCAGGGTGAAACCTGATGATTCTGGCTGGGGAGAAGTATTTCGTCGTTTGATCATCATGACAATTTCCTGATTATGGTCCACTCAGGGCTTTAATTCTGGCATAACCATCGCCCACATGGCCAGTTTCTGGCGCACCATTAGGAGATGAAAAAGAAACATCACCAGCCTTTGTTTCGGCGCTCGACAAATAATATTGCGCACCGAGTAACCAACCGGTCGGCGCATTACCCGCAGTCGCCGCTGTCCAAATCCAGCCCGAACCGCCACCGCCAGAGCCAGCCTGTCCATTGTCACAAGCGCCGCCGCC
>WRNW01000010.1 GCA_009776375.1 Candidatus Saccharimonadota bacterium | reverse complement strand
GATCCCGTCTCCTCCTCGCTTCGCCTCGTCGTCAACCGTCTGGCGATTTGGCGCCAGCCCAGGATCTCGAGGAGGAGTTTGGTCGGGATGATTCAGAAGCCCTTGCTCAAAGTTCTGATCAAACCTTGCACCAAATCGCCGCGACTTTCGATTTCGTGCCATGGCCGCCAGTCATTTTCACTAGCTCCGTCACGGGGAAGAACGTCACAAAAATCTTTGATCTCGCGACCGAAATCGCCGCTGAACGAAATAAACAAATTCCGACCAGCCAACTCAACAAAGTTTTACAAACCGCAACTCTCCGCCATCCGCCAGCCGGTCTCAAAAACACGCACCCGAAACTGCGTTACGTGGTCCAGACCGACGTCCGACCACCATGGTTCGTCATTTATGGCAGCCATCTCCAGCACCTACATTGGAGTTATAAACGCTACCTCGAACGTCAATTCCGCGACGAATTCGGCTTTAATGGTACACCAATCAAATTCAGTTTCCGCGATGAGAAACAAATCAAGGCCAATCGCCAATCAGCCTAACTTACTTTTTCTTTTTCGTTTCTGGTGCGAGGCTTTTGCTGCCGAGTTTGTCGTTCCACTTGGATTTATCGAGCGCCATGATCCACAGCCAGAGCGACGGGCCGAGATTGACGAGCAGTAGCAACATATAGACCAGGCTTTTGTCAAGTTTTTTGGTGATGCTCCACATCGCCGAGATATATTGCGCCAAGAAAGCTACAGCCGATATGATCACGACGGACATCAGCGAGATTAGAATCATGGTGTCGTTCGCCTGCCAATCTCGCGTATCACTATAACCAGGAATGACAAAACCAAGTGCACCCACTGACAAAACTATCACCAGTGGCAACAGCGCCCAAACACCCGCCCGTCCGCCAATCTGGAAAAGTTTCCATATGTTCAAGACCGGCACCCAGGCTTTCCAGGCCGGTACACCGGCCTTGCGAAACAGTCGCCCCAGCAAAAACGCATTCAATACATACATGATCAGGCCGCTGCAAACAGCCCCTACAATTACCCCCGCGGACCATTGCCACTCTTGCCGCCAAGAAGTCTCATAAATTACCGTCATCGCAAAACTATCCATACTCCTCCTTGTTATGCTAACGCTTTTATCATATCTCACATTTCAAGATTTTGCAATAGTCTGCTAGAATTAAGTTATGAAACTCATCGTTTTCCTCGGTAATCCGGGGTTACAGTATCGCCAGACACGTCATAATATCGGTTTTATGGTCGGGGATTTTTATGCCAAGCAGCGGCGGGTCAAGTTCAAAAAATCGCCAAAGTTTGGTGCGGCGATTGCCGAAATAACAGATTCGAACGAAAAAATCTGGCTCGTCAAACCACAGAAATTCTACAATCTAACCGGTGAAGTTGTGGCGAACTTAACCAAGTTTTACAAAATTCCGACTAGCGATATTTTAGTTGTTTGCGACGATTTGAATCTGCCTCTAGGCAAAATCCGCCTAAGACAGCAGGGCAGCGACGGCGGTAACAACGGACTGAGATCGATCATCGCACATTTAGGATCTGATTTCGCGCGACTCCGCATCGGCACGGCTGGGGCGCGAACGGTCGTGGTCAGCGACAGCGACTACGTCCTCGGTCGTTTTTCGCGCGATGAACGGGCGGCGCTGCCGGCGATTTTAGAGCCAGCCGCCACCATGATCGATCAATTTGTCAACGAGCCAAAGTAATTTTTAAACTTTTGGCAAAGTCTTGAGCGATTCTTTGATGTCGGCGTCGGTTGGAACTGCGTCAACCATCGTACCATTTTGATATTGTTCGTACGCCGCTAGATCAAAATTACCAGTACCACTCAGGCCGAACAAAATTGTTTTAGCTTCACCGCTTTGACGACATTTTTTAGCCATATCGATAGCGCCAAGAATCGCGTGCGCCGATTCGGGTGCCGGCAAAATTTGTTCGACGCGCGCGAACAATGTGGCGGCGGCGAAAACTTCGGTTTGTTTGTAGGCTTTGGCGCGCAGCTGGCCGGCCGCGTAGAGTTCCGAGATGATCGGCGACATACCGTGATAACGCAAACCGCCGGCGTGATCGCGCGCCGGGATGAACCCAGAGCCGAGCGTGTACATCTTGGCGAGGGGAGTCAACTTTCCTGTGTCGCAAAAATCATAGGCGAATTTTCCGCGGGTCAATGATGGACAACTTTTTGGTTCGACCGCGATAATGTCGATATCTTTCTTGCCCAATAATTTGTCACGCATAAACGGCGCAATCAATCCGCCCAAGTTACTCCCGCCGCCCGTACAACCAACAATTACGTCAGGATAGTCGCCGATTTTAGCAAAAGCTGTCTCGGTTTCTAGCCCGATAATCGATTGGTGAAGGAGAACTTGGTTCAAGACCGAACCGAGCACATAGCGCGCGCCCGGCGACGAAACCGCCCGTTCGATCGCTTCGGAAATCGCACAACCGAGGCTGCCGCTAGTGTTTGGAAATTTCTTTTGCATCGCCCGACCGACCTCGGTGGTATCGCTCGGACTCGGAACGATTTCCGCGCCGAACGTCTGCATGATGGTTTTTCGAAACGGCTTTTGTTCGTAGGAACCCTTGACCATGTAGACGGTCAGCGGCATCTCGAAATAGGCGCAGGCTTCGGCCAGCGCCGTGCCCCATTGACCAGCGCCGGTTTCGGTCGTCAGCGCCTTGATACCCTCGGCCTTGGCGTAATAAACCTGGGCGGCGGCCGAATTCAGTTTGTGGCTACCGCTGGTGTTGTTGCCCTCAAATTTGTAGTAAATTTTCGCCGGTGTGTTGAGCGCTTGTTCCAAATTATAAGCGCGAATCAGTGGCGATGGACGAAAAATTTTGTAAAAGTCCAAAATTTCGCCCGGAATGTCAAAATACGGCGTCGTCTCGTCGAGCTCTTGACGCACCAATTCTTTGCAAAAGACCGGCTCGAGATCAGCGGCCGTGACCGGTTTTAGCGTTCCCGGATGCAGCATCGGCGCGGGTTTCTTCTTCATATCCGCCCGCAGATTGTAATATTGGCGCGGCATTTCATCCTCGCTAAGATAGATTTTATGGGGTATAGTTTTCATGATTTTCTCCTTAATCATTAAAAATAGCCTGGACGAGTTATGGCCAGACTAGGCGCGTGGTGGAGTTCTTGTTTACGAAATGAGCAGAACAGCAAACCTAGTCCGGCATCGGCCAGAGCCAGGCTCCCAGGTTGCTATTTCGTTTAGACATGCGGACATTTTATCAGACAAAGTTTAATCATGTCAATATTAATAAAGGAAAAAGAGCAGGCTCATAATTACAAAAACCCGCCGTCCGAGAGCAAGGGTGGGCATCGCTCTAGGGACAGCGGGTTATTCGACCTCTCGACACACCGCCGGGGCGGCTGCGTCGAAATTGTGGCGCAAGCGCGACCCACCTCACACTTGGGGTCCGCCGGTCGAGAGGGTTAGATACGCGCCGATTGCCACCGTTGACGCCCGCGATCCTTAGTTGAACCGCGAACTGAGGCAGCGAAAGTGGAGGGTAGATACTTCCATCCGCGCGTAGCCTAACACTTGGCGCTACGAATAGCGCTTTCATGTTAAAATGGGGGTGTAAGGTACATCTCGCATGTAATGTTCATGCGATCACGTCAAACATAGTAGCACGTCTGTACCGGTTTGTCAACACTTTTTTCAATAAATTATGAATGATATCAAGAAAATCTCACCCCAGGACGATAAATTCCTCCAGCGTATATCTGTTATTGACAAATTACCAAAGTGGTTATGGTATCAAGGAAAATTGCCCAAACCCGGTCCAACTGTGGCGATTGTTGGATCGAGAAAACCGACCGAGTACGGTCGCGGCGTGACTTTGCGCCTCAGCTCGGCTCTGGCGGCACGCGACGTGATCATCGTTAGCGGCCTAGCGATTGGTCACGACAGCCTGGCCGCCCAAGGCGCCCTCGAGGGTGGCGGCATCACCATCGGCGTTGTCGGCAATGGTTTAGCCGACAAATATCCGCGTTCGACTTGGGCGCTGCGCCAGGAAATTCTTAAACAGGGCGGGGCGGTCATATCGGAATACGAACCCGACACGCCCGTCTATAAGGGAAATTTCCTTTGGCGCAATCGTTTGATCACCGCACTTAGTGACGTTGTCATCGTCGTCGAGGCCGGCGCTAGCTCTGGCACGCTCAACACCGCAGCGCATGCTTTATCACAGAACAAAGAATTGATGGCTGTGCCAGGCAATATTACTTCACCCCTGTCGATTGGTTGTAATCGCTTGATCGCCCAAGGCGCCGCACCGGTACTCACAGTTGACGACGTCATGGAAAGGTTGCGCGACATCTATGCCAGCCGAAACATCGCCGTGACCGAGAAATTCTTAGCTAGTTTCCCCGCGCAAGATGAAATCAAACAACCTTCGGCTGAATTAGTTCGGACGATCCGCGGTCGCAACGACGCTGAAACGGCGATCCTGCGCGCCCTCGCCAGCGGCGTGACTGACGGTGACGAAATCCTGCGCAATACCAAACTTTCCGTCACCGATTATAACGTCGCTATGACCATGCTCGAAATGAACGCCCGCATCCGCGCGCTCGGGGCGAATACCTGGGCGTTGAGATGATCAGTTTGCCAAAATCCTTCTCGATATGTTAAACTGAACCGCATGTCGGATAAAATCATAAACAATTTAGTCATCGTCGAGAGTCCAGCCAAAGCTCGCACCATCGCCAACTACCTCGGCAAAGATTTCACCGTCATGAGCAGTGTCGGTCATATCCGCAGCATTCCGACCGATAAAGAGTTGAAAAAGGGCGAAAAAGCTATCGACACCGATCACGATTTCCGGACGATTTATACCATTGATCCGGACAAGAAAAAGACTGTCGCCGAGCTGCGCGCCGCCGCCAAGCAAGCCAAAACCGTTTGGCTGGCCACCGACGAAGACCGCGAGGGCGAGGCGATTGCTTGGCACCTCTCAGAGACGCTGGGACTCGACCCAACCAAAACTCACCGCATCGCTTTTCATGAAATCACGCGGGGCGCCATCGACGAAGCGATCAAAAATCCGCGTCATGTCGATATGAGCCTGGTCAAAGCCCAACAAGCCCGCCAAATTCTCGACCGCTTGGTTGGCTTTGAATTATCACCAGTCGTTTGGCGCAAAGTCCCTGGCGGTAAATCGGCTGGTCGCGTCCAAAGTCCCGCCGTTCGCCTGCTCGTCGAAAAGGAAAGGGAAATTCAGGATTTTGAGAGCAGTTTCGTGTTCAAGGTCACCGGGGAATTTGCTTATGGTATTACTTCCACCCGCCCCGAAACGACTTTTCCCTCAGACCCATCGGTTTCAGAAACGTCATACACTGGACGGCCGGCAGAACCGTCTTTAAAAAAGACGAACCTGTCGGCGTCGTCAGGAATAGACGTTTCTGATTCCGAAGGTAAAGAGTCTTCGGGAGAAAGTGTTTCGGAGCAAGCAACGAGGCAAAAATCTGACGTAGAAATTATCAAAGCCACCCTGTCCGAAACTTTTCCCGACGAAACCACCGCAACCGAATTCCTAAAAAGTTTGATCGGTGCGAATTTCCACGTCGCCAATGTCGAGAAATCGCCTGGCACCAAAAAACCCGCGCCGCCGTTCACCACTAGCACTCTGCAACAGACCGCCAACTCGGTGCTCGGTTTTTCCACCCGCACGACGATGAACGCCGCGCAGAAACTTTACCAAAGTGGCAAAATCACCTACATGCGTACCGATAGCCTAAACTTATCCAAGCAATTTTTAGCCGCCGCCACTACATATATCAAGAAAAAATTCGGCGC
Organism: Candidatus Saccharimonadota bacterium; assembly: GCA_009776375.1. GTDB lineage: Bacteria > Patescibacteriota > Saccharimonadia > Saccharimonadales > Saccharimonadaceae > WQXA01. The sequence continues at coordinate 23,441 of WRNW01000010.1, read as the reverse complement.
GGAGTATCATCAATTTAGGACTTATAAAACCAAGTCGGCCGGCGCCCAAGAAGCGCACGAAGCAATCCGCCCGACCGATCCTGGTCTCGAAACAGCTGGCAGCACTGACTACGAGCAAAAATTGTACGATCTCATCCGCCGCCGCACTCTGGCGACACAAATGGCCGATGCGAAAATTGAAAGCACGACGGTGACAATTGAGATTGCGAACGCGAGCGCTGGCGATTCTTCTGCCACCCGCCCCGAAACAACTTTTCCCTCAGACCCATCGGTTTCAGAAACGTCATACACTGGACGGCCGGCAGAACCGTCCTTACGGACGAACCTGTCGGCGTCGTCAGGAATAGACGTTTCTGATTCCGAAGGTAAAGAGTCTTCGGGAGAAAGTGTTTCGGAGCGAGCTGTCTTTATTGCTAAAGGCGAAGTGGTTTTGTTCGACGGCTTTTTGAAAATCAGCCCGAGTAAAACGTCAGAGGAACTGCCAACGCTGACCGCTGGCGATGAATTGGTTGCCCGCGAAATTACTGCGCGACAAACTTTCGCCCGCCCGCCGGCGCGTTATACCGAGGGATCGTTAGTCAAAAAACTCGAAGAGCTCGGTATCGGCCGACCGAGTACTTATGCGACGATTATCGGCACGATTCAAACCCGCGGTTACGCCGAAAAAGGCGATTCTGATGGCATCGAGCGCGAAGTCATCGAACTGCGCTTGCTAGCGAGCGCTGCCGATGTTTCCTCTCGCGCAGGCTCTGCGCTTACGAGCGCAGCGGCAACGACCGAGCCCCGTAACGACGGGCGCGAGGGAGTGGTGCGCGAAGGAAATTCGGCAGGAAAGCGAGCAACAGTCACGAGAGAAATCATCACCGAAAAATCCGGCGCCACGAAGGGGAAATTACTACCGACGGCTAGCGGCACCGTGCTCAATGATTTCCTCGGTGATCATTTTACTGATATCGTTGATTATGACTTTACCGCCCGGATCGAAACTGAACTCGACGAAATCGCCGCTGATAAACTTGACAAAACTAAAATGCTCCGCGCTTTTTACGATCCGTTTCATGAGTTGATCGATGGCGCTAAAACCATCGACCGCTCGGCTGTGGCAGGCACGCGCCACCTTGGTATCGACCCGAAAACTGGCAAATCCGTTCTGGCGCGTATTGGTCGTTTCGGCCCAATGTTGCAACTCGGCGAGACTGATGACAAGAAGGAAAAACCGCGTTTCGCCAATTTTCCCGCCAACGCGCGACTCGAGACGATCACTCTTGATCAGGCACTGACGATGTTCCAACTGCCGCGCGTGGTTGGTAAAACCGACGACGGTCAAGAAATTATTGCGAGCATCGGTCGTTTTGGTCCGTATATCAAAGTCGGTTCGACTTTTACTAGTATCAAAGGTCACGATCCATTCACGATCAGCGAAACAGACGCCCGCGACCTCTACGCCGCGAAACTGGCCGCCGACGAGAAAAAAAATATCGCCGATTTTGGCGGCGGTTTAAAGATCCTGAACGGTCGCTACGGCCCATACGTCACCGACGGTAAAAAGAACGTCAAAATCCCGCAGGGCGACGACCCGACCAAAATCACTGCTGACCAGGCGAAGAAAATGTTAGCTAACGCACCCGCTAAACCCGCCCGCAGGAAATTCACGCGCCAGAAAAAATAGTTTCTGTCAAAAACGGTCGCTAATTTGCTTGCAAAGAACTAAAACTCGTGTTACACTCGCGGGGATAAATAATGTGAGTAAGGAGAATTGCGATGGGATATGAACAATTTGTGACGAATGATGGCACTGTGGATAACACTGCTTCTTCTAACACCCCCCCCCCAGAAATAATTGACGAGTCTCTTGGACGCCCTTTTCAAATGCCTGTGTTTACTGATTCACAGAAAAACGCTTTCAAATCTTCACTTATAAATGCCCCCTCAAGAGAAGCAGCTGATGCCAACATTAATAAATTCTTACTATATATGGATGACGAGCTTCTACCTCCAGATGACGAACTTCGCCAGGAATGGAGTGAAAAACAATGGGAAAAGGAGCAGTGGCTTACAGGAGGTTCTTCACTCTTAAATGAGATTCTTGATATTGAATCGTGGGTTCACAAGCTCTCGTTCTTAATGCAGTTGTTCGGGTTGAAGTTGCGGGGTAGCACCGACCCTCCAGGATCTACAGAACTCTACCAGGCGATACGCGATTATCAAGGTGCACTACAAATAGTACTTGATATGAAATTTGCGTAATTAACTTTTTTGCCAATTTTAATTCATGAATCGTCGCTCTACTGGGGCCAGCGCGATATTTAAATCCAGTTTCACATCATTCTCCCCATATTGTCACCATTGACAAATCGTGATAAACTTTTCGTATAAAATTTCGCTATACCACAAAACAACTTGCAATAAAATCTTTATAAAAAGTTCTTGCACGAAAATAAAATTTGTCGTACAATAGACGGAACGTGGGAGAAAACTAAGTCAAGCTTAATCAAAAGGAGACGACATGCCTGATATATCCGCCATCAAACAACAACTAGAGAGTGTTGCCAAGAAAGTTTTGATGGCGATCGACCGCCCGCGTGAACGTGAAGTTATCGAGCGTCGATTCGGCCTGGCTGGCACCAAAGAAACTCTGGAGGCGGTGGGTGAGATCCTCGGGATTACTCGCGAACGCGTGCGTCAAATCGAAAAAGCGACGTTGATTCGCACCAAAATCGGCCTCGATGATGGGAAAAATCCAGCTTTTGACGCCGCCGAAGTCGAAATCGTCAAAGCCCTGCACGAACTCGGTCGCGGCGCCAGAACTGATACACTTGCTCAAAAACTATTGAACGCTAATGATACAAAAGCCCGCGGTGTGATCACTTTCCTGGCCGAACTGTCCAATAAAATGGTTGCGACAACCGAAAACGATCGTTATTATCCAGCGATCGTCCTGACGAATGACAAGGAAGACAAAGCCGTCAAGCAAGCCGTCGACAAAATCGTTGAGGCGCTGAAACAGCACGGCCAACCGGTGGACAAGGACGGCCTGTTCAAGCTCGCCAGCAGCGCTGGTCTGAAATACGAACATCCTGACGAAACTGCCGCGATCGCCAACATCAGCAAGCAGATCGCCAGCCTCGACAGCAAATGGGGCCTGGTCAAATGGCCGCTGGTCAATCCGCGCAACATTCGCGACAAAATCTATATTGTCCTCCAATACGCCGGCAAACCGACTCATTTTAGCGATATCGCCGCGGCCGTCAAATCGCAGAATTTCCGTCGCAACAACGTCACCGAACAGGCAATTCATAACGAACTGATCAAGGACGATCGTTTCATCCTCGTCGGTCGCGGTATTTATGCTTTGTCCGAGTGGGGTTACAAAAAAGGTTCTATCACCGACGTGATTCGTGAGATTCTGAGGAAAGAAAGTCCGCTCCACCGCGAGGAAATTGTCCGTCGCGTCCTCAAAGTCCGCCAAGTCCGCGAAGCCACCGTCCTTCTTAATCTCCAGAATCAAAAAGAATTCAAGCGCGTCGCCAAAGCCCAATACGCCCTCGACGAGCCCGCCGCGGGAACAGGGAAGTAGCTATGGCTAGCCCAAAAACTGGCGACACCCCCCCCCAATCGACCAATAGCACCAATGATCCGTTGATTTGCCACCAGCCCACTATGCCGAGCAAAATTCGACTCTCTATTAGGAAGACGGGGATAGACTATGGGTATTTCGGTTGGTGACTGCGAAAACTGTCCCAGCGCAGATTTTAACTCAAAGCAGTGTTTAGAAGAATTTGGCTGTCACTTGGGTTGCAACGCAGATGATTGCGGTTCCACTGCTTGTGACGCCAACACCTCTCTTGATCCAATTTGCAAAAGACGGTACTGGGGAGACGCCATTGACTGGAATAATATACAGCTTACTAACTATGTTGACGAAAACGACCCTACGAAGCTGATCGGGATTGGTTGGGACATTTATTATAAAGAAACTAGCATCCCCTGCATCTACTCTGGAAAAGAATTATTGAACGGATACGAAAACAACGACCCCACAGTGCGGGACGCATTGCACACCCAAGCATTTGAAACACTCTGGTATTTATTGCACGCGCTACCTTATCAAAAACAACAAGAGGCAGAAGAGCAAACAAACGAAGACGTTTCTTCTTTCTATGACAGCATAGAGCAGATTGGTAAGTTATATCACCAAGGAACCCGTGATCTTCAGAATTTAGACACCCGCATTGGTCAGTGTCGAGAATGTGATAATGTAGAATGTCAAGCCAGATACATCGATGAGGCAATCGACTGGAATTCAACTGACTGTGGCGTTCTCGTCAATGATGGTCAAGATCAGGTTATCGGTTTCCAGTATAAGATCATATTCAAGGATGGGGAGATCCCCTGTCAACAAGCTGCTCAGTGGCTTATCCCTTCAGCCCTCGACCAGGAAAACGATTCTGACGTACCCAACGATGCCTACTGGACATTGATGTATAAAACGGTTTGGGGTTTGCTACAAAAACTCATCCCAACCGAGGAAGATTTTAAATTCTTTATCAAAAAATTAGATGAAATTGGCAAGATATATGGAGCACGGCGCAAGCAGCACGACAGGGAGAATCAAGAGTAGAGCGCACTCGCTAGACAAGTAGTTCAATCACTAAGAAGAAGGAGCATCAGCCATGCCCAGCCCAGAAACCACCCCCCCCCAGCCGAAAACTGCGCTGGAGTTTTTAGAACAGAATCCGGATTTACCAAAGTTATTTCTAACTACAGGCAGCGGCGGTGGTTACAACACCAGGACTCAGACGTTTGAAAATTATGGGTTCATACAAATCGTCGACCAATCACCTTTGATTTGTCAGCAACTTGGTGATTTTTTAAAAAGCCCATACAGCATCCAACAGATCGTCTACAACTACAATCTTGATGAATTTGGATTCATTAATCTGCCTGATGGTGCTAAGAGGACTTTTTGGGATATTGCATCTGTGCTTGAATGCTTGGAATTTTTATCTTCGGACTCTGACAACAGACCGCTCGTTGAGATCCGCTATCCAATTAATCAAGCCGGAGATGTTACAGATGCAATTTTTATCGACACTAGTACTGGTGGCGTATATCATGATGAATATGCCAACGGCTACGTCGAAGATACGCCTGATGAGGAGGCGCTGGCTCTGGCTATAATTATAGCGACAGCAAGGCGCATTGATAGCTTACTCCGGAACAACCCTGATGATCCAATTGCACTTAAAGAGCAGCTAGAGCAGATCGCGGTCTTTACTACGCCTTACCCAAACAAACTCCTGCCGACCGAAACAGACTATCCATTTTACCCACACGTTTAGGATCAAGGACTAACCATAACCTCTTGATTTTTCTCGATAAGTGTGCTATAATCACCCCATATGAATTTGGTTGAATGGTTGTTCCAGCTGATTATGCAATGGTACGTTTGGCTACCGCTGCTGGGGGTTTTGGCTTTTCTAACTTGGCAAAATTATCGTCGCGCTCGGGTGATCGATACTTATAGTTATGTTTTGCTAGAGCTAGAGCTGCCACGCGGCAACGATCAAACAGAGTCCGCCGCCGAGCAATTGTTCGCGTCGCTGCATGGAATTTTGCGTGATCGCCAGGAGTTGAAAATGTCTGGCGGTGTCCAAGAACACCTCAGTTTCGAAATCGCGGGTGCGGGCGAGCAGTTGCGCTTTTTTGTGCGCGTGCCCCAGCATTTGCAGGGTTTTGTCGAAAGTCAAATTCACGCCCAATACCCGGCGGTCCAGATTATCGAAACGCCCGATTACGTTGCTGGTTCGAGCAATTATCCGGCGACGGCGACGGTTGAACTCGTTTTGGCTGATAATGAACTGCTGCCGATCAAGACGTTCCCAGCGCACGAAACCGACCCGCTGGCTGGGGTGATGGCGGCGTTGTCCCAGCACGACAGTGGGGAAGTTTGGTTGCAGATTCTCGCGCGACCGATCAACGATGACTGGCACACTCGTGCGGCACGCTGGGTCGCCCAGCTCAAGTCCGGCTATGGCGCGAGGACCAGTTCTGGCGCCTGGGTTTGGTTCGCCCAAGTGATCGAAGCTCTCTGGAAACCGCCGGAAAGTGGCCTCGGTTCGACGACCACCCGCGAGATGAACGAACGTGATAAATTGCGGGTTGCGGAAATTGACAAGAAAGCCTCGAAACCCGGCTACCAGGTCAAGATTCGTTTGGCTAGCCTCGGTCGCGACTCTAGTTCCGCGCGTTCGCCGATCAGCGCGATCGCTAACGCCTTCAAACAATTCAACGACGGTCGGTTGAATGGTTTTCGCCTGCACGGCAAACCATCGACCAATCGCGAAGATTTGCAAAAGTACGCAGCGCGCTTCTTTACCGGCGATGGTTTTATCCTAAACACCGAAGAATTAGCGAGTATTTTTCACTTGCCGTATGTTGGTTCCGCCACGTCAAAGGCCGCACAAACGGAGATCAAGGAAGTGACGGACGCATCCTCCAGCAAGCTACCGCTACTGACCGGCGAGCGCGATCACGACGATCAGATTTCGGCTTTTGGGCTGGCTAATATCGACGGTGTGCAGCAACAGTTTGGCATGTATCGCAGCGATCGCAGTCGTCACGTTTACATTATTGGTCAAACCGGCGTCGGCAAAAGCGCCCTCCTCGAACTGTTCGCGCTATCGGATATTTTCCATGGTGAAGGCTACGCGATTATCGATCCGCACGGCGATTTTGCGGTTGATAACCTGAGATTCATACCGCCCAATCGGATCGATGACGTGGTTTATTTCAACCCGGCAGATACCGCCCATCCGCTCGGTTTCAACCCGATGGAAGTTTACGATCCTTCTCAACGCAACAATGTGAGTAGCGAAATTATCGGCGTGCTTAAACGGATGTTCGGCGACAGTTGGGGACCGCGTCTCGAATATATTTTGCGTTACACGCTGCTGGCGCTGCTCGAATATCCCGACACGACGCTACTCGATATCACCCGCATGTTGACCGATAAAAAGTTTCGCGAAAAAGTTCTAGAACAAGTCACCGACACTGTCGTCCTCCAATTTTGGCGTGTCGAATTTACGTCGTGGAATGATCGATTTGTCGCCGAAGCTGTCGCGCCAGTCCTTAATAAAGTCGGTGCGTTCGTCGCCAATCCGATTATCAGAAACATTGTTGGTCAGCCGAAATCGACTTTTAATATTCGCGAGATCATGGATCAGGGCAAGATTTTGATTGTTAATTTGAATAAAGGATTGATCGGCGATGACAACGCCACGATCCTCGGTGCACTCATGGTCACCAAGATTCAACTAGCCGCTATGAGCCGCAGTGATATTCCGAACATCGACGATCGTCGACCGTTCTATCTCTACGTTGATGAATTCCAGAATTTTGCGACTGATAGTTTCGCGGTGATTCTCTCCGAAGCCCGCAAGTACGGCCTGAATCTGACCGTCGCTAACCAATACGTTTCCCAAATGAGCGAATCGGTCCGCAATGCCGTTTTCGGTAACGTCGGCACGATCATCAGCATGCGCGTATCGGCCGAAGATGCGCCGCTGCTGGCCACCCAATTCGCACCGCGATTCGAGGCTAACGATGTTTTACAAATGAGCAACCGCGATTTTGTCTGTTCGATGATTATTCAGGGTGAAAAAACACCGGCTTTTTTCGGTACGACGCTCAAACTCCCGCCGGCGCAAACGGATCACTTATCCCAGATCGTTGAACATACGCGTAACAACTACACTCGCGATCGCGCGGCGGTCGAGGCGGAAATTACCGCCGCCATCATGCCACCGGCCAACCTGCGCAGTAAAACCGCGACGCCCACCATGACGCCACCGCCTGTTAATCCTAATCCACCCCAGAAAGTTGTTGTACCTGACCCAATACCTGATCATGTCAAGGCCGCCAACATTAGCGCGCTCATCGCCAGTGCCCAGGCTGCCGCAGCCGCCAGCCCACAACAAATCGAAGAATTATCGCCCAAAAAGGTAACTCCGCCTGCGCCAGAACCAGCACCGATCACCCAACCGCCAGTCGCACCGGTGTCCAAACCAAAACGTCGGCGCGTGCGTGGTCGCCGTAAAAGTGCGACAGCCCAGACGACGATTAGCGATTTACCGACCGAACCCAACCTGCCGCCACCGCCGGCTGCCACCGATCCGAACGAGCGTGTCTTTAATCTGCGTTAATTAATTCATAAATTTCGCGCGTTAATCGATAAAGTTTTTCCGTCCGATTTTCGAGATAATAATAATGACGAACATAAAAACCCTCGAGCACGCTCAGGATTAGCGCCAGCAGTCCCAGCGGCCACAGACTGGCATCGAAGCCACCAAAAACTAATAGTAGGCCGATACTAATTACCCACGACCCCAACATCAACAGTCCAAAAAACAGCGTGACAAAAAGGTGAATTTGTCGTTCGTGCTGGAAGTTTCGCGTCATCATATCATGATAAGACAGTAGGGCAGTGGCCGCCGTGCGATCAGGTTTTTCTCGTAATTTAGCGATTTCGTTTTGGACAAATTCGTCATGAATCGAGATTTCTTTATCCATAAGCAATATTGTATCACAACTGTTAATTAGAGTTTTCCACAGGTTTTAGAAAAAGGGGGTTGACATATCCTTGTACCTTGTATAACATAGGATTATGGATTACAAGGAATCTGGTATAGCAAGGCGATACGCCGAACAACTAGCCACCCAAATGCGCAAAGGTTTACTCAGCTACTTGGTGTTAATTATCACTCGCGAACCGGCCAATCCGTCGGATATTATTCGACGGCTGCACGAGGCTGGCATGACGGTGGTCGAGGGCACGATTTATCCGCTACTGCTCAGGTTGCAACGCGATGGACTCTTGAAACACGAGTGGCGCGACAATCCTGACGGACCGCCGCGGAAATTTTATACAACGACCGAGCTGGGTCAAGCAGTGGAGACGGAACTCAAACAGGAAATGCGCAGCCTGACTAAAACAATTCGTAATCTAGAAAAGGAGAGCAGACAACCATGAACGAAGTCACCCGCATACATTTGGGCCGCACGGCGTACGAAATCGACGTCGACGCCAAGAAAGATTTAGAAAAATACATCGCGGCGATCAAGCGCTCGCTCGACGACGCCGAGATTATGGACGACGTTGAATCACGGATGACTGAAATCCTGGCTGAGCGCGGTGTCACTAGAGACGGCATCATCACCACTGGTGACGTAGCGGCGATTCGGGCGATTTTGGGCGAACCGCGCGATTTTGCCGACGATGCCGACAAGGATTCCGAAGATTGGCGCGACAATTTGTTCACCCGCGGCAAGGACGACCAACCTGGCGGTGCTTATCGGAAATATTATCGCGACGAAGATAACGCCATCCTCGGCGGCGTCGCGGCCGGGCTGTCGGCCTATACTGGTTGGGATTTGACTCTGCTCCGGGTGGCTTTTGTGGCAGCCAGTGTTCTGTCAATCGGTTGGGCAGTTTTGATCTACATTATCGTTTGGATCATCGCGCCGGCCGCTCGAACCACTTCGGAAAAGCTAGAAATGCGCGGCCAACCCGTTACTCTGGAAAGCCTCAGCAGCTCGGATTTTGGCGAGAAAGCCAAGAAAAACGCTCGGGCTTTTGCCGACGATGTCAAAGAAAAAGTCGCCGACATTAAAACCAAAGCCAAAGCGGGCAAAAACGAAATCAAGGACGACATTCGCGAAATCAAAGACGACGCTAAAACTTATGCCGCCAGTATTAAAACCGGCGTCAAGGACGAAATTCGCGCCCGTTGCAGGGATGAATATAGCCGCAGCAGCATCAGCCCAATCGCCGCGATTTTTGGCGTGATTTTCACTTGTTTCGGATTTATGACGCTAGCTGGGACATTAATCGTTGGTGCGCTAGCGATCACTGTCCTGCTTGGTCACGCGTTCGCTAACGAAGTCTGGCTATGGTTGGCGTTCGGCGCAGCGGCGGTGGCTGGACTAACGATGGTCGGATTCTTGATGTCGATCGGTCAGGCGCTACTCGATCGCCGCAAACGCCATAATGTCGCCTCGGAAATTGCCGGCACCTTGGGCGCGACGATCATGTTTAGTTTTATTTCTACCGTCTTTATCGGGACGTGGTTATGGGTCATTCCGCGCGATTATCAGTTACCCAAAACCCTAATTCACGATGTTAGACGACTGACCGATGATCGAGTTTGCAGTGTCACCATCAACAAATCAAGCATCAAACTTTCGCGAGATTGTGACGATTAATCTTTGAGAATCCGAATATAAATTTGCGATAGAATATAACCAATAAATAAAACCCAAAAAATAATATTCAGATAGCGTTCACGAACCCGCCCTAGAATTTTTTCCACACCAGGAAAAATCCACCACAGCATAACGACTGAACCCAGGCCAAACATCAGGCTGTTGCCCAGGCAAACATAACCGCCCAAGTTCATAAAACGACCTGAATAATCCCAAAAAGAATTATGCCCGAAAATGGCAACCAAGAGCATCGCGCACAGAAATTCGATCACTGTGGTAATGAGAACGCTAGCCGCAAAAGCCACGACCGGACCAATCCGCTTTTTTTGAACTAATGGATACAGCAGTAGCAGCAGCGCTACGGCGCCCAGCCCATAGGGCGCAGCGATCGCAAATAGCGGTATCGTGCTGGCTGGAGTTTCGCGCCAACCAAACGCATTACCCAACAGTGCCCAAAAAATTTCAGCGACATGACCGAGAAACGAAAAACCCCACAGATAGAAAAACAGATTACGCCAAAACTGTGGTTGACGCCAACTGAGCTCAACAGTGCCTGTGACCTCGGCCATAAACACATTTTAGCATTTTTATATTAATTATGATAGAATGTCCTCATGTTAGATATCAAGTATATCCGCGATAACCCTGAAAGAGTCCAACAAAACGCCATCAACAAGGGCTACGGTGATCTGTCGGTCCAAGAACTCCTCGCGCTCGACACCGATAAACGCGATCTCCAGACGCAGGTTGATGAGCTGCGCGAGAAGCGCAACACCGTCGCAGCCCAGATGAAAGGTAATAAACCGACTCAGGATCTAGTTGACCAAGGCAAACAGATCAAAATCCAATTGGCTGAGCGCGAACGATACTTGCGCGCGACCGATGAAAAGTTCGTCGAATTACTTAAACAATTCCCGAACATGGCGTTGGACAGTGTACCAGTCGGTCAGTCCGAAGAGGAAAGTGTCGTCGCGAAAACCGTCGGCGAACCACCAAAATTTGATTTCAAATCGCTGTCGCACGCTGAACTGGCCGAACAGCGCGGTTGGCTCGACGTTGATCGCGCGGTCAAAATCGCCGGTTCGCGGTTCGTTTACGTCAAGGGCGATCTCGCACGACTCGAATTCGCGCTCTGGCAATTTGCTATTGATACTCTGACCGACCAGGAAAAAATTCGCGAGATTATCGCTGGTGCGGGCCTCGACAAGGCGATTTCGGACAAACCTTTCACATTCGTGCTGCCGCCAGCTGTGGCGAAAACCGCCGTGTTCGAGGCGACCGGTCGACTCAACAAACTCGAACAAACTTATAAAATCGAGGACGAAGATTTATGGCTGAACGCTTCGGCCGAACACACGCTGTCACCGATGTACATGGATGAAATCCTCGACGAACAGGATTTACCGATTCGTTTGCTCGGCTACACGACGGCGTTTCGCAGGGAAGCCGGCACCTACGGCAAAGACACTGAGGGTATGTTCCGCTTGCATCAATTCAACAAACTCGAAATGGAAAGTTTCACCGACGCCAAGAGCAGTTTTAACGAACACCTATTTATGGTCGCGATCCAGGAATATTTGACCGCCGCGCTCGGCCTGCCGTATCGCGTACTCGAAAAATGTACTTTCGATATTGGTCGACCAAATGCCAAAGGTGTCGACATCGAAGTTTGGCTACCTTCGCAAAATCAGTACCGTGAAACGCACACCGCCGATTACATCACCGATTTCCAGGCGCGGGCGATGAAAACTCGCGTGCGCTTGGCCGACGGACAATTGGAGCTGGCGCACACCAACGACGCGACTGCGTATTCTGAACGACCGTTGATCGGCATCATTGAAAATTTCCAGAATCAGGACGGCACGGTGACCGTGCCAGAGGTTTTACGTAAATATCTTGGTGGCAAAAAAGTTTTGTAATATGGGCAATAAAAGTTTAAACATTGAAATAACTGGTATCCGCCTGGAGATCGATAAAAAATCCCGTAATTATATTATGAAAAAAATGACCAAGCTGGTCGATTACATTCCACGCCGCGCGCGCGATGTGGCTTTTGCGGCTGTGCGCATCGAGCAAGTCAATCAAAAAAACAACAACAAATACGAGTGCGAAGTCGTGCTAACCTTGCCAGACAAAAAACTAGTTGCCCGCGATGCGGCGCCGAATGTGCTAGCGTCCGTCGACATCGTCGAAGCCAAACTGCGCAGCCAGATCCGCAAATACAAAACCGAACGTCTCGAAAACACCCGCCGTGGTGGTATTCTGGCCCGCGCCAAAAGTATTTTACGGCGACGAAAATAATCCTTGCCATCTGAGCGACCCTAACTATACAGGCTGAAATATAACGTAAATTAATATCCATTTTCCAAGTCTTTCTAGTATTTCTCTAAACAATCTGCTAAAATGGTCGTACACTAAAGTGAGAGAAATGAGGGGGCTTGATAAAGTGGCAAAGAACAAGAAGACTAGGGATTTGGTAACCGTCAAGGCTGATGGCAAACAGAAACTACTCAGCCGTGTGTTTGGTGATCCGCAGAAAAAAATCTTGCGTCGCCTCGGCCGGAGGCTGGAGACGATCAATTCTTTAGGATCAAAATACGCCAAGATGAGTGATCGCGAACTCGCTGAGCAAACTGATATTTTGAAAAAGAAATACCAGAAATTGAGCAAGCAAGCCGCTGCCGGTAAAGAAAAAACGTCCAAGAAGGGTAGGCGCGTTAGCAAAACCACCGCCGCGTCGGGCAAAAACGATGTCGTCCTCGAGCGCAAAATTATAAATAAATTGAGCGACGCTGATCGCGAAAAATACGCGCGTGCTGGCACCGCAACGATTGATGATTTTAATGCGCTCGATGCGATTCGTCAGCGCCGCGCCGCCCAGAAACGTAAAAACGCTCTCGACGAGATTTTGCCGGAAGCTTTCGCTGTGGTGCGCGAAATGTCGACGCGGGTGTTAGATCAACGACATTTTGATGTTCAAATGATTGGCGGCATCGCTCTTCATGAGGGCAACGTCGCCGAGATGAAAACCGGTGAAGGAAAAACTCTGGTGGCGACAGCGCCGGTTTACCTGAACGCATTGACCGGCCGCGGCGTTCATATGGTGACAGTCAACGATTATTTGGCACAACTCCATGGTGGTTGGATGGGATCGCTCTATCATGCACTCGGTTTATCAACTGGGGTAATTATCAACGATCAATCATTTATTTATGATCCTGATTTTGAAAATACTGAGCATTATGACAAACGGATGAGTCATCTCAAACCTTGTTCTAGAAAAGAAGCCTACGCCGCCGACATTACCTATGGCACAAACAATGAATTTGGATTCGATTATCTGCGCGACAATATGGTATCCGAGCCAGAACTCCTGCGTCAGCGCGAACTGAATTTTGCTATCGTCGACGAGGTTGACTCGATTTTGATTGACGAAGCGCGCACACCATTGATTATTTCTGCGCCAGCTATGGAAAATCCCGATATGTATATCAAGTTCGCCGCTGTCGCCGCCCAGCTAACAGCACCAACCAAGACCAAGCTCAACATTGGACTGAAAAATCCTTTGACCGGCAAACGTCTAGATGGCGATGATGAGGAAAGTGACGGTGACTACGAACTCGATGAAAAACGACGCAGCGTGACTTTGACCGATCGCGGCGTTGATAAAATCCAGAAGATGTTGGGCATTAAGAACCTATTTTCACCAGAACATTTGCGCGCCGTCTATCACATGGATCAAGCTCTCAAGGCCCAAACTCTGTTCAAACGCGACAAAGATTACGTTGTAACCAGTGACGGTGAGGTGATTATCGTCGATGAATTTACCGGCCGCCTCATGCATGGTCGGCGTTACAACGAGGGTCTGCACCAGGCCATCGAAGCCAAAGAGCACGTCACTGTGCGCGAAGAATCGCAAACTCTGGCGACGATTTCATTCCAGAATTATTTCCGACTCTACGATAAATTGTCCGGGATGACGGGCACAGCTTTTACCGAGGCCGAGGAATTCCAACAAATCTACGGTCTCGACGTCATTCAAATTCCGACGAACAAACCAATGATTCGCCGCGATCATAATGATAAAATTTTCAAAACCGAAAAAGGCAAAATCACAGCTCTCGTCGAAGATGTCAAAAAATACCACAAGGCCGGTCGCCCAGTTTTGATCGGTTCGGCATCAATCGCCAAGAACGAATTAATTAGTCGAGCGCTCGACAAAGCCGGCATTAAACACGAAATGCTCAACGCCAAAAACAACGAACGCGAAGCCGAAATCATTGCCCGCGCCGGGCAAAAGGGCGCGATCACCCTCGCCACCAACATCGCCGGTCGTGGTACCGACATCATGCTCGGCAAGGGTATCGCCGACAAAGGCGGCCTAGTCGTCATCGGTTCCGAACGTCACGAAGCTCGCCGTATCGATAACCAGCTCCGTGGTCGTGGCGGTCGTCAGGGTGATCCGGGTGACAGTGTTTTTTACGTCTCAACCGAGGATGATCTAATGCGCATTTTCCAAGGCGAACGAATTTCCGCATTGATGGATCGATTGGGCGTCGAAGAGGACCAAGCCATCGAAAACAAAGCCGTCAGCAAAACGCTCGAAGCCGCTCAAAAACGCGTCGAAGGTTATAATTTTGACACTCGAAAAAACGTTGTTCAATACGATAACGTGATCAATCGTCATCGCAAAGTCGTTTACGCAATTCGTCGGAAAATCTTGGAAGGCAGCGACATTTCGCCAGAAATTTTCCGTTTGATCGATACACGTTTGAAAAACTTTTTTGCACATCGTCGGCGTAAACTTGACGAAAAAATCGTCGAGGAATTTTCCCAAACTTTGCCAATTCCGCACGATGATTTAGAAAAAATTGCCCGAATTAAAAACGACAAAAAACGTTTGACCGAAGCCCGCAGCATCACTCTAAAACTCTACAATCAGCAAGAAAAAGTCATCGGCGCGGAATTGCTGCGCGGAGCCGAACGCGAAATCTACATGCAAGTTTTGGACGTCCTCTGGATGCAGCATCTCGAAAATATGCAACACCTCCGCGAAGGAATTCATTGGCGCTCGGTCGGTCAACGTGATCCATTGGTCGAGTATCGTAGTGAATCGCAAAAATTATTTGACTCCTTGCAGGAAACTTTACAGGCTGAAGTTTTGAAAGTCATTTTCCATCTTAGGAAATCCGACATCAACGAACGTCAGGTCGAGGACGACGAATACGAGAGTGAACTAACCCGAGCAGCCGAATCGGCCGTCGAACGTGGCGTCAACGAAGTCGGCCTGCCAGAAGCCCGCAGTTCTAGTGATGATTTCAAAGTTACGCCCGGTCGTTCGAGTGCTGACAAAAATCGCGCTAAAAAACAAGCCCAAAAGAAAAAGAAGAAACAACGTCAAAATCGCAAGAAGGGAAGGAGATAAAGGATGGACGCAATTTATAAACGACGCAGTTACCACGATGGATTTTCTGGTACTGCCAAAATTAGTGATGATGATATTGAAAAAATCGTCAAAGCCGGCATGAACGCGCCAAGCGCTATGAACACTCAACCTTGGGAATTCGTGATCGTCAACGACCCCGACAAATTAGCCGAATTGGCCAACCTGACTCCCGGCACGCGCGCCGTCGCGACAGCTAGCCAGACGATCTTACTGTGTGCTGATTCCGAAACGGTTGGCTATCAAGCTTTGAACATAGGCATGGCCGCTCAAAACATGCTGTTGGCCGCAGCCGATCTCAACATTGCTAGTCTAACGATGGGCATTTGGCCCAACGACGAAGTCCAAACCACACTTCGCAAAATTATCAACCTGCCAGAATCGACCACTGCTTATTTGATGTTGGCGTTTGGTTACGTGGCCGAAACTTTACCGCCAAATGATCGTTGGTTGCCCGAGCGGATACACTATAATGTTTTTTAATTTTTAAAATTCAAGGAGGAAAAATATGAAGGGTTTCGGCATGATTTCGGTAGACAAAGTTGGTTGGCTGCAAAAGGCCAGGCCAGTTTGCGGTCCGTTGGACGCGATCGTTAAACCAACCATCGTCGCGCCGTGCAGTAGCGACACTCATGTTTCGCATGGTGGTACTGGTCCGCGGGAAAATCTGATTTTGGGTCACGAAGCAGTCGGCATCATCGAAGAAGTTGGCAAGGATGTCACGAAATTCAAAAAAGGTGATTTTGTGGTGGTGCCTTGTGTCACGCCCGATTGGTTGGAACCTGGCGTTCAGAACTTTAAAACCTTTAGCCACGACGCTGGCATGATGAAAAGTTTCAAATTCCTAGGCAGCAAAGACGGCGTTTTTGGCAAAGTTTTTCATGTCAATATGGCTGACGCTAACTTGGCACATTTGGTCGATGGCGTTTCGCCCGAAGCCGCCCTCATGACCGTCGACATGATGAGTACTGGTTTTCACGGTGTCGAACTCGCTGACGTTAAATTTGGTGATAGCGTTTGCGTGATTGGCATCGGTCCCGTCGGTTTAATGGCCGTAGCCGGTGCAGCGCTCCGCGGTGCTGGACGTATTATTGCCGTTGGCACTCGACCGATTTCCGTTCAGGTCGCCAAAGATTACGGCGCTACCGATATTATTAGTTACAAAGACGGCGATATCGTCGAGCAAGTCCTGCAACTGACCGGCAGTGGGGTAGACAGTGTGATTATCGCCGGTGGCAACGGCCCGGTACTATCTCAGGCGATTGCGATGACCCGCGAGATGGGTACGATCGCTAGCGTGAATTTTTACGACATTTCTGATCATCTCGAAATTCCGACTTTGGCTTGGGGATTTGGTATGAGCCACAAAGACATCCGCTGTGGTTTTTGCCCGGGCGGTGCTGAACGTGTACGTCGCATGATGGAAATTTTAAAGTACGAACGTTTGGATATTGAAAAATTAATTACTCATAAATTCCATGGTTGGAATGAGTTGCCCAAAGCTTTCAGCCTGATGGACAAAAAAGCTCCCGACCTCATCAAACCGATTATTTATTTGGATTAATCACCTTTCTTTGATTGCTCGCGAGGAACATTCGTTCTGGATTTTGCGACATTAAAGTTTTTATCAAAAGACATGTACTACATCCTTTTTTCGTTGGCCTAAAAACATCCTCTTAACAGAGGTAGAACCCCTGTTAATGTCCAGTGAGACGTTACGCGCGGTACGTCTCGAAGTGTCTTAGACGCGGCATAAAAGGCCAGAATTGTTGTAAAAGTTATCAACCAACGTACGGGCAAGAATGTGTACACATTTTTATATTTTTAAAATATATTATGTAAATGCGGAGCGGGCGAAACAGCCGAACCAGCTCGAGCAGGGACGTATAATAAATCATTTTCGTGAATAATTTGTAATGTCGCACAAGATATATTGATATTTGTAAAGATAATCACGTGGATGCAGTCTTCCTTCCATTACTGCAACATAATCATCCCATTCTTGCAATATATCACGTTTAGTTTTATAAAGAATTTCTTTTTTATAATCAGCACCATTAGAAACAACATCGTCAACACTATATTGCGCTTTATCAGGGTTGTTTGCATGGATAAAATATTCAAGCATTGCTCGCTTATTCTCAACAATTAACAACATATTTGACTTAATATTCAATTCTTTAGCAACACTATTTAGAGAACGGGGATTTTTAAATTCTACCCAATAATGATAGTGAGGGTCTTTTACTTCACCAGTTTCTTTATTAATATCCTTATCGTGTAAAATATAAAAAGATTTATAATATTGATAAATTTTATTCTGAATCATTTTATGATCAACATCTGGATGATCGACTTTAAGAGAAAAAGTATAATAATACTTTTTTATACCTGAACCTTTTTCTTTCTTTCTTCCCATAATACCTCCTTTTTATTAAGGAGAAGTGTTGTTGTGGTAATCTAATTCTAACAAATTTTGGAATAATTAAAAGTGTAGTTTTTACAACACTCTCACGGCGGCCTCGCCGCCCCTCGGGCGGCCGCCTAGACCCACCCACTGCGTGGTGGAGCAGCGGGTAGCTTAAAATCAGGCAGAGATGATCTTTTTAGTATCGAATTTACTCTTGGGCAGGCCATGTGTATAGATGAATTTGGGCCTTCCAGACCAGCGTCCAAGTTCGTCACAGAGTATGTCATCGCCATCAATGAATTCGGTAACTATTTTGTTGTTTATTTTGCTTTTTCGACAATGGCACATAAAAAGACATTGTTCCCGGAGTGCTTTATTAACCCTGCCGTAGATTTGGGCGGTGCTGAGGACGTATGTGGTGCGTTTTCGAAGCTGGGAGAACAAGCCGACAAGTTTATCGATTTCTAGGAGAGTTTGCTTATCCCTGGTGTCTTTAGGGAAGTATGCTTGGATCTCATCAATGATGACGATCCGAATATCTGTGTCGTTGGGTGGTAGGGAGTTGATGGTGGAGAATATTGTGTATTTGTCAATAGGGAAGCCTAGACCAAGATTAGAGTAAAGTATCACATTTTTCTTTTTTGCTTTGTATTTTTTTGTTAGTTTTTCGGCATACCAGATGGCAGAGATTGTTTTACCACCACCTTGTTTGCCAGCAAAAAGATAGTGGCCGAATTTGTCCATAGGACGGATTGGTTTACCACCGTGGGGGCGAGTAATTAAAGCCCGACCAATAATACCTGGATCTTTTTTTTGTTGTCTTTCAATGGGGTCAAGAGTAACAACAGACTGTTGCTTCATTTAATTTCTCCCGATAGCAGTAACTGAACGCTCATAAAACCAGCGCGCAAGTTTATAAGCCTGATAAGCTAGAACGATAGAACCTATAGAAACCATACTCTGGCCAAGATTAAAAGGGAGCCAAATTTGTATCATATTTGACAGCTCACCAACAACCGAGCCAGCAGTAAAACCAGCGATGGCGGTTGTAACTAAAAGAAATAAAATTGCTGCTGCAGCAATTATGATAGCAACCATTGCAAAACGAAACGCACTTTTAATGGCTTGTACAGCTAGCTCACCCATTATTAGCCTCCTTGTTTAACATATACCGAAGAACAATCAAAGATATAACAATCGTTATGATAGCAGAACCAATGCCACGAATCTCAGACGAAAAAGCAGGACAAAATTGCCCAGATTTAAGATGCAACCAACGCTGTACGGTAGGATTGTTTGAACAAGAAGCAGAGCCAAAAATAGAAAATAAACCACCAACATCCGTACCAGCAAGATTATTAGTTTTGTTGTTATCAGCAACATTTTGAACATTATCTTTTTCTGAATCTTCACGATCACGCTGTTTCTGAGCATCTTCAGCCTGTTGATCAGTTTGACGATCAGTAGCATTAACTTGATCTTGAGCAGAGACTAAAATCTGCGTTAATAAATTATTAGTATCTGTGATCTTAAAAGAAATAGAGTCATTTGAATTTTGAATATTTTGGAGTAAGTTATTATTCTGCTGTAATTGAGAAGATATAGCAGAGAGGTCAGCAGAAGTAACACCTCCGTCAGTAACCACATAAGAAACATTCGACCAACGCCAAATCACATTAGTCCCAGTGACTAAATCGTTAGCAAAGAATACAGAACGAGCAGTAGAACCACTAGGAGTAAGCCAAATCCTAGAAGCAGAGTTATTGATATAATACTGTAAATAAATAGTAAGAGTACCACCAGAACGAGAAAGTGAGGAGTTAAGTAACGTCTCATTACCATTACCAGAAAAACCATAATATGGGAGTGCCTGAGCACGATTTGTACCAGAGCCAGTAGGTTGAACTGAAAGAGTAAAAGAAATTACAGAATGTGAAGGAACAGCAGAATCAAGGTCTATAAAGACTTTTGCAACATTAATACTTTCATTAACACCGTTAACATTATCTACGATCGTATAAGAGTTAGGCGGTTGGCAATAAACGCGCTCAACATCTGTAGCACTTTTTAGAGAACAACCAACTATCGTACGACCACCTGTTTGATTAGTTATAGTAAATGCACTAACGGACAAACCGGTTAATAAAACCACGCAAAATGCTGCGAATAAGCCACATAATATTAATCCTTTCTTCATTTTCTAAACCACCTGACAATTATTGCAAACATAGCCAAAACACAAAGAACAGCACCAAGAAAGAAAAAGCCCAAATCCATATTAAAAGGGATAATAATAGGATTGGGCTGGCAATACGCATTGTTGGGAGTAGAAGCCGAAGGGCTTTGACCTGTTTGAATGTATTTATTATTAATAAGGGTAAAAGTTCTACTCTGACTATTATTACCAGTATAATTTACTATTGTAGTAGCAGAAAGAACATTGCAACCAGTAGTAGGAATTGCTGAAACATTAACATTGAACATTTAATCACTCCTAAAAAGACTAACTAACCAATTGACAACAACCAAAATAGCAAAAGGGGAGAGAAGCCAACCGAGAACATTGATTATTGATTGTGTAAAAAATAACATATCTTGTTGCATAATTATCCATATTCTACTGGCCTATTGTTTATGCCCGACCAGCGGGGCAAGGCTCAAATACCTCGGAACAGGCCAATCGCCCAGCGAACAACGTAGAACACGAAGCCCACGAGCACAGCGACGCCAATGATCGGTAAAACCATTTCGATAACGTCGGTAAAGGCAGCGAGATTTAGAGCTGTAGTGAGAACTGTAACATCCATTACGAGTCACTCCTTTGAAGCACAAGGGTTTGTAATAGTTGATACTATACTATCAGAAATTCGATTTGGGTCAATACCAAATTTATAACAATTATTTTCAAAAACACGTTTGGCATAAACTCGAGTAACGATTCTATCTAGTAATAGGATAAACTGAAAAAACTCTCTCCTGGTCATGGGTTGGACTTCGATATTCTTTTGCATTTTTCTACCTTTCCTTTAATTAACATTTCTAAATAACGTTCTGATATTGGTCTGTGAAATTGTACTTTTACCCCATTGATTCGCCACCACTTTGAACGGCGGTAGCGAGTTTCATTATTCACTTAAAATAGCGTCAGCACCCTCAGCTAACACTTTTTTCACTTCCTCAACAACAAACTCAGTCCAACCATAAGGAATTGCTAAATTAATTGGGGGACACTTACCAATAGTTACTTGAACCATTTTGTATGGAGCATTATTTTTTTGAGAGATACCTTCCCTGATATTTATCTGGACAGGGGAGCCAGGTTTATTAACTATGATGTCTGCCATAATCATTCCTTTCATTAATTTAATATTATGAGTAAAAAACTAAAAATATTACATCAAGAACCTCCAAACACATTAAATGGTATTTCAGAATGATACGTAAATTTATCATTATTTATTCCAAAAACTTTTTTAACCAGAGAATAAGAAGGGTTTTTGGAATATGGAATGCGGAATCTAGACATGCCCGTAGATTCCGCTGTTCGAAGCCTTGAACAAAGTGGGGAATACAACCAAAGTTGATTCATAAGTCGTGTTAGGAAATCGAAGCGAATGTCGCACAAGATATATTTTACGACATTGAAGAAATGATCCCAAGACGGTTGAACTATCATGCCGCTGGACTTGGTTACCGGTTAATTTGACCACTAATAGCACCTGCTCGCCCTCGGGTGAGTGGTCCTTGGGATTTTGGCATTTAAAGATTTTAATGTTTATAATTTTAATATATGGCATTATTTTAGGTTATTGACGTCCATCCCCCTGGATTGTGGTAAAAACTGCAACGGTTAGCTGACATGTTTGATTTGCATTTTTATTATTTTATTATGAAATAAAGTTTTCCACAGCCCCGGGTTGGGCCATGATCGATCATGTCTTGACAATTTAGTGATATATTATTTTATTATCGTTTCCTCCTCTTCCCCACCCCTGTTGACCTCTGTAATTTGACTTTTATAAAATACATTGTATTATCGAAATTTCGACAAAAATACTGCCGAGCGCTCCGGCTATGAGAGGGGTGGGTAGGGATGCGAAAAACCTGAGAGGCCACGCAAAGGATCTTTCATCGCCAATACGCCTTCCCTGCTACTCTCACATCAACATAAGTCGGCACCAAATAATGCGCGTCGAGATATTTCACCATGGCCGCGATGTCGGCTGCCTGCGCGATAGCGTCACGATCAATTTGTGCTCTAAAAGGATATCCCCGACCCGCTAAATAAAATTCAACGTAACGAATCGCGCCAATTGGGATAATTACTCGCTCGACCGTTCCGCCATCTTGATTTTTTAACTCGGCTGTCACCTGCCCCACGAACCTAAGGAATCGCGACGAAGCAACTGCGTCATCGTCAGTCGCTGCGCCACTTTTATCGGCGATCGTTACCGTGGGAGTTGCAAAATAATTGTGCGTGAAAACGACACCCTCTGCATCAACATAACTAGTCGCGCTACTCGTCGCCCACATCGCGACTGGTTCACGAAAGTTTAGTTGCAGTTTGCCGAGCAACATGCCGGCTTGTTCGATGGTCACCGTTTTAATTTCCGGGGCTTGGTCGGCCACATAGTTGGTCAGGTTATCGTCGCGCCTGGCGAACCCAAATCGTTCAAAGGGATTTTTTGATAAATACTCATTGACAATTATTTTATATCTGTCGACATCGGCGGCTGTCAAGGTTGAGACATTGCTCACCACATCTGCAAAAGAACCGCTAAATTGCGTCAGAATGAGCAGTCCCAATCCACAAATCAACGTGACGATTGATAGAACACCGGTTAAGCGACGTCGCCAAGTGCGTAAATCACGCTCTTTTTGACGATCAGATCTCTGGCGATCAACCGGCCGCACAGCCGACAATGTCGTGCCGCGCGTAAAACTTGTGTTCAATTCCGCTCGCATTTCTTCACTATGTCGACCGTGACGTTCTAGTTTTTTCTTGCCCCACCCTAGCCCAATCACCGCGCCATCTCCAGGATCATGTCGACCACTCGCTCCAGCGCATCCGGTTTAGCAAACTGATGGAGATTTTGACCAAGTTTTTCGCTGAGTTTCGGATCATTCGCAATTTTTAAGATCGCCTCACCCAAAATCGTTGAAGATTTTTCTAACTCACGCGGATCAACTACCAACGCCGCGCCGGCCGTTTCATAAACGATCGCATTTTTGGTTTGATGATCGCTAGCCAAGTTGTGATTCGGCACAATAATAATTGATGCCGCGACAGTTGCTAATTCTGCTAAAAAAGTTGCGCCGGCCCGC
>WRNW01000009.1 GCA_009776375.1 Candidatus Saccharimonadota bacterium | reverse complement strand
ATCGAGCCGTTGCCGTCGACATGCGCGACTGGGATATTTTGTTCGGTAAAGTACTCCAGAATCGGATCGATCGCCGCGTGGTAAATCGCTAGGCGTTTCTCGATTTTTTCGGGATAGTCGTCGTCGCGCCCGCGCAGCAACATGCGTTTGATGACTTCGTCCCGACTAACATCGATCATCACCGCTAAATTGATGTTGTGATGACCGTGGAGCGCGGTGTTGTGTTCGACCAAAAACTCCGCCTGACTCAGGCTGCGCGGATAACCGTCTAGCACCACACCACCCTGTTCGCCGGCGAGGCTTTTCTCGTCAAGGATGGCAAAAATCATGCGGTTCGCGATGACGTCGGGCACCATTTCGCCACGATCAATTGTCGTTTTGATTTCGATATCGCCACTCTCGCGAAAGATGTGACCAGAGCTAATATGTTGCCAATCGTGCTTGTCGGCCAACATTTCACCTTGGGTCGATTTGCCCGAACCAGCCGAACCGAAAATGATGATCATGATCTTATTGTATCAGTTTAAGAATTGCTCTGCAAATTCTGGCCGGAGGAAGAAAATCCTATCGCCATTCGCGCTATTTCTCTCCGTTCGTATGATTTGAGGACAGCCAGAACATCCTCTGTTTGAACTTGTTTCTCTGGATTAGATTCGGTTTTGGCAGCATGACGTACATTTTCTAGAACACGACGGATGATTTCGGCGATATCAGCACCGCTGTATTTTTGATTCTCAAACTCTCTCTGAATTGACGACCAATCGAGATCGTTGACAAATAGACTGCTTGTCCGCCCATATTCTTGCGCTATCTGGTCCGCTTTCGCCATATGGATTTCGGCAATTTTCTTCAATCCTTCTGCATCTGGCAAACCCACTTCGATCAACTCATCAAACCGGCCGGCACGCTTTAATGCGGAATCTATCATGTCTGGTTCGTTGGTCGTAGCAATAACTGTGACTTTTGAATCTGATCGGAATCCATCCATATTCTGCAATAGAACGCTCAGGGTACTACGCGTAGCTTCATGAGTATTAGGATCATTACGTGGTGGCGCCAAACCGTCTATTTCATCAAATAAAATGACCGTGGGCTCATCGCTTTCTTTGGCCATGTCAAACAACTCTTGCATTTTCTTTTCTGAACTGCCCACCCACATATCTTTGATGTCCGAAGCATTGACAGTTATAAAACGTGCGCCCGACTCTTTAGCTAAAGCTTTTGCCAGCATAGTTTTGCCAGTTCCGGGTGGACCGTAGAGTAATACGCCTTTCTTTGGTTTTATCCCCCATTGCAATAAATCAGTCGGGTTCTGGATACCATCGACTAAACGGCGTAAGGATTCAATCGCTCTAGGCTGTCCGCCTATGTCATCGAAAGTCACATCTATTTTGTCTGGGTCAACGATTTCAAAATCAGATTTATGGAATTTACTGCCATTTCGACTGAACCCAATTGCTGTTTCTGGTTGTGGCTTCGGGGCTCCTAACTTAACTATTTTGTCTTCGGCGGGCATTTTGCGATCTTGATAGATATAATGTGCTAGCTCAGACGTAAGATTACTAACTGCTATTAAATATTTCTCTAGGTTCTCTCGTGATAATTTTGGCGTATCATCTAGTATCCGTAGTACTTCTTCAGAACGATTATCTTGCTCAATTCCGTCAGTTGACACTATTAGTGTACTGTTATTCATAGGGTCACGGAAATACTGTTCAACTCCAGATGCGGTAAATGATGACCTGGGATAACCAATAACCAATTTTACATCATCCTTATCAACAATTAGTATATCGTTCTGATAAGATTCAACTTCATAACCTATCTCTCCTAAGTAAGTTGGGATTTTCGACATATCCGCCACTCCTTGATGTGGATATCTGTTCCACATACCATACAACACCCCCTGTAGACCGAAAGTATTGTTTTCTGATTTGAGATGAATACCAGCCGCCACCAGCGGTTGCTTCATTGATGATACTGCTAAGTTGCCACTAACACCGCTCTGGGCTACCAACAAGATTGCGTTTAAATCATTAATCTTAAACTTTAATCCAGGTTCTGGCGAAGAATCCGGTTCAAAGCTGTCTGGTGAAGATGCATTGTGTGTGTGTGTGTGTGTGTAGTGGGGTCCATTTTACTGCCTTTTTAACGCTTGCGCTTTATTCTAGCAGACTGCTGCTCAGATTGTCAAATCGCTATTTGAAAAACTCCTGTTTCAGCACGTTAGAAATTCGTTCGCCGGTCGTCGCATTGCCGGCACGTTTTTTGGCGGCGCCGACGATCCGGCCGAAGTCTTTGGCGGTAAAGTTGTTTTCCGCGATAACCGTAGCAATCAAATCTTTTGTTTCTTCATAAGACAGTTGTTCCGGAAAGTATTTGTCCAAAATTTTCCATTCGCGATCTTCCCTACTGGCGCGTTCGTGATCACCCGCCTTCACGTAAATTTTTAGCGCGTCGTCGCGTTTTTTGACTTCTTTTATGACGACATTTTCGACTTCGTCGTCACTGAGGCCAGTCTCGCGCTTGTTTTGCGCGATTTCTTCGTACGCAATCGCCGATTTTAGTCCGCGCAGGGTTGTTACCGTAAAGTCGTCGCGCGCCAGCATCGCCGCCTTGAGATCAGCGTTAATTTGATCAATTAAACTCATTTTTCCTCCTTGTCATTTAATAAACTTTCTAGATCGCGCGCGGCATGGTAAATTTTCACGACTATCACTCTATCACGCGCTTCGTCAACCTGAAAGAATATCAAGTAATCCCAAACCAAACAGTATCTAAAGTTCGTTCCTGGCCATTTGCGATAACCGTTCGGGAATAAATCTAGCCCATGAATTTTGCGCCAAACCGCTGTGCGAAAATTTTCCGTGGAAGTTTCCCACCAATTTGTCGAAATATAATCTAAAATCCTGTCGAATTCTGCCCGAAACGAACCTGCTGTGACTACTTCATACCGCCGAGGTAGCTCGTTGTTTATTGATGCTCGCTTCTTCACGCCGCCTCTTTGCTTGTTGTTTTTTTAACTTTGCCACTGTCTCGTCCATATGCTTTTTTGTTTCAGCTAAACTATAAAAAACCGCTTTGCCATCCTTAATCTCGGCATTAATCTGTTTGAGGTCCGCTGTGATTTCTTCTTCTGTCCAATCTTTCATGAACCCATTCTACCAAAGTCAACTAGTCGCGTCAAACTGATACTAGGGATTATTTGGCTTTGATGAGGCCCAGGCGAATTTGCAGATTTTTTTGCGCTTTTCGTTTGTCGCGGACAATTGCGCTGGTGCGACGATCGCGTTTGCTCTGGGGTTTGCTAAATCGCTGGGCACTTTTGGCCTTGGCGACCACGCCCGATTGGAGCACCCGGCGATTGAAACGTCGCAGCAAATTCTCATTCGCTTCTTTGGCGTCTTTCCTCTTGACACTGATCATATAGTGGACAGTTTAGCAGAGATCAAAGTTTTTCGCAAGAGCTACCCCGCCATTTTGGCGATTTCGTACAGCGTAATTTGCGGTCGTGCACCTGCATTGGCCGACAAAATAGCGTGCGAGTGGTCTTTGATAATAATCTGTCGTAGAGCTTCTGGCTGCTTAATTCCCTCCCAGAAAGTATTCGCTATTGCGCTTTCTACCAACCAGCTCATGTAATTTGGGTGCGCAAATTCACTAAATTCTGGCTGAATAATTGTTAGATCATCATGCACGGCACCCATAGCACCTTGCAGATCCGCAACCAAACCGTCTTTTATACGCATAGTTAATGGATAATTCCACATATTATCAGCAAAAGCCCCTTTGGCGGTAAATAGGTTTGACGGAGCTTTCCCTAGATCTGATGTTTCATTATAGGGCGATGCTCCATACTTTTGCATTGCCAAGATTTGCGATATAAATCTCATTTGGATACCAAGTGCCGTACGATCGATCGCCGATGGCGGATCAACCACACGAAGATTAGCGATATTTTGCCCAGCCGCACCAAACGCCGCAGCCATACCCATAGCAACACGAGCGCCAGCCGAGTTCCCCCATAACTCGATTTTATCACCGTATTCTTCTAATTGTTTCTCTAGAATTTGTAGCATCCATTCGCCCTGCGGTTGATAGATACCATCTCGCTTCATTTGTTTCATAATATTACGAGGGACTAGCGATGATTGTCCAGAACCAGTGTTGTTGATGACAAGGATCCGCTTATCTGGGTTGGCATAGGCTAGGACCTCAGCTTCACGCGCGCCAACGGGATGATGAAAGTTACCACCAATACCCATATTATAGACAATCGCGCCATTGCTCGCAGGATTTTCGTGGTTAAGTAGTGCAAACTCAATAGCAGCACCCCCCATAGATGCTACTGCGCTACCGGACATCTCTGTCCTTACCGTTGCTAGCTGCTCGTCACCGACTGCTGGTGCGTCAATAACATTAATTGACTGTTGTTCCTGGACAGTTGGCCCACCAATACCATTAAATGTGGTAGTCTGATAACGTATTACCCCGTCCTCAAAGCCGTAATCTATACTGTCCAATCTTTTTAATTCTTGACCGACCCCAATTATCACACCAGGAAGATAATAAATTCCTCCAGTGCATAGGGCCACTAGAGCAGCAAGTTTTACAAAATCACGCCTAGAAAATTCACCAGATATTTTCCGCTCTGAGTTGTCGGGTCGCCGCCCGTTACTTGTCATGATCCTCTAATCATAACAGATTTTGTATACAACGTCAAGTCTATATTGGTTCTAGTGTTAACAAGCGTCCTTCGACATTGATACGGCCGTTCCACTCGTTAGCCACGAGTTCGGTGAGGATTCGCACGCGCTGTGGTTGGTCGTCCGCGTCGAACGGTTCGAGGGCGAATTTGTCCGCTGCATCGAACGCCACAGCGGTGAATTTTCGTCCATCACTATCAGCGAAAGTATAGCGCACGTGATTTTGCTCTGCGCCCATCGTTCGTCGTGCCAGGATTAACACCGGTTGAAAAGCAAAAACTGGCGCTTCGTTGCCGTGGCCAAAGGGTTCTAACGTTTTTATTTCATCCAAGAGTTCTGGTGTTAGATCGGCGAAATTCTCCAAAGTCACGTCGGGTTTTGGCGTCAAGAATTCCGTTTGATTTTTCAAATTTAGCGAATCGTAATACTTTTGCACCGCCGTGCGCCATTCGTCGATTTTCTCATTTTTTATGGTCAGACCGCCCGCTGCCGCATGCCCGCCGCCCTTTTCGATAATTTTGTCGGTATAATGAATCACTGCAGCCATGCTAAATTCGCCGAAACTACGCCCCGAACCTTTGGTAAATTCCACGCTGCGCGACATCACAAATGCTGGTTTTTCGAATTTTTCCAAGATTTTCGCCGCGACGATACCGATGACGCCTTCGTGCCAATCGTCACCGACCACAATAGCTACTGGCTCATGAGACAAAACCAATGGTTTTTTCTCATCGCGCGAGGCAAAAAGCGCGGTTTTTGCTCCGGCTGCTCTTTTTCCTTTTTCATTTTCGATAATTTGTTGGCAAGCTTCCTGAAAAATTTCGTCCTGAATCTTGCGGCGTTCGCGATTCAGGTTATCCAGTTTCTGCGCCAACTCGAGCGCCCGCGCATTCACATCAGCCTGAGTCGGTGCGTTCGCGAAACTTTTTTCCGAATCATCTACCAGATTTGACGCTGAAAAATGTATATTCCTGACGCGACCGACAGGTTCGGCTCGAAGAGGCGGTTCTGCCGGCTCGCCAGTGTATGACATTTTTCGCGACAAGTCCGATGAGGAAAAAATGTTTCGCAAAGAAGCACCATCTACGTCGTGAAGCTTGAGCAGTTCCAGCGCCATTTCGGCAGTTTCTAGTCGCCCCGCGGCGTTGAGACGTGGCCCGAGCACGAAACCAAGCGTTCGCGCGGTGATGCCCCCAGTGTCGGCGCCAGCGACCGCCAGGAGTGCTTTGAGTCCGGGTCGGCGGGTTTTCTTTAAAACTTCTAAACCCCATTTGACGTTAGCGCGATTCTCATCGAGCAATTCCACGACATCACAAACCGTTCCCAGCGCCACCAGGTCAAGTAGCCATTTTTCCTGACCAACAGGCAATCCTTGCGCGTCATTGCGAGGCGGATTTATCCGCTGCGGCAATCCAGTATTATTATTTTTCTGGATTGCTTCGTCACTTTGTTCCTCGCAATGACATTGCAACGCTTGGACTAACTTGAACGCCACCCCGCAACCGGCCAGGTCGTTGAACGGATACTGGCTCTCGGCTCGCTTGGGATTCAAAACTGCCACGGCGTCGGGCAATTTGTCGTGTGGTTCATGATGATCGGTGACGATCACGTCGACACCGAGCTCGCGCGCTCGGGCGATTTCGTCGAATGATAGTGTACCGTTATCGACTGTGATGATCAACTTCGTGCCATCGGCTGCGATCTGTTCGACCGCGTCGATGTTTAAGCCATAACCTTCGCTAAATCGGTCGGGTGTATAAGTCGCGACATTCAATCCGAATTTGCCCAAACTTTCCCACAAAATCACCGTGGCCGTCATACCATCGATGTCGTAATCACCGTAAATTGTGACTTTTTCCTTTTTCGTTCGCGCTCGTTCGATCCGCGCCACGGCTTTTTTCATGTCGGGTAGCAAAAATGGGTCGTGTTTACTTTTTTCATAATCAGGATGGAGAAAGTTATGTTGCTCGGCCGCAGTTTTTAGCCCACGCGCCACTAAAATTTTCTTGACTAACGATGACACTTTCCCCTCTTTTTTCATATCAATATTCTATCATAACAAAAAAGCACCTCTGATGGTGCGTTCGTTGACGCCGTTTTGATTTATTCCGTTAGTCCGCGACTCTTGTTGCCACTCAGTTGTTGCGATTTAATGACGATGGCTTGGAGTTCTTTGAAAATCGGGAAGGATTTGTTGGTCGAATAAAGCCTGGTATTACCCTGCTTTTCGGTAGTCAGAAAGCCAGATTTTTCGAGACGTTTGAGTTCGCGCTGGATGTTGCCCGGATCTTCCTTGATCAATTTCGCCAGACCACGCACGTGCGTTTTGAAATCAGGATATTTGGCATAGACTACGATAATCTTGCGCCGTACCCGCGATGTGATAAAAACGTCCAGCATATCTCCCCTGTTGCAGGCCATACCACTTACCGTACGGCCAGTTCCTATGGAGCTATTGTAACAAAGAAGTTTGGGCCTTGCAAGACTTTTTCACAACATTTTCGATAACAGAGGGAAAAGAGCAGCCCGAGACGAAAATCACACTTTTCGTCCCGGCGCGATGAGAAAAACCGTAGGTTTGTCTCATAAGCGAAGCGCATTATTTCCAGCCGAAAATCGTCGCATTAATCATCTTCTTGACCATCTCTTGATCAGGCGCATCGTCGTTGTCATAATAATGATTCGTCGAAATATAGTTTGGCGTGACCCCCAAAATGTGCAGTTCGTCCGTCAAAACGTGTGCTCGATCCAGCGCATCCACGCTGATAATCGGACAAGCCAGGATGATTCGTTCGACGTGTGTTGGCTTTAACCACTGGACCGCGGCATCCAACATTGTGCTCGATGCTAAACCTTCGCTAACCAAAATGACATGACGACCATGTAGCGCCTGGGCATCGATATCACCACCGTCGCCCAGCATACGATTGATCCTAGTGCTAGCTTCGCGAATCGCATCACTCAGCTGTCCCGCATATTCACTGTAATAATATTGTTCTTCGGATTCGGTCAGATTGGGATTTTTCGCCACGACTCCCTCTGGCAAAACCGTCGCGTAATCAATCGATTCATCGTCAATGTGAATGTTTTCGGTTATTAATTGTTGCAAAGTTGTGTGCAAATAAATCGCAATTTGGTATCCGACCGCCACACCACCACTGTCCAAAGCCACCACAGCCGTATTTTCGTAACGGTATTTGTTTAACAGTTCGGCCGCCAGTTTCGCCCCAGCGACCGCGCGCGATTCGAAATAATACACAAGCATATTGTAACAAATTTGTGCGGTATAATATACTTATGAAATTTTATGAAGTTTCGCCAGTCGGAATTGTGGGCAAGGATTTTAAGGTTTTGACATACGGTTTTTCCGAGATATTGCCTATTGGCACGATTGTCGAAATCCCGGTAGTCCAACGTAAATTTGTTGGTGTGGTGTTAAAAGAAGTAGCCCAGCCCGATTTCGCGGTCAAGGAAATTTTGCGAGTTTTGTATGATCAACCGTTACCACCAGCACTACTCGAATTGCACGGCTGGTTGAGCGATTTTTACACCACACATCCAGGCACAGTTTGGCAAACTATGCTGCCAAGCGGGCTGAACAAAAAACGTCGAGTAAGCGTTGTAGAAAACACAACATTACAAAATAACAGTAGTACAAAACGAACAAATATTTTGTTCAATGACCAACAATTAGCCGCCATTGACCAGCTCGTCCAAATGCCGTCGGGGACGGCGATTTTACACGGCATCACGGGCAGCGGCAAAACGGAAGTCTATAAAGCTTTGGCCATGAAGGCCAAAACCGACGGTAAATCGTCGATCATTTTAGTGCCAGAAATTTCATTGACTGCGCAATTGCTTAATGAATTTCGAGCAGAATTCGATAACGTCATTTTGACTCATTCCACCATGACCGAAACCGAACGAGCGCACGTTTGGCTAGAAGTTTTAAATGCCGAACAACCCGTTGTCGTCATCGGTCCGCGCTCTGCCCTATTCATGCCTGTCCAAAATCTTGGTCTAATCGTTATCGACGAGTGTCACGAACCGTCGTATAAACAGGAAAAGGCGCCACGATATAACGCTCTACGCACAGCGTCGAAACTTATAGAGTTTGCCAACGCAGCGTCATCGCGAGGTGTCAACCGCAACAATCCAGTATCGGCTGGATCGCCACGCTCCGCTCGCGATGACAGTGGGTGCAAACTAATCCTCGGCTCCGCCACGCCGTTAATTGCCGATTACTATTTTGCTCAAAAGCTTGGTCGACCGATCGTTCAAATGACTAAACTAGCTCGCGCTGGCGCTAAAAAGCCAACGACCAAAATTGTCGATTTAACTAAACGCGGGAATTTCTCATCGGCAAGTAAGATTTTTAGTCGCCAGTTACTAGCCGCTATGAAGGAGACCCTTGAACAGAAAAAACAAGTTCTCCTGTTTCACAATCGTCGCGGCTCGGCCAGCACCACACTATGTGAAAATTGTGGTTGGTTGGCGGGTTGTCCACGCTGTTTTCTCCCTCTAACTTTGCATACTGATCGCTTTGAGCTGCGTTGTCACATCTGTGGATATCACGAAAAGCCGCCGACCAAATGTCCAGAATGCGGAGACACTAATATTCTGCATAAAGGCATCGGCACCAAACGCATCGAAGAAGAAATCCGTAAAATTTTCCCCGATAAAACCGTTCGGCGATTCGATGGTGATACCGCTCGCGGTCAGGCGGTCCAGGATGTTTTCGCCGAACTCCGAGACGGCACCACCGATATTATCATCGGCACGCAAACGGTCGCCAAGGGCCTCGACCTGCCAAATTTGCGTCTGGTTGGCATCGTCCAGGCTGACGCTGGGCTAGCTCTGCCAGATTTCTCGGCCGCTGAGCGAACTTTTCAACTGATTGCCCAGGCGACCGGTCGCGTTGGTCGCGGTGCCGAAGATTCCGTAGTGATCGTCCAAACTTTCCAGCCCGACGCGCCGGCTGTGCAGTTCGGCGCCGTCCAGGATTACGCTGGTTTTTATAATCACGAGATTAAAAATCGCCAACGCGGTCATTTTCCACCGCTCGCGCATTTACTCAAACTCACTTGTGCATACAAAACGGAAAAATCCGCTGTTAATTCTGCTAAAGCACTAGCGAATGCTATTTCGAGCCAGTTTCAAGATCCATTATCCGGCCCAACGCCAGCCTTTTACGAGCGCGCGCGCGGTCTCTACCGCTGGCAAATTGTCGTCCGCGCGCCAAATCGTGCTGATCTAGTCAAAATCGCCGAGCAAATTCATCATCCTCACTGGCAGGCAGAACTCGATCCGGGTTCGTTGATTTAGTTGATATCGGATTATTGTGGTAGAATCCCTCACCACTTTTTGGGCTCTCTTGGTGTATAATATAATTCACATATGATAATTATTCAGAAAAAGTGGTGAGGGATGAAATCGAATTACACCCGAAAAAATATCATCGCTCTGCCGGACCCGCAATTGCGCCGGAAATCGGCGCGAGTGCGGACTATTGATGCGAAGATTTTGCAACTTATCGATAATATGATCGCGGCCGCGCTCGATTGGGAAGATTCGCGTCCGCACGAAGTGGCTGTGGCATTGGCGGCTGTCCAGATTGGCGCCCTCGAGCGCGTCATCATTATCCGCAAAAATTTCGATGACAAGGAAAACAAAAAATTCCTGGTACTGATCAATCCAGAAATTATCAAGAAGGAAGGTAAAATCACCCTCGACAGCGAAGGTTGTTTATCCGTTAAAAATCTCTACGGCCAAGTTCCCCGCCACGAAAAAGTTCGCGTCCGCGGTCTCGATATCACTGGTCGCGAAATTCGCCTGAAATCGCCCGATCCGTTCATCGCCCGTATTTTGCAACACGAAATCGACCACTGTAACGGTATCTGTTTCGTCGATCACATCGCCGACCAACAGGACGCTTTCTCGATTCTCCGCGAGGACGGCGAGCTCGAACCGTATCCTTACGAAAAAGTTGTCAAAATGGGAATTTTGCCAGATGAATAAAAAATATATATTCTTTGATGAATCTGGTGATTTAGGATTCGCCATACAGAGACCTAGCGTGTCGAACAATTTTTATGTAACATTTTTGCTGACAGAAACTCCCAAAGAAATTGATAGGGTTGTGAAAAAAGTTTCAGCAAGCGTTAAAAAAACTAGGGGTGCTCTCCATGCTAATCGAGAAAAAAAAGAAACTGTATCGCGAATGCTGAGATATTTATCACGGAAAGAAGTCGAGATATACACCTTGATTGTCGACAAGAGTAAATTGCCCCAAAATTATCGTCAAGCGCTAAAAAGGAATTTGTACATTGAGTTTTGTGGTTATCTAGTTGATAAATTGCCTCGTTCGATCAAATATGATTTCACAGCCGCAAAGTATTTCACAAAGAAGTCAGACAACGAAAAATTTATCACGAAAATTGCCACACCGGATTTGTTCGCCCATATTGAATATGCTCACCGGGACCGCTGTTTGCAAGCAGTAGATTTTATTGCTTATGCGATGAACCGTAAATACGAGATCGGGGATTCGAGCTTGGTTGATTTGATCAAAGACAAGATTATCAAGGAGATGATGTTTAGGCCAAGACAAAACCCCCGATCTCTTAGCGGTCGGACTCCGTCCGGCCCCAATCGGGGGATTTACATGTACAGCAAAAGTGTATCAAAACGCAAAGGAGATGTCAAGTGAAGATTGTTTTTTTCGGCAACGAACAGTTGGCGCAAGGGTTAGAAAAACCGCTGACGCCGATTTTTGATGCTCTGATCGCTAATAATTATGAGGTTGCCGCGGTGGTTTTACCGCGTAATCCGTTGTCAAAATCACAACGTTATTCCAAATCAGCCATCATATCCGCCGCCGAGAAGAACCAGATTCCGATTATTTTCGCTGACCAAGAAAACAATTTGGACGACACGTTGCGCCAATTAAACGCTGAAATTGGTGTTTTGGCGTCTTACGGCCAAATCGTGCCGCAATCAACCATCAACGTTTTTCCGCGTGGTATCGTCAACATTCACCCTTCTCTGTTACCAAAATATCGCGGTTCGACACCGATCGAAACTGCCATTAGTCGTGGCGATTTGGAAACTGGCGTATCATTAATGCAATTAAGCACCAAAATGGACGCCGGCGATATTTTTGCCCAGGCAAAACTCGTCTTGAATGGTTCGGAGAGTAAACAAGAATTATATGAAAAGCTGGCCCAGATTGGTGCAAAACTTCTACTGGAAAATTTACCATCGATCTTGAACGGAGATGCTCCCGCCAAACCACAGAATGACAACGAGGCGACTTACACCGAGCGGTTAACCACGGCCGACGGCAATTTAGATCCGGGAAAAATGACCGCCACCGAGTGCGAGCGGAAAATTCGCGCATTTATCGGATTTCCACGTACGCGGCTGAATTTTCATGGTCAAAAAACCATCATCACTGCCGCCAGAGTCCTGCCCGATTTCGCTGGCGATGATTGGCCGGACGTGGTTCAATGCGCCGACAACACATTCCTACAAATCCTAGAAATCATCAATCCGAAATCTGGTCGAACAATGAAGACCGCGGATTTTCTCCGCGGCCTACGTAATTGACCAAAAAAGATTTACTCTACTTGATCAAAGTTTTCTGCTTGATCACCGTCGTCGTTTGTCGCAACATCATCATCCGGTGCGTCTACCGCTGGCGCATCATCGCTCGTTGGTGCATCTTCACTCGGAGTTTCAGCAGCGTTTTCCTCTGGAGGTTTCGCTTCGCCGCCAGCCGCTCCAGCCGCCGCACCAGCTAAAATTGCATCTTTGTTGGATTTGATTTCGTTCTTGAGTTCTTCGAGAACCGCAGCGACGACTTGTGGATAATCTGGTCGATTGAGTTGCAGCCATTTCATTGCACCGTATTCGCTCATCACGGCCGCTTCGGGCGCCTGGGCGTTGGCTTCCTTGAGCTGTTTGAAATCATCACGATCGGCGTAATCTGGCAGATTGTCGCCAAACCATTTGTTCATGCCGTCCATGTTCATGTCAACAAAGAAACCAAATTCATCGAGCAGCTCGTCGCTCATGCCATCGGTCAACCGCTGGCCGACGCGCATTTCGAGTTCACTATAAATGTGCTGTAACAGTGCTTGTTTTTGCTCTTTGGGCAGCGCACCCAAACCTAGCTCTTCCAAAAATTTATCGTCTAACCTGAACATAAATCATCCTTTCTTGTTATGCTAAAAGTAGTATAACAAAGAAAACTTTAGAAAGCAAACCAAAAACACCTCCCCCGCTTTGGAGAGGTGTTTCGTCGGAATTTGGTTTCCGATGATTATTTGTTTAACAGTTTGCTAGTCAAATCTCGACGGCTACGCGTGTAGGCGACTGCGCCAAAGGTCAGCGCGCCTGTGCTGATGATGGTCGCGATCGTTTCGGCCGGACCGGTGGCGACAATGGTTGGCGGTACGCAATCTGGACTATCGTAATCTAACTTTTGATTGTACGGACATTTCTTCTTTGGCTCCGTTGGTGGAACGCAGTTTGGATCGTCGTAATTTAGGCTAGGATTATAGACGCACGGTTTGCAGCCCGGATCATCAATATCCAATTTCGGATTGGTTGGACAGGGTTTTTTGGTGGGCGGGCAATCCTTGTTCACCGTGGTTTTAGCCGTGTTGTTGTCTAGATTATCCTCGTTTTTGACTTCGTTAGTCGAGGAAGTGACTTTGTTAATCAGGATGCTGTCGCCGCAAGGTAGCTGCGCGGCAGCTTTGACAACAGCGGTGATCGTGATAGTCGCGATTTCGCCGGGTTGGAGTTTAGCGATCGTCACGCCTGCCTTGAACAGATCGCCACTGATCGCGCTCGGCGCGGTGGTGGTCGATTTGGCGCTAGCGATGTAGTTCGGCAGAATATCCTTGACCACGATATTCGTCAGATCGGCGTTACCGGTGTTTTTGACTGTAATTGTATAGATCAAGGTTTCGCCAGGGCTAGCCGTCGCTTTGTCGACAGTTTTAACGACGTCATAGCTCGGTTCGTCACAATTTTTATTGACGGTCACTGTGGTCGTCGCGTTGTTATTGTTCTTGTTCGATTCGTCGGTTTTTTCGTTGGTGGTCGAACTCGATTTGTTGGTGAATTGCTTTTGATTCTCGCCACACTGCTCGGCCGGCACAGCATTAGTGTTGATTTTTGCGCGAAAAGTGATCGTCACCGTGCCGCCGACTGCAACCTTGGCGATCGTCATACCGCTACCGAACAGATCGCCGGTGTACGTGGTGCTCGCATTGATACTGCCGCTAACATAGGTCAGCCCCGCTGGCAGAGTGTCCTTGATCACGACATTGGTCAGATCAACTTCACCAGTGTTACGAAACGTCAAAGTGTAATTCAGCGTCTCGCCCGGTTTAGCCGTAGTTTTATCGACCGATTTTTCGAGGTCGAAATTCGGCACTTTGATCGGTGGCGGTGTGCACTGATAAGTCACGTCGGTGTCCACCTGGTTGTTGTCAGTGCGATCTTCGGTGTTCTTTTGATCAGAAGTGCTGGTGACTTTGTTGATAAAGTTGGTGGTCTTGCCACACTCGAACGCGCTCTCACCCTTGACCTTGTACGAAATCGTAATCGTCGCCGTCGCGCCGACCGGTAATTTGGTCAAAGTTACGCTACCACTGTTGATAATCGAGCCAGTATGACCGGCTGGCGAAGTGATCGTTTCGCTCGCGCTTTGGTAATATGCCGGCAAAGTGTCGTTAATTTTAACATTGGTTAGTTCAACATTACCGGTATTTTTGGCCGTGATTGTATAAGTCATCGTCCCGCCCGGCGCCACCGCGTTGTGCGTTTTATTATCGACTTTCTTGTCGACGTCGTAGCTGGGAGCTGGCGTAACTTTAAATTCCGGCTTGATGCGTACGATTATGTATCCAGCATATTGCAAACATCCTGGAATTTCGCCATTCATTGAAATATAACCCAGCTGCGCACCACCATTGGCGTTGGTAAACAATTCATCACCCAGCTGACGGCCCAGACTAGAGCCAGTTATATTGTTGTAATACTTAGCGGAGACTACTTGAACTCTAAACTCTTTATCACTTTGAAGAAGTAGATTATCCCAGATTTTGGTTGGGTTCGCATTATCGGCTGAAATGAAACCATTAACTTCAAATTCTGTAACGTAGTTGTTGCGAGGAAGATTCAGAGCAGCACGTACGTTATGTGCCACCAAGCCAAGATTATCGGCAGCATTGTTATGTACATACATACGTATATCATATTCTTTGCCTTCTTGCATGGTTGCAACATCCGCCCACGCTGTAGCGCCGACTTCACGGATGACCACAAAATTGCGTTCGTCACCTACACTGGGATTGTTGGTAATAGAGTTAAACGTCACATATGTCGCAGGCTTTTCCATCGTAAACGTAGTACGATTGGGACCCCACGCTATAATGGTTGCTGGCACTAAAATCGCTGCTAGTAGTAGAAATATCGCTGCTACTTTCTTGGGTGCGTATTTCAGTGCCGTTATGATTGATCGTAATTTATTCATCTCCTTGCCTCTCCTTCCTATAATTAACATTTCCCTTTAAGAATCCCAGTTTATTGGCGGCTCGTCGGGCTGATCTGCATTATTAGGTGGATTTGGCGCAGGCCCAATATTAGGGTTGTCTGATTGGATTGGGTTCTGCTCTTGAGGCTTTGGCGCTGGAGATGGTGGAGTTGGATCTTCCGGGGGTCGAGATGGTTGTTCATCCACTGGTGTAGTTGGTTCCGGTTCTATCGGTTGCCATAGTTGTTCACATGAATGTTTGATCCAAATCTCACATGTCTGCACATTTCCATCCTTATCAACTACCGGAAAAGTAATTCTCAATAGATACGGGTTTTTGTTGAGATTACCGTCTCCATTCGCGTCGTTATAGTCAATTCCATAATCATCGGCGGAAGACACCTGGTGTAAGTGCAGGAGCCCCTCATCACCTTCCTTTAACTCGTACGATAGGCCCGATTTACCCTTTGTGCCAACACGTTCTGCTATACATTCAGAGCTGCCAATCGCATTTTTTAGAGCATCTCTAAATGTAGTAAAATCGTCATAGAAATTATCTACGAATTTTTTGTCGTCAGTTGCATTTGACTCTTCGTATCTTTGATACAATCTATCAGCACGTGACGCATCATCGAACCCATCGACAGCATCGTTTGGGCCATCTTGTTCTTCTAGCATTGCACCGTAGTATTGAGCCAAGGCAGCCGGATTGTTATAAGCTACAAACAGTACGTTGTCTATAATCTCTTGCTTGATTTCTTCATCGGTCATTTCGTCATTTATACTAATCTCAAACGGTCTACCCACAATACCCGGCTCTACGGGGCTATTGTTGTATTTTCGCATTTGTTTTTCTGCATCACGTGTACCAAGCATTCTAAGAGTGCCTTCAGACATATCCCCATTGGCATCGGCAAACCCATATGCAGCACCCAGTTTTTTTAGTTGATCTTCTGATATACCGATTACTTCGGATATGTTACCGCACAGCAGATCAAGATTATCACCCGTCGACTTAGTCTCTTCCTCTTTTGAAGAAGTACCCATACCACACCCTTCTAACACTAGTGCTGGTACTGCTAGCCCTAGTATCTTCAGGAAATTCCGTCTGGATATCGTCGTCGACTCTACTGGTTGTTGCCCATTACCACCGCTGTGTAATTGATTTTGTCTGCCTCTTCTATTAAACATGATCTATCTCCTTCCATTACCTCTTGCTTCACACGCATTCCCGGAGATTGTAGCACAAACATTTTTAAATGTCAATACCCTTTATGATAATTTCCGCAAAACGCAAATATTCTAGCTGATCATACCTCCGTTTTAACATGTGCTACCGTCTGTTTATTAGTTAGTTTAACGTGCGTTTTTTCAGCTCGCGCGTAAAGCATTCTAAATGGTCGCCGATTTCGAGGGTGATTTTGTTTTGACCGTGAGGGATTCTCAAGGAAACGCCGCACATTTCGCCCTCGAAAACTTCACGGGCTTCGTTTTTGTCGCGCTGGACGGAGGTGATTTCGACTTCGGCCAGGAGTTCTTTGCCGCGCCAGACTCGCGCCAAGGTGTTTGGCATGATTTTATCCGATTTAACTAGGCCGCCAGCGATAATTTCCGCGCGCGTCGTGCGAAAGACGCCTTTGATTTCGAGTTCGCCGATCATTGTTTCCACCACTTCTTCGGGTAACAGTTCACTCATCGCCGCCCGCGCGTCGTCGAGTAATTCGTAAATCACATTGAACAATCTGACCTCTGTTTTTGCATGCGTCGCCATTTGTTTGACATGCGTTGGCAGGCTAACGTTAAAGCCATAAATCAGCGCATTGCTATCGCGCGCTAGGCGGATGTCGCTTTCGTTGATATTGCCGACACCACTGGCGACGATTTTGACCGCGACTTCGTCAGTTTCGAGTAGTTTCAAGCTGTCCATGACAGAGGTCAGTGAACCCTGGACATCGGCTTTGACGACGAATTCGGCCGTGTGTTGCTCCGCAGCCTTGTTCATCATTTTCAGGAGATCCGAACCAGTAATATTCACACCGGCGGTCGATCGACTGCGCTCATCGTAATATTTGGCCGCTAGCGCGCGCGCTTCGCGTTCGTTTTTGGCTTCTTCGATGCGTTGGCCAAATTCTGGGACTTCTTTGAAGCCAGTGATCGTTACTGGGGTCGACGGGCCAGCTTCCTTGAGCGATTTGCCGGTAAAATCCTGCAGGGTTCGCACCCGACCATAGGTCGAACCGGCCGCGAAATATTCACCGATTTTCAGTGTACCGTTGGCGATCAACACCCGCACCACCGTGCCGCGGCCTTG
This sequence comes from Candidatus Saccharimonadota bacterium, assembly GCA_009776375.1. Lineage (GTDB taxonomy): Bacteria > Patescibacteriota > Saccharimonadia > Saccharimonadales > Saccharimonadaceae > WQXA01. The sequence continues at coordinate 13,006 of WRNW01000009.1, read as the reverse complement.
TTCAACGTTCGATTCGATGACTAAACCTTCGGCTGGGACGTCGATATCGGCGCGCAGATCCTCCATGTCAGCGACCAACAGCACCATATCGAGCAATTTGTCGATGCCCATGCCAGTTTTAGCGCTGATTTCGACCATCACCGTCTCGCCGCCCCATTCTTCGGGATTCAAATTATATTCGGTCGCTAGCTGGGTTTTGACCAGTTGTGGATTGGCGGTTTCTTTGTCCATTTTGTTGATCGCGACGACGATTTTAGCATTGGCCGTGCGGGCAAATTTGATAGCTTCGACGGTTTGCGGTTTGACGCCATCGTCGGCCGCCACCACAATTACCACCACATCGGTCAGCGCCGCGCCATGTTGACGTAGCGCCGCAAACGCTTCGTGGCCTGGTGTGTCGAGCAGAGTGATTTTACGACCCTTTCGTTCGGCCTGGTACGCCGAAATGTGTTGAGTAATTCCGCCCGATTCGTCCTCAACTTTTTTCATGCCCAGGATATTATCGAGCAAAGTCGTTTTTCCATGATCAACGTGGCCCATCACCGCGACGATCGGTGGTCGCGGCGTGGCACTAGCGGTCAAAGTAATCTCGTGCTGGGCGATTTCTTCGCTAGCGATTTTCTTGGTCACCGCGATGTCAAGTCCTAGTTCGGCGATAATAATTTCGGCCGTTTCAAAATCAATCCGCTGGTTAACTGTCGCGACGATGCCGTTTTTGAACAATTCACCGACCAGTTTGACCACTGGTAGATCCAGCTTTGCAGCCAGATCGCCGACCGTGATCATCTCTGGTAGTTGTAGGGTTTTTTCCTCCGCCATGCCGCTCTCCTCTCATTTCTTGACACCCAAAGAGATTTTCCGATTTTCCGCATCGATTTCCAAGACTGTAAAAGATTTTTTCTCGTTTAATTTGAACAATTTTTCCGGATTGCTGCCCTCGCCCAGTTCGCTAACGTGGACTAACGCTTCGACCGCCGGGCTAATTTGGACAAAAGCGCCAAACGGTGTGATCCGCGTGATTGTACCTTCGACTTTGTCGCCGATTTTGAATCTCGCTGCTTCGTCGAGCCAAGGGTCAGCCGTGGTTTGTTTGATGCTCAGGGAGAGACGATCTTTGTCGATACTGATAATCTTTGCCTGGATTTGATCACCGATTTTCAAGACATCCGCCACGCTCGCCACCCGTTCCCAACTGATTTCGCTAATGTGAATTAACCCCTCAATTCCATCAACGTTGACAAAGGCGCCAAAATCGACAATGCCAGTCACAACACCGGTTACGACGTCGCTGACTTTCAGGCTAGTTAGCCGATCAGCCAGGCCGTCCTTGATGGCTTCTTTTTCAGAAAAAATCAGTTTGTTGGCCTTTTGATCAACATCGATAATTTGGGCGGCCATCGGTTTAGCCACCAATTCGTGCAACCGGCGGAGGATTTCGTCCTTGTCGGTCGCCCGCGGATAGTGCTCGGCCGAGAGTTGCGACACCGGCATAAAGCCGCGCACACCTTCGTATTCGATCAACAGTCCGCCGCGATTAGCATCGTACGGCACGACTTCGATCGATTTGCCGTCCTCGACAACTTTTTGGATCTCGTCCCAACCGCGATCTTTGGCCGCTTTACGTAGAGACAGCAGCGCGTAACCACTGTCGAGTTCCGGTTCGACGATCGACACAGCGACAGTTTCGCCGACTTCGTATTTCTTGCCAAAACCAATTTCACGCCGCGGCACCAAACCGACACCGTGCGCACCCAGATCAACCAAAATCTCGTTTTTCTTGACACTGAGGATTTTACCCTCGATAACCACGCCGGCCTCTAAAACCGCCTGATCAGCACCAGCTAACAGATCATCCATCGTTAAAGTTTTTGCCATAGTTCTCCACTAAGTCTCGTTCAGGGAACACGAAACCTCTCCGTTAATAATATTGGCGATTACCCTGCTCGCGATTCAACAAATATCTTAACAGAGAATGATAAAAAGTGCAAATTCTAATTTTCTGCTACCGTGCCGCCGCTATGCAGTGCCAGCAATTCTTGTTTGACTTGTTCGGTAACAGTCTGAATTTCCTGCAAGTAATTCGGTAAATTCATTTCAAACCATTTCATCTGCGCAAAAGTTTGCTCCGCGTCATCGCCAAACTGTTTCTTGGTACGCGCGAATTCGCTCGATCCAGCATAATGTGGTATGTTTTTACCCAGCCAATCTTTTGCGCCATCAACCGATTCGCTAATTCCGGTAATTTCGTCCGCCAAAAAGTCGGTAATTTGATCAGACAGATTTAACAATACTCTGTCTTGGATAGTTTTTTCAATACCAACAACCAATTCTTCTTTAACATCATCCGGTTGATTGGCGATCCCCAACTCTTCGATAAATTTTTCGTCTAAACTGAACATTTTTGCCCTCCCTTTATTATATTTACGAAATCTAGCACACTGTTCTACCCACGCCTCCTCCGTTGACCAATACCAGCTCCGATGCCGCCGCCAAACCAACCACTAAATACGCTCGATGCGACTTTGGCCCACATGTTTGGCAGATATTCAATTGCTCTGTCCACCGCCTCAGTCACGGTGTTTGGTGTAGTTTCAGTTCCTCCGGGCGTGGTTATAGTTTCAGTATGCGTGCCCCAGTTATAGTCTCTCACCACAGTTTCGATGACTGTGCGAATGTCTGGGTCAGACAGATTGTCTGCGTAGGCAAATGAGTGGACTTGGCTTGTATCCCAATCAGGAACAATCGCCCTTAGCGCCTCGACGTTGGTCGAACCGTCAGGATTAACAAAATAGCTACCATCGATTCCCATTCTTTGCAAGGTGTTATTGATCACCTGTCCAGTCAATTCACCCGGTTGAATTTCGTGATGCGGAATTTCGGGCGGCAGGTTTGGAATTTCGGTCGACGTTACTATCGGTTCCGGTGGCTGTTCGATTACAGGTTCAGTCTCTTGTGGTTCTGTGACAGTGGTCTCGTGTGGCGACACCCAATTGATTGAACCCATCAAGCCGCCAATAGCACCACCGATACCCATGGCTAATGCTGATTTTTTGACGTTGGTTTTATGATCCAGCGATGCCGATTTGTTATTTTCATCCATCAGATATCGTGCGATATCCGCTACTTGCGGATCACCACCTTTTCGCTCAACCAGCTGGGACAAGCGACCGTTTTCCTCAAACAAATCTTCATGGATATGACTGTTTCTTGATCCGTGACGAGAAAAGATGCCGCCCATACTAGCACCTCTGGCCACGCCAACCGCTGTACCAACCCCGAGCGATAAACCACCAAACGCTACGGCACCTGTCACCAAGCCGAACGTTAGAGTGCCAGCTCCGATAGCGCCTGCGGCCAATAGCGCAATTTTAATCTTCTTGCCATGTTTATCCATAAATTTTCCGAACTTGCGCAAAATCGTACCGTTATCCATCTTGTCAATGCAGGCTTCTTGGATTTGTTTTTGTGCGTCAAGGAACAGTCTATCCGATTCTGCAGTAATAGCCTTTTTATCAGCGTCAGGGTTAGACACCAGATAGTTATCCAGTTCCGCCTTAATATTAGCCGCTATTTCCTCTGTGAGGCGATCAGCTTCCTGTTGTAGCTTTTCGCGATTTTCCTTATTAACAAACAGATTTTTGTTGCGCGCATAAAATTCTGGATAATCGCCCACTCGAATCTGCGGGACTTCCACTTTTTCGGGTTTAACATTCATAATAATGGCTTCTGAGTCGGGTGTGACGCGCACGATTTCTTGACCTTGGGGCACTGGACCTTTATATTCTGGATTTATATCGTCTATTAACGGCTTGTCGGATTGTTTCAAGTCAAGTACGTCATCGCCTAACACCCCTTCTTGGTGCTTGTTATCTTTGTCAGTATCCACACCACGGCTGCGTCGCTGCACCAACATTTCAGCCTCACGCCACTCGTTACTATCGGTGTTAATTTTCAATTTTCTGAATGCTAAAGCTCGTGCCGGTTCACTCATATCAGCCAGCTGAAGCGCTACGTCACGTAACGCTGTCATGTCACCCATTGGGAAAATTGTTTCGCCAGTTTTACCTTTAGGAAGAGGATTCCTAGCATGTTTGCCATCTATCCCAGACTGCTTCCCAGCATGGTACATGTATTTATCAGCCAAATTATTAATGATTTCCATGTTTTTCTGCGCCTGAGTACGGTTATCTTCTGGTTCAACTTTTTCAGCATATGGATCGATATAACCAATCGGCTTGCCCAACTCTAGCGCTATGTGAATTTTATCATTAAGTTCCTGTTGCGCTTTAGTTTTTAACGCCAGATCACCAGTCTTTTTGGCTTCCTTTAGTTTCAACTCAGCTGTCCGGACATCAGCCGCTACCTGACCGACTGGTGCATTTTCATACAAGGTGCGCATCTCCATCTGATATTCAAGATTGCCAGGACCCATTACTACTGGTATAGCTTCCGCAGCAGCCTCACCCGCCTTGGCCTGTATCTCTGTTTCGTTTACACGTTCATTATCTCCGTCGAACTCTAAAGCTAATTCTGTATTCATGATTTGTCCTTTGCGTGTTTTATCATCCACATAAAACCAGTGTACCCCCCCCCCTAAAATTGTCAAGCCTTTTTTATCGGAGATGAACTTTAGCGCAAGTAGGGTTGTGGAAAACCTCTAGATGTGTTACTCGATGTCCAACGAGAGTTATCGTTACTTTAGCTATTGCCGGAGCAGCGCGGATTTGACCGCCGAGCGGCTCCTAGCGTATTCGCGGAGTGCGTAAATTGTCGCAGACGCCAGCGCCAGACCGATGATAGCGATCACGAAATCTTCGGGGCCGGTGGCAGTCAATTCATCCGGAGTGTGTTCGGTCGTTGGATCGGTTTTTGTCGTATCTTCAGGGGTAATTGTTGTAGTTTTTACAACACTATCGTCTTTATCCTTTTCGTCATCATCGTCCTTGAACTCGCCTGTATCCACGGTCAGCGGTTTGTCGGTTGCCGGTTTGCTGCCATTGATATTTTTGAGCAGGAGTATTCCGCCGATTAATAGCACCACCAAAATAACCGCCCCAATCGCATAGCCAGACACAGCACCACGCTCATTACTCTTGAAAAGTTTTGCCATGATTTTCTCCTTTGACAGCATCATAGTACCATAAAGTTTCCTCCTGCGCAAGGTGTGTTATAATGGCTTTATCATGACACAAATCCTCACTATCGACATCGGCGGCACGAAAGTTCGTGTCGTTGAGTTTCACGACACAGAAAATTTCCAGGTGAAAAAGGAGACCGAAATCCCATCGTCGCGCGATCCTAATGAATTGGTGCTAAAAATTGCTGATGAAATCCGTCAAAATTTTCCTGAATTCGCCGAGTTTTCCGAGGAAAAAATTATTTCGGTCGCCACACGCGGCATGGTGAATGACGGTTATGTCACTGATCCACCGAAAATTATTGATATGGAAAATTTCCCGCTCGCCGCAGAGCTCAGTCAACAACTGGGCGGTAATCATGTCGTCGTTGGTAACGACACCAAGCTAGCCGCATTGGGCGCTTTTCCGACCGATTTTCGTGGCCGCGGCCTTTACGTCACTTTGAGCACTGGGATTGGTGCTGGGTTGTTAGTCGACGGTCAGCTATCACGCGACCTGGACAATCTGGAGATCGGTCACATCAAAACCTGGCGTGACGGGCAGTGGTTAGAATGGGAAGAACTGGCTTCGGGTGAAACTTTTTATCAAAAATACGGCGATGGTTATCAGATTCCGGCCGATGATCCAATTTGGCAAGATTACGCCCGAGAGGTCGCCGTGGGAATTCTGGTTGCTCTGCCTACCCTGTACCCCGACAAAATCGCCATCGGTGGCAAAATAAGTGAATTTTTTGACAAGTTTGGTCCGGCTCTACAACAAATCGTTGATGAATTTGGTTGGAAAGCTAACAATTACTCGGTCGAAATTGCCCCAGCCAACGATCGACGTTATGTGGTTAATCGTGGTGCGCTAGTTTTTGCTCTGAAACAATTGGGGTAAGAAGCGTGAACATCCAGGACCTAGTTGCAAAATTGGTGGGCGATTTTCCCAAATTTGAGTTTGAAACAGCTGACGTTGATCATTGGTCACCCGATAAAAAAACAATTTTTTACACCGATAGCACGACCAAATTGCTACACGAGCTGGCACACGCGATACTCGGTCATACGACTTTTGTCCAAGACATCGAGTTGATTCATCTAGAGCGCGATGCCTGGGAAAAAGCCCGCGAATTAGCCCGCGAATACGGGGTGAAAATCACCGATAATGTGGTTGAGGCAGCGCTAGATGATTACCGCGATTGGTTGCACGCCCGTTCGCTCTGTCCAAAATGTAGTCAAACCGGTGTGCAATCACGCACTGATCTATCTTATTTTTGTTTGAATTGTCGTGCTCGTTGGACGGTCAATGATGCGCGGACCTGTGGGCTGAAACGACGATTGATCAAATAAAAATCTCCGCTTAGTTCGCGGAGATTTTACTTACCCACCGATCCCACCGCTAGTTGGAGCGGTCAGGCTAGGCTATTTAGTGACTTTTTTCGCTGGGCCGCGGCGGCTAATCCGACCGCCTTTAGCGCCAGCAGTTCGAGCCAATTCGCGATTAGCGTAAAAACCACCGGTTGTGCCAATTTTGCCACCCTTGCGACCGATACGCGCGTAGAAATCTGCGCCGTGACGAGTCTTGTTGGTTATCGCTGCCTTTTTTGCACCTGCTTTGGTACCTGCCATGTTTTCTCCTTCCTTAGGAAAAAATTAAAAGAGCTCCTTTGGCCATTCCTGACCTCTGTCGCCCTCGCTTGATATCTCACACACGATATGTGTACAGCGAGTAGTTTATCATACTGGTTGCGGTTTGTCAATATACTTTTTATGCTATTTTGTTTTATAAAAAGTATTGCATTTATGCTTCACGTGATATATACTGGACGTCGAGTGACGACCCGAACTGCGAGACGGGTCGTTTTTGTGTTAGAGAATTACTATAGTGGTTTAATCACCAGACATTCGAAACCAGTGTCATCGAGTTCACGAGAATATGCCACATTTTCGTCCTCAATAATCACAACTTCAGCGGTGATGTCGATAGTTCCGGACTTTAGATGACCGCCGATCACCGATCCGTCAGCCCGCGACAGGGCTATGTGCAAATGCGAACCGCCGCTGGCTTCGATAGTGCCACTTAGCGAGACTATTTCGAAATTTTCCTTGTACGTGCGGATGTCTTGATTGTCCGGTTGCGCACCCGCCATGCGCATTGTCACTTCCTTTAGCGCACCGACACAAGTGACGATCGAACCAGCACGGATGTTATTTTCCTTCGCAAAATCCACCAAACTTTGGCGAAGCTCCTGCCCTGTGAGTAATCTTAAACTGAATACTTTCATGTATCCAGTGTATCATGAGAGACAAAACTTATTCACAAGTTTTTCCGAGGAAATGTTGCATTAATTCGATAGGGTTATTGTGCACGAGGCGCTTGTTCATCCCGCCAAAAAATTTCTTCGATCGGTCTATCGAACAATTTGGCCAATTTCATCGCCAGCTCCAGCGATGGGTTGTATCGTTCGTTTTCAATCGCAATTATTGTTTGCCTCGAGACATCAGCAATATTGGCAACGTCATCCTGACGCAAACCCATTTCTTTTCGTAGAATCCTGATATTATTTCTCACGACCGCCTTTTGTCAGATTATATCGCAAAACGCGTTTGATTATATAATGTATCAGTTCAAGTACGATAATAAATACAAGTAAGGTGCTAGTGATTTCATCTAATGTACGCACAGGGGATCCTTCATCCATCATACCAGCAATACCGAAGCCGTTATTTTGTAATGCACCCCATATGAATAGTGCTGCAGCCAGAACAAGCGTTACGATAAATGCCACGTGCACAATTCTCCAGGTTATTTGAATCGCTTGGTAGCTGATGGCTTTCTCCATTTCGTCTGGTTTTTTTGAAGATTTCATACTATAAATCCTTTCTTAATTAAACTTTAGCTTTGCATGCACCTCTATACTAGCAAACTTTGCATAAAATGTAAAGTTTATTTTACATTTTGATTGAAAAATAGGGGTAAAGAAAAATACTCGTCTAATAGTAGCGTTTACTGCCAACAGCAAATTTTATAGCCGTCGAGGTCTTTAATGACAAATTCGCGTCTGCCCCATGACCAATCACGCGGTTTTGTTACGACGTCTAATTTGAGTTTGGATGCCTCTGTATAATGCGCCACCGTGCTAGTTTCCCGCTTGTCAAAGATCAAACCACGGCAAAAACTGCACACTGTTAATTTCAACCTTCTCTCGGCCAGCATAGGCTACTCGTCTGCCCTTCGCCCCGAGCACATCAGCCAACTCATTCACAACAGTCGTAAAATCTTTTTTCATTGTTTCGCTTGCCTTAATCTCTGTCAGCACCATTTCGCCGTCCGTGTTATCGAGCAGGTCAACCTCGTTACCGTTGCTATCTCGCCAAAAGAAAAGTTGTGGCGTTTTACGATTGTTGAAATGACTTTTGATAATCTCGCTAATTACAAAGTTCTCGAACAACCAACCATAGTGTGGGCTTGTTTTAACCTTGTCTGCCGAATCAATCTTTAGTAATGCCGCCAACAATCCAGTGTCATAGAAATATAGTTTTGGCGATTTAATTAAACGTTTACCGACATTTTTATAATATGGATGCAACAGATATATCACATAGCTAGTTTCCAGGATCGATAGCCAAGAATTAGCTGTTTCCACCGATATCTTGGCATCATTCGCGAGCGATGAGATGTTCAATAGCTGACCAGTTCGCGCTGCGCACAGTTCCACAAAAGTCCGAAATTTTGCCAAATTGTGGACATTTACCAACGCTTGAATGTCGCGCTCGACATAAGTGCGTAGATAATCCTCGTAAAATTCCGTCGGATTCATGTTTGGATTTTGATAAATTCGCGGATAGCCTCCGGTGTAAAGCATACCAGATAGATCTTTTTCTTGGCCAGCTCTTTTTAGCTCACCATAAGAAAAAGGTAGTAACGTTGTAATACCTACACGGCCAGCCAAACTTTGCGAAACACTTTTCATCATCAAAAAATTCTGCGAACCGGACAAGATATACATACCATTTTTCCCACTACTATCGACTTTTGATTGGATATAGGAAAACAACTCAGGTACATATTGCGCTTCGTCGATGATTAACTTATCACCGTAATTGTTAAGGAAACCGCGCGGATCATCGATGGCTATTTGACGTATATCGCCTTCCTCAAAAGAGATGTAGTTGTAGTCCGAAAACTCGTTCTTGGCCAGAGTCGACTTGCCGCTCTGTCGTGGCCCAGTTAATGATACCACTGGGTAAACCTTTAATAATCGTTCAATTTGCTTTGTTAGGTCTCGTTTGATAATCATACTGCGAGTTTATCATACATAATCACTTTATGCAAATGTCCGAATTTTTGCTATGTAAATGTCCGATAATTATTTATGTATTTTGTTCGTACTCTTAGTCTGTGGCAATATTATATAAAAAACCACCCGTTGGGGTGGTTCTTTATATAATTCGGCATCGTGCTAGTTTCCCGCTTGTGGCAGTATAATATCCCTCACCAAATTGGTGAGGGATGTAAATCGGCGTCGTTTCGGAAAAGAAAACGAGTTTTCTTTTCTCTCGTCTCCTTGATTTATCTGCCGCTGCGCAGCGGCGCTTATACTACCAAAAGCAAGTAGCAAAATACGGAATTATATAAAAACAGCCCTGTTCAGGGCTATTTTTATATAATTCGGCATCGTGCTAGTTTCCCGCTTGTGGCAGTATAATCGCCGCTGCTGGGCTTAACTTCTGTGTTCGGGATGAGAACAGGTGTTTCCCCAGCGCCATGGACACCGAAATTATTCTGAAAAAGTTTTTTCAGGGCTTTAGCAAAACAGTTGAATCGATTTTAGCGAAATAAATTCGCAAAAACCGATAATTTTTCTAAAAATTTCAAAATTCATCGGCAACCATGAATTGTTAAAGTACTACTTTAACAAATTTATGTTCAATCTGCTAAGGATTGACGTGCCTTACGAAGAACGAAAGTTATGAATCGGACAAGAGATCTTCGGCCACTATTGCCAGTAACTGTTTCTCTTTCTCGTTATAGAGTTCTCTCACATCATCAGAAAATTCCTCTACATTGGGCAGCTGACTGAATGCCTCATCTAATAGTTCTTCTCTGATCAGAGCTTGGATCGGGTACGCATTTGTTGCACCACTTATCCAATTAGCCATAACTAACTCAAAAACCTTTGCTGGACCATATTCTTCTATCGTTGCCGAAAAAGTCTCAATTTCCGCCAGCGTCATAACACCTTGCCCATAATAATAGAAAAAGAATTCTAACCACTGCTTTTGTTCGGTTTCTGAGTATTCCGAAAAACTTTCTTTATCCCATGAGTTCGCTTCACCTTCGGATGAAACACCCCCCCCCTCCTCCTGTTTAAATGGTTCGCTATCGTCGCTAAATTCTGCGCCACTCACTTCTATCTCCTTAATTTGTTAAATTATGAGATAAGTATAACTCATATTTACAAGAAAGTCAGTTGTCTTGTCATAAACTTCGTTCTTCGTAAGACTCTTTCGAGCGTTAAACACTCGACTACCAATTCAGCCTACCTGAGCCAAATCTGCTGCTCTGTCTTTTCAGGGAAAAGAGCAGAGCCGGTTTGCTCGCAGAGCAAATGCGAATTTACTTCGCAAGGCTCGTTGAGAAAAACCGTAGGTTTGTCTCAAGTTTCATAAAAAGGCGATGCCCCTATTAGTACGCTTCAGCTCCATACGTTACCGCACTTCCACCTTGCGCCTATCAACCTAATCGTCTATTAGGGGGGTCATAGGGAATTCTAATCTTGAAGTTGGCTTCGCGCTTAATATGCTTTCAGCGCTTATCCATTCCGCACATAGCTACTCGGCAATGCGGCAGGTGGCCACAACCGATACACCAGAGGTGCGTCCTTCCGGGTCCTCTCGTCACTTTATCCCATATTTCTATGAGCGCAGACTATATCTTTACCTTTTTGGCACGATGCCAATGAAGGTAGCAGCATGTTATCAGTCACTTATTTTTGTCTGGATTCTGAAACAAGTTCAGAATGACAATCGTGACCGATCCGTGTTTGGCGGTGTTGCCAAAACACTGAGTCGTTACGGGGTCAAATCGAGTATTTTCAGAAGGTCACTTTCAGTCTTTTTGCTATGAGTGGCATAGTTTTCATTTTGAATAACTAATACCAAACTAACCAGACTGACCAGTTCTTCTCGAGAAAGGTTGTTAATACCTCTTTGCAAAATCTGGCACGCTGTTACCATCGCTTCAGTTTGAAGCTTTTTGAAACGTACATATGGTAACAGTTCAGACAGAAACGAACCAATTTGGCGAAAGCCATTGACTCGCAGTTCTGTCATTCCATCATTTCGTTGAGAGATATACCCTACACCGATTGCTTTTCGTATCCAGCGTAAGGGTTCATCGTGACGGGTATCTTGATAAAAGCAGATCGTTGCCATAAACCGATAGCCGCGACGGGTGTCGCTGCGTTTTTTCAGTTGCAACATTATACTGCCATCACCATCAAGAAAGCCCGCAATATATGCTTTCTCTGTATTCGATCGACTTCCCACGGTATTACCTTTTTTCATTATCGGTCCTCAAGAAAATTATATCACAATGGACTAGATTGTGTCTAATTCTAAAACCGAAAAATCCATTAAGGCTTCACCGTTATAAGCTGCATTGTCATCACACATTTCTGCGTGAAGTAGCAATTGCTTACTACGGAAAGATCTTCGCAAAATTCCTGACGTCCACACCGGATATAAACCGAACTGTCTCACGCGTGTTATTCCACCATTACGGGTGGCACGGACTATATCTTCATCCTCTCTGTTTGTGCAGAGGAGGCGCTAACGTTTTATAGGGCTTGGTCTAGTTTTCTGCCCTATCTCATCTGATTGCTAATCAGATTCAGTCTCTACGGGGGTAATCAAATGATTTTCAGTCAAGAACTCGATAACCCGATCACTGGTTTGACTACGTTTTTTGCTGTAATTAAACCGCGCCGTCGCATCCACCAATCGAGCTAACTCGACCAGTTTTCGCGGGGTCATCTTGCGCTGGGGTGGATGGGCTTTGATAAGCCGTAACACCTCGTGCGCCAGTTCTTGCTTTAGACGAAGGAAAGGAATTAGAAGTTTCAACACAAATTCCACTTCCCTTATGCCAACTATCGTATATTCACTCATGCCGTCACGGCGTTCGCGAATATAACCATAACCTAGCTGCTCTTTTAGCCAAAAGAGAAAATCCTGGTGGCGCGTTTTCTGATAGAAAACGATACTGACTCTGATCTGATAACGCAACTTGTAGTCCTTGCGGGCTACCAGTTGCGCCATCACAGAGCCGTCGCCGTCCAAAAATCCAGCTACGTAGGCCTTTTCTTCGTCACTCATAAGACACCTTCCCTCGGTATTGCCCTCGTCACAAGTTCGAAGTGACGGTGGGGTTTCACCGATTTCAGTTAGATTTAATGTTTTCGCCCTGTTCGGGCAAAGATGTCGATGTACATCCATAAACATTTTACCACTTTTCAGTGGTAGAACGCAATGTAATTTACGTTCTGAACCCAGCTCGCGTATCTCTTTAATCGGCGAACAGCCGAACCCTTGGGACCTGCTCCAGCCCCAGGATGAGATGAGCCGACATCGAGGTGCCAAACAGCGCCGTCTATGTGAACTATTGGGCGCTATTAGCCTGTTATCCCCGGGGTAACTTTTATCCGTTTGCGCTGTCGATCCCACATTCATTGAAACAAGTTTCGTACAGCGGATCACTTACTCCCACTTTCGTGTCTGATCGGAATGTACTCCTCACAGTCAAGCTGGCTTATGCGTATACACTATCACTACGATTTCCATCCGTAGTTAGCCAACCTTTGAACGCCTCCGCTACTCTTTAGG